>JBEKLU010000198.1:0-6660 GCA_050010035.1 Roseiarcus sp.
TTTGCCCAAGGATTTACGCGCGGCGCTGGTTGCAATGGAGCGCGCGGGCCCGTCGCAACGGCAAGTCGGCGCCTACTCGTCGGTGCGCGCGTCATTCATGGCGAACCCAGACAAACCGGTCCAACGCATAACACGAACCGTGACCGCGATTGAAGCCCCCTCGAAATTGAGCGCCCAATAACATCAATCTCCTTAACGTGCAGCATGCAAGCCGCGAAAAACTAGCCGTACGGCTGCGGATAGTCCGGCCAATCCCGCGCCGACGACATGGATTTGACGCGGCGTCAGACGATGCCGTGACACAGAACGATCCAAATGAGCTGCATGCGGCGCAGTTTGACAGGCGCGCGCGGCGGAAGCCAGCCACGCGCGACGAGACGCTCGAGGATGGAGCGATAGGCCGCGCTCATGATGCGGGGGGTGCGCACGACCCGGCGCGGGCTCTGAGCAATGATCGCGTCGGACTCGACGAAATGGCGTTGCGTGCGCGCGACGACGGGCGCGCAGGCTCGATCGATCGCAGGATTGGCGATTGCCTCCAGAGGTTCGGTCGACGTTATTCCGGCGGCGCGCAGCGCTTCTTGCGGAAGATAGAGTCTCCCGATGCCGGCGTCCTCGTCGATATCGCGCAGGATGTTGGTCAGTTGGAGGGCGCGGCCGAGATGATGCGCCAGGGCTATGCCTTGCGCGTCCGCCATTTCGAATACGCGAACGCATAGGCGACCAACCCCGCTGGCCACGCGGTCGCAATAGAGGTCGAGCGTCGCCCAATCGGGCGCGCGGATCGGGGCGATCACGTCCATCTCCATGCCGTCGATGACGGCCAAGAAATCGTCGCGGCGCAGATTGAAAGTCCGGATCGCGTCGGCCAGCGCATGCAAGTGAGCGGGCGTGGCGCCGGCGTAAATTGCATCGACGTCGTGACGCCAGCGCTGCAATTGAGCAAGATGGACGTCGCGAGGGCCGCTATTGTCGGCAATGTCGTCGACGGCGCGACAGAACGAATAAATTTCGAACATCGCCTGGCGCTGTTCGGACGGCATGAGTTGCATCGCCATATAGAACGAACTGCCGGAGGCCCGCGCACGAGCTTCGAGGACAGGTTCGGAGCTTATCGCGTTCACGGTCGCGAGGCCAAGGCGGGCGGGCGACCTCGCGAGCCGAAGCGACGCGAGGCGCTATTGAGAGCGGCAAGAAGACCGACGCCGCCCGTGCGCCATTTGCCTAGGTGAGTTTCCTCGCTGAGAGGATCTCTCGCGGTCAGCACTCGCGCGACCCGCAACGCCAGCGCGTGAACGACTGAAATCTCGAGCCCCAAACGCCAATCTGCGATTGCGGTCTCCAGTCCGTCTCCTTCATGCAGCAATTCCTCGGCGCGACGCGCGAGTTCCGCGATGCAGCGACGCAACGCCGGTGAGGCCTTTTCCTCGCCGAGCGCTTCGACGCCGAGGCCATAGTTGGCGAGATCGTCCAAAGGCAAATAGACGCGGTCGAGATTGCGATAATCCAAGCCGCAGTCCTGAAGGTGATTGTTGATTTGTAGCGCCGCGCATATTGCGTCCGAAGCGGGCCACGTCGAACGGCTCTCGCCGTGCACGTCCAGCACAAAGCGACCGACCGGCATGGCCGAGAGGGCGCAATATGACATCAGATCCGCCCAGCCCTCATAGCGTCGCTTGGAAGCGTCGAGGCGAAAGGCGCGCAACAAATCCTGCGCGTGCTCGGGCGAAAGTCCACGCTCCGCGAGCGCGCGCCGCAAGGCCGCCGCCTGCGGATTGGCGTCGGGTCGATCGTCGCCGATGAGGTCCGCCTCCATGCGATCGAGCAGCCCGATCTTCTCCGCAGCGGTCAGCGAGGGATGATCCGCGACATCGTCGGCGACGCGTGCGAATTCGTAGAACGCTAGAATTGGACGACGATGTTGCGCTCGAACGAGCAAGGAGGCCACCGGGAAGTTTTCGTCTCGATGGGTCTTGCCCGACCGCAAGTCGCTGGCGTTCGTCATGGGGCCTCTGTCGCACGCGCCTGCACGCGGCCCTTCCAAAGACCGCCCCGCCCCCGCATGGATTGATAAGCGGATTCCAACGTGAAGGCCATGTAAACGAGCGCGATTGCCGGCAGGATCGGTCCCCACAGCGGCAAAAGTCCATAGAACCGGAGCGTCGGCTGAAAAGCGACCGCCGTGATGACCCAAGCCAGAAGCCCGAAAATCTGCGCGGCGCCGTGAACGAAAAAGGCCGCAAGCACCGGAACGGCGAAAACGAAGGTCGGGCCAGCCAAGGCGACCGCCAGCAGCAGCGGCGAAAAACGAAGCTGGGCGTAGGCGGAGCGAACGACCATGCGCCGAATTTCGCCCATCGTCGAGTATGGTCGGATGCCGATCACGCCCTCGCTGAGGCTGAGGCGTATCGGCCCCTGCTTCTTTAGAAGGCGCGCCATCGCGCAATCGTCGATCAGGGAACCGCGTATGGCTTCGATCCCTCCGGCGGCCTGAAGCGCGTCGCGGCGCACCAGCATGCATCCTCCTGCCGCCGCGGCCTCGCGCGGCGTCGGTCGTTCACCCAGGAAAAGGGATAAAGCATCTGAAAGAAGAAGATAGACGCCGCGCCAGACAAGAGGCGAAGGGCCGCCGCCCTCGCGTTCTCCCACGCACCAAGAGCCGCCGCGCCCCGCCACCAAATAAATCCAGATGACAAGCGCGATGGCAGCGACCAGACTTGCAACCATCGGCGGGCTCTCGGCGGGCAGATAAAAACAGCGTACCACCAACGTCGAAGCGGTGGCAAAGGTTCAAACGTCTTCCAAAATTCTCGCGGACCAAAATAAGGTCCGCCGCTGGCGATGGCCAGCCTAGGGCGCCTCGCCGACCACGCGCTCGACAGGCTGTTTGGGACAAGAAAGGGAGAGCCGTCCGCGTCGTGGAAGCGGGAGCGTCAGCGCGTTTTTCGTTCGGCCCTGACGCGGGGGCTCGGCCGAGACTATGAACGAGTCGTGAAAACGGGTTATCTGAATTGAGAGGCGGCGCCCTTTGCAGTCGATCCAAGAGGACATGCCGCTGTCGACGGAGGCTATCGATGAGCGTTCCCCATGAAGCCTTCTTGTCGCTGCTGAAGAGCGTGGCGAGCGACACCGAGGCGATGCTGAGCGAGCTTCTGCAGCAGGCGCCGGTCGCTGGCGAACATGACCGCCCCGCGCGGCTGCTCGAGGCGATGCGCTATTCCAGCCTGAGCGGCGGCAAACGCATCCGCCCCCTGCTGGTCGTCGCGAGCGGCAACCTGTTCGGCGTCCCGCGGCGACGCTCGCTGATGGCGGGAGCGGCGCTTGAACTCATCCACTGCTACTCGCTCGTTCATGACGATCTGCCGGCTATGGACAATGACGATATGCGGCGCGGCCGTCCCACGACTCACAAAGCCTTCGACGAAGCGACCGCCATCCTTGCCGGAGACGGCTTGCTCACCCTGGCTTTCGACGTGGCCACGCGTCCCGCTGTCCATCCGGAGGCTGAGGTGCGCGTCAATCTTGTCGGCGCGCTGACGCGCGCCGCTGGCGTCGGCGGCATGGTCGGCGGTCAGATGCTGGATCTCGCCGCGGAAGGCCGTTTCGCCGATGGCAAGCCGCTGGCGCTCGACGAAACGGCGATCGGCACGTTGCAGGCGATGAAGACTGGCGCGCTGTTGCAATTCGCTTGCGCGGCCGGCGCCATTCTCGGCGACGCCAGCGTCGCGGAGCGCGACGCGCTCGATCGATACGGCATGGCCGTCGGCAAGGCGTTTCAAATCGCCGACGACCTACTCGACGTGGAAGGTAACAGCGCGACCCTAGGTAAAGCCGCCGGCAAGGACGCGATCGCCGGCAAGGCGACGCTGGTCGGGATCCTTGGCATAGAGACCGCCAAAGCGCGCCTCGAGACCCTGGTGAGCGAAGCGGGCGTGGCTCTGGCGCCGTTCGGAGAGCGGGCGCACGTGCTCGTGGAAACGGCCAAGTTTATCGCGGAGCGAGGGAAGTAGGGACGGGAGACCGCGAGGCGGCGTAACGCGCAGGACGTCGCAAGGAAAGGGCCGGCGGGCCGCCGCGGCGCTCGTCGACAGCGTGCGGCGAAGGCTCGGGATCGGCAGGAACGCCAAACCGTTGCAAAATTGGGCCGGAGCCGGCGGCGATCTGGGGAACGTCGGATCAACAGGCAATCGAGCCAGCGCTCCTCCAACTTCGGGCCCGTGAGTAGATTCCGAGGCTGCCACCGATGTGCGCCTCTGTCTAATTTGAGCTGGCCACCAAGAGACATGGCCTACCAAACCAAACGTCGGAGGGGAAAAATGCGTAAGCTTGCTTTGCTCGTTGCCGCCATGGCGGCGCTGTCGGCCTTAGCCCTGTCGGCCACCGAGGCCGACGCCGGTTGCTACCGGTACGGCCTGACCGGATATCATTGGTATCATTTCTGCGCCGGTCCTGGGTTCATCTACCCACACCAGCGCGTCTGCCGGAATGGCCATTGCTGGTATCGCTAGAGCGCATAAAGCTTGTCTCGTTTTCAATCGAACGGCCAGGCTCGCGCGATGCGGCGGCGAGTTGCGTAGCGAGATTCGCTGACCTTGGCGCTATACCGTGCTTGTGATGACTCCCGCCGCCTTCGGGAGCCTAGCCGCCTTGAATCGAAGTTTCACGCCGCCCGATGGCTGATAGCGTCTCACCGCAGGGATACGCCCTCAAATGGCCAGGAACCAACAATCCGACAGCGATCGCGTTCCAGAAACAGTCGAAAAATCGATCCATCGCCACTGGATTCTCTTTCTTGTCGAAGGAGCGGCCCTCATTTTGTTGGGCCTCCTGGCAATCGTCGTTCCTTCGATCGCCAGCGTGAACGTGACGGGTGTTCTGGGCTGGCTCTTTCTGGTCAGCGGAGCCGTAGGTTTAGCGACGACCTACTGGGCGCGACAGGCGCCAGGGTTCTGGTGGTCACTCGTCTCGGCTTTGCTCGCGATTTCCGTCGGCGTAGTCCTGATCGCGAACAAATCGCAGGATCTGTACGGCGGTCTGATGGGATGGCCATTTGAGACGATCGGCCCGATGCGGCTGATATTGGTTCTGTTCTTCCTGGTCGAAGGGGGCGCGTCCATCATGTTCGCGTTCGAACACCGACGTCATTTCTCTGGGCGCTGGGCCTGGATGTTGGCGAGCGGCGTCGTCGACATCGTCTTGGCGAGCATCATTATTTTCGATCTTCCGGGGACCTCGGCCTGGACGATGGGCCTCCTAGTCGGGATCAATATGATTCTCGGGGGGGTCGCCCTGATCGCGATGGGATTGCATGCTCGCACGGAACGCGCCGGTTCGAATGCAATTCCTCTACGCGACGCGTGATCGATTTCGGCCGCGTCGCAGGGATGAACGACTTTAGCCCTTTATCCCTCACGCGTCGCCTACGGGCGATGTGCGGGTGCGTCTTTGGCCTTGCCGGCGCGGTCCGCCCCGCGGCCCAATCCAGAGCCCACGCCGAATGACAGGCGAATGGACCACAAATTGCCGCGCGATGCCCAATGCTCAGCTGACGGGTTCCCGGTTGTCGTTCTCGTATTGGCTTTCGCGAGCTAGGATCTCCCGAGGCGATGGCGCGCTCGCCGACGCCCGCGGCTCCTCGCCGATGAGTCGAGGCCCAAACCGAACAAGGCGGATGGCGACGGTCGCCGCGAAGGCGAGGAGCAGCGTGCCGCCAAAGACGATCAAGGCTTTCGCGATGCCGAACAACGGAACGTCCAACAGGGCGTATTGCAGCCAGACCAGCGGCGCATAATGCAGCAGATAAATACCGAAGGCGTTCTTCGACAAACCGTCGAGTAATCGCGAACGAACAGCGCCAAAGCGCAGGCAAGCCGCCATCACGAAAAAGGAGCCGCTCGCGCCAGCCAACGCAAAGCTGACGTCGGCGGCGATTTGCAGCATCAACGGGGCGGATGTCGCATACGTCAATGTCAGCCCAGTGAGCCCCATCCAGAGCAGCAGCGAAGCGAGCGCGCATAGAAGCCATACGCTCCAACGCCGCGCCAGCATTCCCTCGGGGGCGAGCAGGCCGCGCTCGAGGCCGTGCGCCCCAACCCCGAGACCCGCGAGGTAATAGACGGCATAGAGCAGCGGGCGGCTGAGCTGGAGTGAGAATGGTCCGTGTTCGGACCAATTCCAGGGCGTAAAGGCAATCGCAAGCGGAACATAAGCGAGGGCGGCGACCGTCGCCAGGCCGATAAAATACCGGCCTGGACGGGCAGTGGCGTCGGACGACAAACGGCCGAGAAACGCGACCCAATGGGGGGCGAAGCGGTGCAGCGCGGCAGGCGTGATGGTCAACGCCAATAGCAGCCATAAGAACCACATCGGCCCGTTGGGCCAGAAAGGCAACGCCAGGAAGCGCCGCCCATAGGCGATCAGACTCGGATCGACCGCGATCACGCGGTAGGCCGGATAGAGCGCGAGCGGCACGACGACGATCACGCCGAAAACAAATGGCGCGCCAAGCCGCAGCAACCGGTCGCCTAGAAATTTCCGACTTCCTTTGCGGGCGAGACTGGGCCACGCGAATAGAGCCGAGAGAAAAAACATCAAAGACATCAGATAAACGTCTTGCCAGGCGCAGAACAGATCGAACCCGAACCAGCGCTGACTGTCGAC
>JBEKLU010000199.1:0-6655 GCA_050010035.1 Roseiarcus sp.
AAGCGGCGGCAGACCTCGCTCACCGGCTTGCCCTGCTTCTGCACGACGGCGAGCACCTGCATCGCCGCGACGAGGCCGTCGCCGGTGGTCGAATGATCCGTCAGAATGATGTGGCCCGACTGCTCGCCGCCGACGTTGAAGCCCTTCTCGACCATGCGCTCCAGCACGTAGCGGTCGCCGACCGCGGTGCGCTCGAGGCTGAGGCCGAACTCGGCCAGACGCCGCTCCAAGCCGAGGTTGGACATCACCGTCGCCACGATGCCGGGTCTGGCGAGCCGCCCGTCGGCCTGCCAACTTTCCGCGACCACCGCGAGAATCTGGTCGCCGTCGACGACGTGGCCCTTCTCGTCGACGATGATCATGCGGTCCGCGTCGCCGTCGAGCGCAATCCCGACGTCGGCGCGCATTTCCCGCACTTTCTGGGCGAGCGCCTCCGGAGCGGTCGAACCGACGTCGAGGTTGATGTTGACGCCGTTGGGCTCGACGCCGATCTTGATGACCTCGGCGCCCAGCTCCCACAAGGCCTCGGGCGCGGCCTTGTAGCCGGCGCCGTTGGCGCAATCGACGACCACCCTGAGGCCGTCGAGCGAGACGTCGCGCGGCAGGGTGCGCTTGGCGTATTCGATGTAGCGCGCCTGGACGTCGTCGATGCGCCGGGCGCGGCCGAGGTCGGGCGCCTTGGCGAGCCGGGCGGCGAGGTCGCCATCCATCAGCGCTTCGATGCGCGCCTCGATTTCGTCCGACAGCTTGAAGCCGTCGGGTCCGAACAGCTTGATGCCGTTGTCCTCGTAGAGGTTGTGCGAGGCGGAAATCATCACCCCGAGGTCGCAGCGCATCGAGCGCGTCAGCATCGCCACCGCCGGCGTCGGCGCCGGGCCGAGCAGCAGCACGTCCATGCCGACCGACGTGAAGCCGGCGACGAGGGCGTATTCGATCATATAGCTGGAGAGGCGGGTGTCCTTGCCGATGACTACGCGGTGACGGTGTTCGCCGCGCTGGAACACCAGACCCGCCGCCTGACCCACCTTCAGGGCGAGTTCGGCGGTGATCTTGGCGTTCGCGCGGCCGCGAATGCCGTCGGTGCCGAAATACTTGCGCGTCATGTATGAATCCTCGCGTCGAACCGCAACCGCTCCCAATAGCCCATATTGGCGCTCGAGAAATTCAAAAATCGTTGCAGACTGTAAACGACGGCCGAAGCAAGGGGAAATTATCGCGGCGTGCGCCGAACCCGCCGCAGGCCGAGGCTGGCGGCGATCCACGGCGCATTGGCGCCGGCGCTTCGATCACGCCTTCGCCGGCTGTTTCACTTCGACGCCCGCCCCGGTCAGCAGCGCCGCCAGTTCGCCCGACTGGAACATTTCGCGTGCGATGTCGGCGCCGCCGACGAACTCGCCCTTGACGTAGAGCTGGGGAATGGTCGGCCAGTTGGCGAATTCTTTGATGCCCTGGCGGATTTCGGCGTCCTCGAGCACGTTGACGCCGACGATCGGCGCGCCGAGGTAATCAAGAATCTGCACGACCTGGCCGGAAAATCCGCATTGCGGAAACTGCGGCGTCCCCTTCATGAAGAGAACAACGGGGTTTTCAGCGATCAGCTTCTGAATCCGCTCTTGAACATTCGACATGGCGCGTTGACCTTTCCCGACGGGGGTCAAGGCCCCGTCTTCACACCCTCCATATAAATGAGCGAAGCGGCCACCGCCAGCCGCCGGAGGGGGAAATAGTCGCCGTGGCTAGCCACCGGTCACGCTCATGTGGCGCGCGGTCGAGGCGTGGCTGCCGGCGCGCTCGATGACGAAGTCGTGCCCCTTCGGCTTGCGCGCGATAGCGGCGCGGATCGCCTCGACGAGCCCGTCGTCGGCCTCGGAGCGGCGCAGCGGCTCGCGCAGGTCCGCCGCGTCCTCGCGCCCGAGGCACATGTAGAGCCTCCCCGTACAGGTGACGCGCACGCGGTTGCAGCTCTCGCAGAAATTGTGGGTCAGCGGCGTGATGAAGCCGAGCCGCCCGCCGGTTTCGGCGACGTCGAAATAGCGCGCCGGCCCGCCGCTGGCGTAGGGCGAGGGCGTCAGGGTGAAGCGCCGCTCCAGCGCGGCGCGCAATTGGGTCAACGGCAGGAATTGGTCGAACCGCTCGCGCTCGACCGCGCCGAGCGGCATGACCTCGATGAAGGTCATATCGAAGCCGCGCCCGTGCGCCCAGTCGACGAGCGCGGGCGCCTCCTCGTCGTTGAAGCCCTTCAGCGCGACGGCGTTGAGCTTGACCTTCAGGCCCGCCTGGCGCGCGGCCTCGATGCCGCCGAGGACCTTGGCGTGGTCGCCCCAGCGGGTGACGGCGCGGAATTTGTCGGGGTCGAGCGTGTCGAGCGAGACGTTGACGCGCTCAACGCCGCAATCCGCCAGTTCGGCGGCGTAGCGCGCGAGCTGCGAGCCGTTGGTCGTCAGCGTCAGCTCGTCGAGCGCACCGCTGTCGAGATGCCGCGAAAGCGCGCGGAACAGGGTCATGATGTCGCGCCGGACCAGCGGCTCGCCGCCGGTGACGCGCAGTTTGCGCGTTCCCAGCCGCACGAAGGCCGAGCACAACCGATCGAGCTCCTCCAGCGACAGCACGTCGCGCTTGGGCAGGAAATTCATGTCCTCGGACATGCAATAGGCGCAGCGGAAATCGCAGCGGTCGGTGACCGAGACGCGCACGTAGCTCACCGTCCGGCCGAAGGGATCGACCAGCGGGGCGGGAACGAGGGGAGGCGCTAACGCGTTCATGCCAAACAACATAGCGCCGCGGTCGAGCGAAAGAAAGGCCGGGCGCCCTCATCCGGCCGGCTTCGCCGGCCACCTTCTCCCGCAGGCGGGAGAAGAGCCGCGCTCCCTCTCCCGCTCGCGGGAGAGGGTTGGGGTGAGGGCGGCGCGGGTCGCGTCAGCGCGTGACGATGACCCTGGCGCCGACGCTCGCGCGCCCGTAGAGGTCGACGACGTCGTCGTTGGTCATGCGGATGCAGCCGGAGGAGACGGCCTGGCCGATGGTGTCGGGCTCGTTCGAGCCGTGGATGCGGTAGAGCGTGCCGGCCAGATACATCGCGCGGGCGCCGAGCGGGTTGTCGATGCCACCCTCCATATGGCGGGGCAGATCGGGGCGCCGACGCAGCATTTGCGCCGGCGGCGTCCAATCCGGCCATTCGCGCTTGTTGGCGATGTGGGTGGCGCCCGCCCAGGTGAAGCCGGGCCGGCCGACGCCGACGCCGTACTTGAGCGCCTGGCGCCCCGGCAGGACGAAATAGAGCCGACGCTCGCCGGTGCTGATGACGATCGTCCCGGGCGCGTAGGGGCCATCGTAAGCGACGGTTTCGCGCGGGATCGGCGAAGCGAGCGGACGATCGGCGTCGCCATTGCTCGACGAGCTGAAGAACGACGGGAGAGCGAGGGCCGCCGACGCGGACGAAAGGATCAAGCCGGCGAACAGGCCGGCTCTGAGAAGAGCGATGCGGCGCATGCGACAATCCCTTGCAAGAAACTCTCGACTCTCGACCGCGCAGCCGACCGGCCCGCTCCGAATCGAACGGCCGTCCTTTGCGCGCGAATGCGAAAGTAATCGGGGAAAGGGCGCGCGCGCGCAATCGTTTCGAGCGCTTCTAAGGGGCGCAAAGTGTAGAATGAGTAAAGGCGTGGCGAAAGCGCCACACCGGCGAGCCGCGCCCGGCGGGGGCGGCGGGACCATGGTGGAGTAGGCCCGATGAATCCGGGCGCCGACGGGAAATCAAGATCAGGACGCCGTAGCGGCGTCATCTATGGGTTTTTGACTTTCGTCTGCACCGAATGCTACCGACCACGTCGATAGGCGGCCACCTGAGATTGTCGACTTTCCATTCCGTCCAACCCACCCGGACGCGGGGCTCGGCTCTTATGATCAAGACCCTCAACGCCCTGGCCTTTCTCCTTCTCTCTTGTGGGGAAGCCCATGCGCTGGATGGATTCGAAACGATCCGCTGTGGCTCCAATATTCCCGCCGCCCTCATGGGCAAACGGATGTCAAATGAACGGGTCGTCATAATTGAAGCCCGGCACAAGAATTTACGTCTCAAAGATTTGGGAGGGGAGGAAGTTTCGGATAGGTTAAATTCGGTGTCGTGGCTTATTTGTGGAAACGAATTTATATTGCTTGAGAATACACGTGGTATTGTCCGCGACGTTCTGCCGTTTCCGTCCCATTCGAAGAAATCCCCGGAATTCACGGGGACTTGTCAAATCAACAATCAAGAGAGTCCGGGCGAAATAGTCGCCCTCTTGGATAGTGAGGTGGCGTACGACAAGCCTTATGACTCACAAGACAAGACTCTTTTTGCCGCAAGAATGGCTTGGAAAATCGACGAAAAGAATGGAAGATTCGTCAAAATGGCCACGGACGGTCTTCGTTGTCCTCGAGCAGGGATTATTACTGAAGACGGCGGCCTTTAAGCCGACGAGATTATTTCTCGAAATCGCCGGGTTGGGCGCGCCGAAAGGGCGCGGCCCTCGGAAAAACGCGAAATGCGGATTGGGTTGAAGCGTGGCCCCCCGCCACACGCGCGACGCGTTCGGCGGGGGCCATGGTGGCGGACCCAGTCTGCGCGAACCGGTCTCCGCGGGTCAAATTCCCAGTTAACTGGGAATTTATCTGCGAATTTGGCGCGATTTGCGCGCGGACGGCTGTTTCGCGGACCGTTATCCCATTGATTACGAAATCTTTTCCTGGTCGTCCGAACCGAATTCCCTTGGGATCGGAACTGGGAATTACTGGGAATCCACCGTCAAGGCTCTTGGCAGCGCGGTGCGGCGTTGGAGTTCCGTCGAGCGGCCACGGCAACCCGTCGGCCAGGACGGCGAACGTCGGGTGCGCGCAAATTGAGGTCACCCCATTCCCGAGGGGAAAAACGAGCCAAATTGGGAGAGCGGTGAGTGGCAGATAGCCGTCGAGCGTTGGCAGATAGCCGTCGAGCGTTGCATCTCTTTCTGTCTTTGAGCCGATGTGCCGTCTCACATCGGCTCAAAGACAGAAAGAGATTCTTGAACTTTCGCCGCGCGTGTCAAGCTATATTTTTTCGCGCGGGCTCACTCTCACTTTTGTAACGGCGCTCTGGTCAACGTCAGGCTGGCAGTCGTGCTGTGATCAGGTTTGAGCTGTCAGGTTTGAGCTTGACAAGACTGCGAAATTGTCTGGCGTTCAGCTATTCGGACCCTTCGGCCTACGGGGCTTGGAAGCGGTCTGGGCGAGCTTGCAGAGTTAAGCAGGAGGCTTTCTCGATCTTGCCTGAACATTGATAGCCGTTCTCCTTGCGAGAGCGGCGCCATTGATGATTTGGGTTTGATCGCGTGGCCTTCGCTTAGACTGCACCTCAGCCTCCGGGACGGAATCCGTCCTTTGTCGGAGGCAGTGTTATGAACAACCGAAAATCCAAGGGCTGGGCGCCCGCCGCGCCCAAAGGCGTGTTAGCGACCGTCGCCGCCAAGTCGCGCATGCGTCGCCAGGTGCAGCGCGAACTGACCGAGATCGAAGCCCACGCGCCGGTGAAGAGGCGCAACGACCTCGCCCCGCGCCTGGAATTCTTTTTGATGCCGACCGAGCGATTGAAACCTGCCTCCCGGCAGGTCAGGCGCCGTGACGCGACCCAGAGTGCGCGAATGCTCGCCAGCGTCGCCCGCTTTGGGATTTGCCGGCCGGTCCTGATCTCCGCCGATCAGACGATCATTGAAGGTCACGGCATCTGGGAGGCGGCCAGGCAAATGCGGATCGCCGAAATCCCCTGCATCCTCGTCGACCATCTCGACGACAACGCGTTGCGCCTCTTGCGCACCACCCTCAACCGTCTCTCGGAGACAGGCGATTGGGACCCTGAGACTCTTCGCATCGAGTTCGAAGAACTGACGGTGCTCGGCGAAGACCTCGTGCTCACCGGCTTCGAAATGGCGGAAGTCGACACCCTTCTTCTGGGCGATGCGGACGAACTCGGCGCCGTCGACGCGGAGGCTCTGCCCGACCTTTGTGCCGATGCCGTCTCCCACCTCGGCGATGTCTGAGTGCTCGGCGACCATCGTCTCGTTCAGGGCGACGCCCGCGATCCCGACGCCTACGCCCAGATCATGGGCGAGGGCGAGACGGCCAGGCTCGTGATGACCGATGAGCCGTACAACCTGCCGAACGTTGGCCACGTCACGAGCGATGGGCGCCACCGTGAGTTCGCCATGGCGAATGGAGAAATGAAAGAGCTGGCTCGGCTTGTCTGGACAGGTTTCCGCGAACGATAAGTGGCGTTCTGCCGGTTCTCTCGGGTTGTGTTTCGCCGCGTGTGGGGTGTGACGGAGGGAGGGCGTAGCCCGACCGGAGTCGCATCCCACACGCGGCGGCGGAAAATTCATGCGGCCGCCTTGGCGGTCGCCTGAGCGAAGTAGGCCTCGTCCGGCGTGCGTCGGTCAAGGCTGGAGTGCGGACGGCGCCGATTGTAGAAATCGAGATACCGGTCCAGGCAGGCGCGCGCTTGGCCCACGCTGTCGTAAGCGCGCAGATAGTCGAGTAGCGCGGGGGAATCGCACCCCCACGCCCTCCGAGAACCGGACGTGAGCCTCTCGACTCATCCGGCTCCTATCGCCCAACCGAAGACCCCATGAGCCAATGGGCGAACAGG
>JBEKLU010000200.1:0-6650 GCA_050010035.1 Roseiarcus sp.
CCGAAGTCGTCTCTGCTGACTTGCCGCAAGTTGCATCGCCGGCAAGGCACCGAAAGCAGGCGACAATTCGGCCTCTTCGACGTCTAATTAATATGTAATATCAGAGACTTAAGTCGTGGCGGCGGACGCAGTCTGCGCGAACCGGTCTCAGCGACCTGGAATCCCTGTTAACAGGGAAAATATCAGGGAAAAAGGCGGCCTCGCGGGCATCGGGAGCGCTACGAGATACGATTCGGCCTGATATTCCGCGCGTTAGAGCGACCGATGCCGTTATCGCCATCGATTTTCGAACAGGGCCTTAACAGGGAAGGAACAGGTAAGAGAACAGGCGCGCGATCAGACGAAAAGGACCACATTGGAGCGCTCAACGCCGTCGACGCGTCGCCGGAAAACTAAGGCACCGAAAGCCACCTGCGCATCAATTGCCGTAGGGCCGCAAGATGACGCGCGCGGCCTGCCTTCGCGGCGATCGCGTCAGCGGTCGCATGCCAAGCGCTAAATAAGAGCAGGGCGGCCGCTCGCGTGTTTTCCAGCGCAAAGGCGCCGTCGCTGGCGCCGCGCTTGAGCAGCGTTTCTATCAAGGCGACAAAAGGACTGGGCGCCTTGGTCGGCTTGAAGGCGGCTGGTCCGTGAAAGATCGCCTCGTGGAGCGGGCCCATGACGATCAAAGCATCGATGAATAGCACAGCCTCGCCTTCGATGAAGGCCGGCCACGCGGCTCCCTCGATGTTCGCCGCGCGAAGCATGACCTCGCGTCGGAATTCATCCGCGACGTGGTCACGCACGGCGGCGACCAAATCATCCCAACTCGGGAAGTGAACGTAGAACGTGCCTTTCGCGACGCCCGCAGCCATCGTCACATCGGATACGCGCGCAGCCGTATCCCCGCGTTCGCCCATGACCTTGATCGCGGCCTGGATCAGTTCGACGCGCCGAAGGTCGCGCGGCAGCCGGCGACCGCGCTCGCGCACATCCATCTGCTTGGTTGCAAGAGCACCGCGCAACGCTCGGCCGCGAATCGGGACTAGCTTGGACTCGTTCTGTCTCTGGCGTTCGGAAGACGGCCGCGCGTCATAATCGCGAGGGGACTTCAAGCTGATCCAGATTGGGGTAACTTCTCTGCGACCCGCCATCATCGATCTTTCGTCGGAACCAAAATTGGGACCGCCGGCGTCCGCTTGGCGTTGAGCCGACGCCGTTCATAATGACTGCGGGTCACTAGATTAATGACCATCGGTCATTATGTCAACGTCGTCGCGATTCTATGACTTTCGCCATTCGGCCCTAAATGGCCGGGCGGCGAATTCGACGCATCGATTCCAGCCACTCTTGAAAGCCGCTCGTGGATCATAGCTCGAACCGAGGCCTGTCAGAGAGCGGCCTGGTCTTGCAGAGTGGCCGATACGCCTCAAGCCGCCGAACTGCCCAAGAAATTCGTCGCCATCGAGAAACCTTGCAAAGCGGAAGCTCGCCTGGACGTCGCCGAACCGCGTCAGCTTCGCCTTTGCGCGAAAGGCTCGACGCGAGTGGTCGCAACGCAGATCGCGCATCCGTGCGCCCGCTACGTGCCGAAGATTTGAGCGTTTCCTCACGGCGAACTTCGCGACAACTCCTCGCTGCAAAGCGCGAAAGTGACAAACTGTGCCCCACCCCGGTTGCGCGTGGTCTGCGACCGGTCATAGCCTCGCATCGACAACCGACGAGGCCGCCATGGTTACGACAAGTCTCAAGCCCGGATCGAACCGCTCACGTCGAGAGAACATGCGTCGCCGACGCATCGTTCGATTGGAACGCCGGGCAGCACGGCCTGCAAGCGACCCGGCGGCTATGCCCGAGCGATCACGGCCGCGCGATCGGGACCGCGCGTGTCGAGATAGGAGCGGCTTGGTCGTTCCGCCCACGCCGTCTTCGATGAGGAGACCTCTGTGATTGTCATCAAGACCCCAAAAGCCAGATCGCCGAAGGCGCGCGCCGCCCCGACTGCAAGGCCGAGAGCAAGCTCTGACGCGGTCTCTGACGCGGACGATGATCCGAGAGTTGAAGCTCGGCGGCGGCGCCACGCGCAGCAAAGTCGGCGGGACAAGGGACATGAGGCCCGGCCTTCAGTCGACGACCCAAATTGGAATAAGGGGCCTGGTACCGCCGGCGCCGATCCGCCGCAAGCGTTGCGTCGATCGGTCATCGAATACGTGCCGATCGACGACCTCAAGCCGGACCCGCGGAACGCACGCAAACATTCGGAACGTCAGATTGAGCAGATCGCGGCCTCTATTCGCCAATTTGGATTCACAGGCGTCATCGGCATCGACGAGAACAACAATATCCTCTTCGGACACGGACGCTGGGAAGCCGCCAAGCGGGCCGGCAAGACCCATCTGCCCTGCCATCGAATTTCGCATCTGACCGCGCAAGGCAAGATCGCCGTCGCGCTCGGCGACAATCGTCTCGCGGAACATTCCGCGTGGGACGAGCCGAATCTGACGCTCAAACTCGAAGAGCTCTCGGCAAGCGACCTGGATTTCGATTTGGAGATTACGGGGTTCGATACCGTCGACCTCGATCGGCGGCTTGGCCCCGAGCCTGATCCGCGCCAGACGAAGGTCGATGGGGAAGGATATTCGCAAGACCCGGACGATCGCATCCCCGCCCTACAAGACGAGAGACCGGCGATTTCCCAATCGGGCGATCTTTGGACCCTACGGGAACATCGTCTCCTGCACGGCGACGCGCTCGACCCGCGAAGCTACGAGCTCCTGCTCGGCCGCGAAATCGTGACGCAGGTCGTGGCCGATTCCCCATACAACGTCGCCAATCATGACCACGTCTCGGCAAAGCCGTTTCGCGAATTCGCCGTGGCGCATGGCGAACTGACATCGGGCGAGTTCGTCCGCTTCCTCGCGCGCGCGCTGTCGCTGGCTGCCCGGGCGGCGCGAGACGGCGCGATCCTCCATGTGTTCATGGATTGGGGTCACATGCGCGAATTGCTCGCGGCGGCCGACGACGCCTCGCTCATTGTGAAGAACCTTTGCGTTTGGACAAAGCCGTCCCCGGGCATGGGCAGCTTTTATCGCAGCCAGCACGAGCTCGTGTTCGTTCTCAAGTCGGGAACGGGGAAACACATCAACAACTTCGGACTTGGCGCGCGCGGACGAAACCGATCCAACCTGTGGCCCTATCCTGCGGTGCGCGGCGTGCGGCGCGGCGTGAATGATCCCGACGGCGGCCATCCGACCGTGAAGCCTACGTCAATGATCATCGACGCCATCCGCGACTGCTCGATGCGCCGGGACATCGTCCTGGATCCGTTCGGCGGCAGCGGCACGACGCTGATCGCCGCCGAGCGCGTCGGGCGGCGCGCACGCCTTATCGAGATCGACGCCCACTATTGCGACTTGATCATCCGCCGCTGGCAGGTTGTCACCGGTGGTTCCGCCGTCCGCGCCAGCGACGGTCGGCTCTTCGATGAAATCGCCGAAGCCGCGCGCGCACGGGCCGGAAGTCATGTCCGCGAAGGAGGCCAGCGATGATCGTCATCAAACGGAAGCCCGTCCGGGCTCCAGCCGATGCGCTCGACGACCCGCCTGCAGAGCCCTCGCGCGAAGCCGCCTGTACAGGCGACGAAACCACGTCCGAAAGGGTCGGACGAGGCCACCCGCCGCGAAATACGCGATTCGCGCCAGGGAAATCCGGCAATCCGCGAGGCCGTCCGAAGGGCTCGAAGAGTCTCTCCGAGGACGTTCGCCGACAGATGCAAAAGACGGCGGTGGTCACGATCGATGGCAAGCCCGCGCGGCGAACGTTCCAAGAGCTGATGGCGCAGCGGATCGCCCATGACGGCGCCAAAGGCTCCCTCAAGGCGATAGAGCTCGCCGCGAAATTGACTGGGCAGGCGTCAGGGCCCGACGCGACGCCGATCGCGCCGCAAGAGGCCCTCGCCCTCGACGAGGATGCGTATCGACGCATTCACGAACGCTTGGGCCGCAGATTGGCCAAAGGCAAGATCGCGGAAACGAAATGAAGGAGGCAAGGTCGTGACGGAAGAGGAGGCGTCGCCGGAACAGGACCTGACGGCCGCAGATCTCTATGCGCTGGCGCGGACAGATTTCTGGACCTTTTTCGAGATCGCCTTCACGGTTCTCAATCCCGGCAAGACGCTCGATTACGCGCCCTACCTCGACTTGATGATCTTCTTGATGACGAGCTGCGCAGAGGGTCGAAAATCTCGTGTGATCATCAATTTGCCGCCGGGCTTTATGAAATCGATGATCGTGTCGATCATCTACGTGGCCTGGCGCTTGGGCGTCGACCCCACGCTGAAATTCGTTTGCATCAGCTATGGCGACGACCTCGCCAACAAGCATTCCGCGTCGACGAGAGTGTTGATGCTGTCGCCGATCTACAAGGCGATTTTTCCCGGAACGGTCCTTCGCAAGAAGGCCGAGAATTGGCTGGAAACGACCAAGCGCGGTTATCGGTACGCGACGGCAGTGTGCAGCGACATCACAGGATTTCGTCCAAACGAGATCATCCTCGACGATCCGATGGAGCCGTTGGACGCCTATTCGGAACTCGCCAAGGAAAAGCTGCGCACGTGGATTTCCAGTTCCGTGATGACCCGCTTCGAGGACAATTCGAGAAATCTCTTCGTCCTCGTGATGCACCGCATAGCCCCCGATGATATTTGCGACACCCTCGAGAAACAGGGCGGCTATTTCAAAGTGGCGTTGCCGTTCAAAGCGGAGGAATCGCTTTGCTACGAGGGAGCGGATGGCGAACTGCTGTTGCAGCTCGAGCCCGGCGACTTCTTGCATCCCGGCCGAGCGACCGAAGCGGATTGGGCGCAACTGCAGCGCGAGCTTCCGCCGCACATTGTGGCCGCGCTCTATCAACAGCGACCGACGCAAGGCGGCTCCGGCATGTGCTCGATCGATCGTCTCGCGCGCTACAAAGAACCTCCGCCGAAATTCGATGCGATCATTCTCAGCTGGGATATCGGAGCCACGGTCGCCGGCAACGCGACGGTCTGCACCAAGTGGGGCCTCGCCAGGGAAACAGGGGCCAAGGATATTCTCTATCTCCTGGATGTCATCACGCTCAAGCTCGATCTTCCTGATGTCCGGGCGGCCATCAAAATGCGGGACAAGCTCGACAAGCCCGATCTCATCGTCATCGACCACCGTGGCGTCGGGCTGGGCGTGTACCAGGACCTTCGCGACCTAGGATACAAGCACGTCATCGATCCAGGTGCGGGCGGGGCTACCAACGAGGGCAAGATCGACCGCTTCGGGCGCGCGCTGAATTACATGTACGACGGCCTTGTGAAGTTTCCGCAGAGCGCGCCCTTCCTCAGTCAGGTCCTTTACGCGCTCGCCTCATTTCCCGAATCGAAGGAACTCGACCTCGTTGACAGCATCACGCAGGTCGTCGCGTTTTTCCCTCGAGCCATCAAAGATGCGAGACGAGGGCTCCGGCCTGAGGGATTTTAGATGGCGCCGCGGCCGCCAACGGCGCTGTAGGCGCCAATGCCGGCTTTGTACACGCTCGCGCGCCAGCAGGCGCAAAGCGGACTGCGCTGGCGCAGTCCGAGGGACGTGGCCGACGCTGACCGTGACAATGCCAGTTTTTCCATCTGCGGCTGGCTTGGCGGAATGTTGGGCGTCGAAGTCAGAACTCGCTCTTTCGCCCATACGCGAATCGCATCCGCATTGAGCAAGGACCGATGCACGTACAGCGAATCGGATTTGAGCGCACGGACCGCGTCATCCGCGAAGGCCATGAAATTCGGGTCAAGGACTACAGCTCGCCAAGGTCGCGCGCCTGCCTCAAAGAAAGATTGATTTCCTGTTGCGTCAGCTTGCGGCCACGGCCCTTTTCTAACCACGCGATGATCGCCAGTTCGTCCTTGCTGAGAGGTAGCTCGGCTAGCTTCTTTAGCAGAGCCATCGTCGTTTCCCAACTGAGTTGAGACTTCATTGTCCCTCTTTTCTGCGACGGGTCAGGCGGCTTCCCGCCTTTTGCCTCGAGCACCGTTCGCTCCTTTCAAGACCCTCGTCAAGAAGGCCGGATATCCGGCGCCCAAGAAATATTTCATGCCGCCCTTGAAGGCGGGATATCACGGATTTCAAACCCTGTTCTGACTCTGCCTGATCATCTTCTGATGAAACCGGTCTGGCGAGCGGGCGAGGTTTTCGCTCTTATCCTCGCTGGCTCGGCGTTCCCGCGCCAAGAGCGAGGCGTGCCGTCCATTGTCTCGATTTCCCGCAGGCCACAAAGGGGGGTTACCGGTATATCCATGGCGTGACGGTCGCGGCTGGCTGCCTGCGCAACAAGGAGCGGCACCCGGGCGCCGCTGCCAGGCGTACCTGCCCGATCTCCTCGATCCGAAGCCGCCGGATTTGACCACTTCGGCGGAACCCAGACTGCGGTTGATCACGTCCGTCAAGTTGGTGGAGATTTTGGGCGGTTATGTCGTCTCGGGATTAGGGCGCGATTTTGGCGAGGGCGGCGGCTTGGTCGTCGCCGAGGCCGTTCATTGTCTCCTGCGTCATGTAGCGATGCTGTAACTGCCATTCGTCGTTTTGTTCGAGCAGAATGGCTCCGACGAGGCGCATGATCGAGGCTTCGTTGGGAAAGATGCCGACGACGTCGGC
>JBEKLU010000201.1:0-6588 GCA_050010035.1 Roseiarcus sp.
GTCGAGCGCATCCTGTCGATGGTCGACGGCGCGATCGTGCTGGTCGACGCCGCCGAAGGGCCGATGCCGCAGACCAAGTTCGTCGTCGGCAAGGCGCTGAAGATCGGCCTCAAGCCGATCGTCTGCGTCAACAAGGTCGACAAGCACGACGCGCGCCCGAACGAAGTCGTCAACGAATGCTTCGACCTCTTCGCCGCGCTCGACGCGACCGACGAACAGCTCGATTTTCCCATCATCTACGGCTCCGCCAAGCAGGGCTGGATGGCCAATTCGCCGGACGGTCCGAAGGAGAACATGGCGCCGCTGTTCGACCTGGTGCTCAGCCACGTCGAGCCGCCCAAGGTCGGCGCCGGCGGCTTCCGCATGCTCGGCACGCTGCTCGAGGCCAACCCCTATCTCGGCCGCATCATCACCGGGCGCATCTTCTCCGGCTCGATCAAGGCCAACGCGCCGGTCAAGGTGCTCGACCGGCTCGGCCATCTCGTCGAGACGGGCCGCGTGTCGAAGATTCTCGCCTTTCGCGGCATCGAGCACTCGCCGATCGAGGAAGCCTCGGCGGGCGACATCGTCGCCATCGCGGGACTCGAGAAGTTCAACGTCGCCGACACCTTGTGCAGCCCGGAAGAGGTCGAGCCGCTGCTCGCGCAGCCGATCGATCCTCCGACCCTGTCGATGACGTTCATGGTCAACGACAGCCCGCTGGCGGGCACCGAGGGCGACAAGGTGACGAGCCGCGTCATCCGCGACCGACTGTTCAAGGAGGCCGAGGGCAACGTCGCGTTGCGCGTCGACGCCGCGCCCAATTCCGACGCCTATGTCGTTTCCGGGCGAGGCGAATTGCAGCTCGCGATCCTCATCGAGACGATGCGCCGCGAGGGCTTCGAGCTCGGCGTTTCGCGCCCGAAGGTGCTGTTCAACCGCGACGAGACGTCGGGCGAATTGCTGGAGCCGATCGAGGAAGTCGTCATCGACGTCGACGAGGAGCATTCCGGCGTCGTGGTGCAGAAGATGAGCGAGCGCAAGGGCGAGATGATCGAGATGCGCCCCTCCGGCGGCGACCGGCTGCGCCTCGTCTTCCTCGCGCCGACGCGCGGCCTGATCGGCTATCTCGGCGAATTGCTCACCGACACGCGCGGCACCGCGATCATGAACCGCGTGTTCCACGACTGGGGCGCCTGGCGCGGCGAGATCGCGGGGCGGCGCAACGGCGTGCTGATCTCCAACGACAAGGGCGAAGCGGTCGCCTACGCCATGTGGAACCTCGAGGATCGCGGGCCGATGATGATCGAGCCCGGCTGGAAGGTCTATCAGGGCATGATCGTCGGCCAGCACACGCGCGACAACGACCTCGAAGTCAACGTGCTCAAGGGCAAGAAGCTCACCAACATCCGCACCCACTCCAAGGACGAGGCGGTGCGCCTGACCCCGCCGATCCAGATGACCCTGGAAAAGGCGATCGCCTACATCCAGGACGGCGAGCTGGTCGAGGTGACGCCGAAGTCGATCCGCCTGCGCAAGGCCCTGCTCGACCCCAACGACCGCAAGCGCGCCGAGCGGGCGAAGGCGGCGGAGGGGGTGGCGTAAGGCCGGCCGAGGCAAGGCTTTCCAAGGATTGCCAAGCTCTTCCAAGGAAATTCCAAGCCTTTCCAAGGAAATTCCAAGCTTTTTCCAAGCTTTTCCAAACTTTTCCCTTGGCGGTTTCGTGCGATTTCAAGAGCTTGGCGCGCGAAACAAGGAAATGTGCCTTCTTTTCTGTTGCCGCGCGGTCGGCGGGGCGGCTCGACGAAAGCGACGGCTCGACCGACCAAAGGCGACCCTATCACGCTTTCGGATATTCGGAAAGAGATTGTTGATTAGAGAATTGCCGCGCCGGCGCTGCGACCCGTTGGCCGCCGCTGCACCTGAAATCGAACATTTGGCGCGCACTTCATACCGCCGCTGAGGGTGGTTTTCTGCTCGTCTGCTCTCTGATCGCTGATGGCGCTTTCGGACATTCCCCTTTCGGCAGGGTCTGGCCAAAGCCGCCATTCCAGTCCAACGCCCTCGACACGCGCAATGGTCTGCGTGATCATGCTTGGAGCCGGCAGGGAAACGATCATGGACGTCGGGGATTGGCTGCGAAGGCTCGGTCTGGGTCAATACGAGGCGGCGTTCCGCGACAACGCCATTGACGGCGCGGTGCTGCCGAAACTGACGGCCGACGACCTTAGGGAATTGGGTGTCGCGGTCGTTGGCCATCGGCGCAAAATCATCTCCGCGATAGAGGAGTTTAACGCCGCCTCCGCGACCCATGTCGAAGCCGTGAAGCCGGTCCCCACGCCGAGTCCTGTCCCGGTTCGCGCAGCTCCCGACGCGGCTGAGCGCCGCCAGCTCACGGTCATGTTCTGCGATCTCGTCGGCTCGACAGCGATGTCGGCGCGGCTTGATCCCGAGGACATGGGCGATCTCATCCGCGCGTTTCAGGGCGCGGTCGCGGCGGCTGTGGCGCGCTTTGACGGCCATGTCGCCAAATTGATGGGCGACGGCGCGCTGGTCTATTTCGGCTATCCCCGCGCCCATGAAGACGACGCCGAACGCGCGGCGCGCGCGGGCCTCGCGCTAGTGGAGGCGGTGGGCAACTTGCGGCGCGAGCGCGGCGTCGCGCTGGAGGTGCGAGCCGGCATCGCCACCGGCGTCGTGGTCGTGGGCGAACTGATGGGCGAGGGCGAGGCGCGTGAGCGCGGCGTTGTCGGCGACACGCCCAACCTGGCGGCGCGCCTGCAAGCCCTGGCCGAGCCAGGCAGCGTCGTGGTCGCGGAGGCGACGCGGCGGCTGCTGGGCGGGACGTTCGAGTTGAAGCCGCTGGAGCCGCAGGACCTGAAGGGCTTCGACGCGCCGGTTCCCGCCTGGGCGGTCGTACGCGAAGCGGAGAACGTCAGCCGCTTCGAGGCGGCGCATTCGCAAGGCATGACGCCCTTCGTCGGCCGCGAGCAGGAAGTGGCGCTGCTCATCGATCGCTGGCGGGACGCCGCCGAGGGCGAAGGCCAAGTGGTGCTGCTTTCGGGCGAAGCCGGCATCGGCAAGTCGCGCATTCTGGCGACGCTGAACGAGCGCATCGGCGAACAGCGTCACATTGCACTGCGCTATCATTGCTCGCCGCAACACGCCAACGACGCCTTCTATCCGATCGTCGGCCAGATGTGGCGAGCGGCGGGCTTGGCGAGCGGCGAGCCGGCGGCGGCGCGGCTCGATAAATTGGAGGCGATGATCGCGCGCTCGGGTCTCGAAGCCAAAGCGATCGCGCCTTATCTCGCCTCGCTGCTGTCGATCCCGACTGAAGGGCGCTATCCCCCGCTCGAAATGGCCCCTAGCGAACAGAAGGAGCGCACGATCGCGGCGTTGCTCGACTTGTTCGTCGGGCTGACGAAAGACGCGCCGGTGCTCGCGCTGTTGGAAGACGCGCATTGGATCGACCCGACCTCGCTCGACGTGTTCGGCCGGCTCATCGAGAGATTGCAGCGGCTGCGGGCGTTGCTGGTGGTGACGTTCCGCCCCGAGTTCGCCGCGCCGTGGCTCGGCCGCGCCCATGTCACGGCGCTGTCGCTCAACCGTTTCGGGCGGCGTCAGGCCGTGGCGATGATCGAGCGCGTGACGGGCGGCAAGGCGCTGCCCGCCGAGCTGGTGGATCAGATCGTCGCCAAGACCGACGGCGTGCCGCTGTTCGTCGAGGAATTGACCAAGACGGTCATCGAGTCCGGGCTGCTGCGGGAAGAGAACGGTTCGTACGTTATGGCCTCGCCGCTGACGCCGTTGGCGATCCCCTCGACGTTGCAGGACTCGCTCATGGCGCGGCTGGATCGTCTCGCGCCGGTCAAGGAGATTGCGCAGATCGGCGCGGCGATCGGGCGCGAGTTCTCGTATCGCCTGTTGGAGGAGGTTTCGCCGATCAAGGGGCCGGCGTTGCAGGACGCCCTCGGCCAGCTCATCGCGGCGGAGCTGATTTACGCGAGGGGCGCGCCGCCGGAGGCGAGCTATATCTTCAAGCACGCGCTGGTGCAGGACACGGCGTACGCCTCGCTGTTGCGCAGCCGCCGCCATCGCATCCACGCCGACATCGCCAGGGCGCTCGAGAAGCAGTTTCCCGAGACGGTCGAGAAACAGCCCGAACTGCTCGCCTACCACTACACAGAGGCTGGCCTCGTTGAGCCAGCCATAACGTACTGGCGAAAGGCCGGCCAGCGGGCTGTGAGGCGCGCGGCCAACATCGAGGCGATCGATCATTTGCGGCGCGGCTTGGCGATGCTGGAACTCCTGTCCGACCGCGCGGCGCACGCCGACGAGGAACTGGCGATACTGCTCGCGCTCGGCCCGGCCCTGATGTCGACAAGGACGACGACTGCGCCGGAGATACAGGAGGTCTATGGTCGCGCGCGTCAAATCGCGCACGACACCGGAAGGGTCAAAGAGTTGTTCGTGACGGTATTTGGGTTTTGGCTGGTCGCGTACTCAAATGGAAATCGCGAAGCGGCGCGAAGTTATACGTCGGAGCTGATGAGCATCGCGCAAAATCAAAGCGATCCGGGTTATCTGCTCCAGGCGCATCACTGCGCTTGGGGCATGGAACTCTATATCGGCAACTTCGAGGCGGCGCATAAGCATGTCGAGGCAGGCCTCCCGCTCTATGACAAAGTGGCGCACCGCGATCATGCTGTTCTCTATGGAGGCCACGATCCCGAGCCTTGCGGCTACGTTTTTGATGCGCTTGCTTTGCAGGCGCTTGGCAGGGCAGACAGCTCGCTGGCGCAGCTTGAGAAAGGGCTGGCGCGAGCGCGCGAGCTGGCGCACCCGCCGACCTTGATCCACGTTTTCGGGACGTGCGGGGACTTGTATTTCCTGCGGCGCGAACCGGCGCCGATCATGTCCCTCGCCGCCGAGTGGCTCTCGTTGACCTCAGGCTTCGGCTCTGCGGTCGGCGTCGCCAATGCGATGATGGCCCGCGGCTGGGCGACGACGCTGCTGGGAGACTACGAGACGGGCCTCGCCGAGCTGCGCGATGGGCTCGATCGGTGGCGCTCGACCGGCTCGAAAGCTTGGGGCCCCAACCGCCTCGGGCGGGCAGTCGCCGCCTTCATCGAAGCAGGCGAGGTCGACCAGGGCGTCGCTGTTCTCGCTGAGGCTATCCAAGCTATGGAAAGCACCGGCCAGCGCTGGTACGAGGCGGAGTTGCATCGGTTGCAGGGGCTGCTGGCGGCGAGTTCGCGAGCTCGAACCGCCGAGGCTGAGGCTTGCTTTGAGAACGCGATTTCTGTTGCGCACTCGCAGGGCGCACGCCTGTTCGAATTGCGCGCCGCCGTGGCGTTGAGCCGGCTGCAATGCGCCCCAGAACAGCGCAAGCGGCGTATGGCGTTGCTCGGTTCGATCTATAGCCGTTTCACCGAAGGGTTCGATACGGCCGATCTCAAGGAGGCGAAGTCCCTGCTCGATAAATTGGAGTAAGATGGTGGCGGCGTCGCTCCGAGGGCGAGATAGAGCCGCTTTCGGCGCCCGCGTAAAGAAGCGGGAGGACAACATGCGTGAAATCGTTGGTGGCTGTCTATGCGGGAAGGTCAGATATTCTGCGACGGCGGATCCCGCCATCATTGCGGTGTGTCATTGCAAGAACTGCCAGAGGCAGTCGGGATCCGCGTTCGGCACCGTCGTCGGCGTGCCCAGGGGAACGCTGAACGTCACTGGAACGCTCAGGACCTATGAAGACATTTCCGAGACTGGAAACGCCATGCATCGGCGGTTTTGTCCGGAATGCGGCTCGCGCGTCACCACTGATGCGGACGGCATACCCAATTTGACGTTCGTCATGGCCGGCACGCTGGATGATACAAGCTGGGTCGATCCGACGGTGCAGTTTTGGTGCGCCAGCGCGCAACCCTGGGTAAGCCTCCCGGAAAAGGTCCAACCGTTTCAGAAAATGCCCGGATAAGCAAAGCTCCGTAACAGGGGCAAAAGTCCGGGCACGCAGTTGCAGCATTCATCGTTTTGCGGATGCGAGATCCAGTTCTATCAGGAGCTTATCTTTCTCGGCGAACGCCCAAAGATCACCCGTTGCGATTATTGCCCGGACTTTTGCCCCTGTTACAAAGCTCCGAGCTAAGGCTACGGAAGAGCTCGATAGGCTTTGGCGCAGTCCTCGGCTCATTCGACTCGATGTTGAAGTGGAGGATGAACCTCTATTTTGGCTCGAATTGGCTTGCGCTGGGGAATGACCGCCGCTGGTGCATCCCGCCCGTCCATTGGATCGATTTTGAAGGGCAGGAACGGGTCGATCTGACTTGTTCGCCGCGCCGTCTGCGAACGGCCGCTATGGGCGCACTGCCGCCGGCGAAGAGTGAAATTAGACGGCCGCTTCGGAGAGGCGTCCTTTGGTCCTATATCGACCGCCATGGGTCGACTCCGGCCATCCTGTGGGCGGCAGCCAAACGTCAGGGTTTCACCGCTAGTACACCTCGCCGGAAGTGCTGACTCCGTTTTTTTTGCGATGCAAAGTCGGAGGTGAGTCCGGTTTGCCACAGGTAGGCGAAATCGGATTGGGATTTGGTCTGCGTGCGCGGTTTT
>JBEKLU010000202.1:0-6471 GCA_050010035.1 Roseiarcus sp.
CCGCGGCTAGTCAAGAAGAACACCGTGCTGCCCCGCGCGAGGAGCGGCAGCGCCGCCTGCACAAGGAACAGGAGGCTCGTGCCGTTGGTGGCGACCGCGCGCGCGAAACGCGCCGGATCGGCGGCGAGTATCGGTGTCGCATAGGCGTCAACGGCGCAATGCACCACCTGATCCAGCCGGTCGGTCGTCGCGCGCACCGCGGCGATGATCGCGGCGCACCCTTCCGGCGTTCCGGCGTCGGCCTTGACGACATGTGGCCGGCCGCCGGCCTCCGCGACAGCCTTTGCCGCCCGCGGAGCCGCGTCGTCATCCCCGTGATAATTGAGAAACACGTCGCCGGCGTCCCGCGCGAAGGCCTTCGCGATCGCGAGCCCGATTCCCTTGGTCCCACCCGTGATCAGGATCGACATATCGCCTCTTCTCCTGGGCTCGTGTCGCGATAAACGCGGCCGTCAAGCATGTTTCCTCAATTCGAGGCGGCCGATTTGGTTGCGATGCACTTCGTCCGGCCCGTCGGCGATGCGCAGCAACCTTGCTATGGCGTAAGCGGATGAAAGTCCGAAATCATTGGTCACGCCCGCGCCGCCAAAGACCTGAATCGCCCAGTCAATCACCTGGCACGCCATGTTGGGCGCCGCGACCTTGATCATCGCGATTTCGGCGCGGGCCGCCTTGTTGCCGACCGTATCCATCATGTAGGCCGCGCGTAGCGTCAGTAACCTGGCCTGGTCGATCAGGATGCGCGACTCGGCGATTCGCTCGAGCGTCACCGTCTGCTCGGCGATTGGCTTACCGAACGCGACCCGGCCTTTCGCGCGCCGGCACATGGCTTCAAGCGCGCGCTCGGCCAGACCGATCAACCGCATGCAATGATGAATGCGGCCAGGTCCCAGACGCCCTTGCGCGATCTCGAAGCCGCGGCCTTCGCCGAGCAGGATGTTGGACGCCGGCACGCGCACGTTTTCAAACTTCACCTCGGCGACCTTGTCGATCTTGGTGAAACCGAAGATCGGCAGCGGTCGGATAACCGTGATGCCCTCGAGACGCGTTGGGACGATGATCATGCTTTGTTGCTTGTGCTTGTCCGGGTTGGCGGCGTCCGTCTTGCCCATGAAGATGAACAGCGCGCAGCGTGGATCACCGCCGCCTGAGGAAAACCACTTGTGTCCGTTGATCACATAATAGTCGCCGTCGCGAACGATCGAGGATTGAATGTTCGACGCGTCGCTCGAGGCGACCGCGGGCTCCGTCATGGCGAAGCAGGAACGGGTCTTGCCTTCCAGCAACGGCGCCAACCAACATTTCTTCTGGTCATCAGTGCCGTAGCGGGCCAACACTTCCATATTGCCGGTGTCGGGCGCCGAACAGTTGAAGACTTCCGGCGCCCAGGGCGCTCGTCCCATTTGCTCGGCGAGCGGCGCGTATTCGAGATTGGTCAACCCGGCGCCGGCGTCCGACTCCGGCAAAAACAGGTTCCAAAGCCCCTCGGCCCTGGCGACGATTTTCAACTCCTCGACGATCGCGGGCGTTTCCCAAACGCCGCATTCGCCAAGCTCGTTGTAGTAGCGCGCCTCGTTGGGATAGATGTGTTTATCCATGAACGCCTTGACCCGCGCGATCAGTTCCTGGGTCTTTGGGGAATAATCGAAATTCATCGAACTCTCCTCATCGTCCACGCGACGTCGAGGAAACGATAGCGCCTCGCTGGAATGATGCAAATGAATGTATGGAATGCTAATATATGTAAATGGTGCATATCAGCCGATTCGATCTCAACTTGCTGGTCGTGTTCGACGCGATCTATCGCGAAGGCAGCGCGACCAAGGCCGCGGCGAAGCTCAATCTCACGCAGCCCGCGATCAGCCACGCTTTGGGAAGATTGCGGGCGCTGTTGGACGATCCGCTATTTGAACGGACGGGTCGATCGTTCGCTCCGACCGCCGGCGCGCGCAGCCTGATCGATCCGGTGCGTCAGGCGTTACGGACTCTTGATGTGGCTCTGACGCAGCTTGGCCAGTTTGAGCCAGGGAAGGCCGAGCGTCGATTCGTCATCGGCACGCGCGATGTGTTGGAATCAACTGTCTTGCCCGCGCTGATGCAGCGCATCGGCGCCTCCGCCCCTTATGTCGACGTCGCCTCTGTCCGTGCCGACCGCAAGTCACTCGAAAGCGGATTGGCCTCCGGCCTGATCGACGTCGCGATGGATATGCTTCTGCCGCTGTCTGAGGAAATTCGCCGGCGTCGCGTCGAGATGGACCGCTTGGTGGTGGTTGCGCGGCGCGGTCACAGCGCCTTTGTCGACAACCTCGATCTGTCCACCTATTTGCGCCTCGATCACATCCTCGTTTCATCGCGACGCCACGGCGGCGGGCTCGAGGACCTGGAGTTGGCGCGCCTCGGCCTGCAGCGGCACGTACGGCTCAGATGCCAGCATTATTTCGCCGCCTGCCGCGTCGCGTCGCAGACCGAATTCGTCGTGACCATGCCTGAGCGCTACGCCCGCATTATCAATCAAGACACTTTCGGAAACCAGATCCTGCCAATGCCGATCGAAGCGCAGACGATGGACCTTTATCTCTATTGGCACGTCAGCGCCGACAACGACCCCGCCAATCGCTGGTTGCGATCGCAGTTGCTCGAAACCCTCGATTAGCGGCGACGCGACATGCATGGCGATTCCGACAATCTAATATTGTAGCTGCACATTTAAGCGGCGCCTGTTGTGCGCCGCGGCTGCGGAAGCCTGATGTTTTGTCGGCGGAATGGCCAGCCATGACGAAGCCGATGCGGCCAAGGCTACGCTCGGAGCGCGTAGCGGACGTCTCCGCTCACGCGCTCTTCACCTTCTCGATGAAGCGCAGGTCCGGCATGGTGTGATCGAGGCCGGGCAATTCCTCGCGAAGGCCGCGCCGAGGCCGACCATCAGCCATTTCTTCTTCTTCGGCGGGCCGAAGCCGCAAGCGCGCAATTCTTCCCGATCCCGCCGAGCGCAGCGAATAGCGGCGCGACGTTTTCCATCATGTAAGTGAAGCTCTTTCGAGGGGCGCGACCAACGCGCCGCCGTCGCGCGCGCCCACAGGCGCTTGGGTCAGAAATAGATCCGCCGCCTCAAATTTCTCAAGGCCTTCGTGGCCGCGCAGCATCAGGCGACCGTCTTCGTCCAGCCCTTCGAACAGGCCCTCGCTCGAACTACGCGGGCCGACGATGTGAATGCTTCCGCCTAGCCCCGCAGCGTTCGCGAGCCATAGCGCGCGAATGTCGGCGAAGCCGGCTCCCGCGCGCCATAGGCTCAAGGCCTCGTCAAAGCGAGCCGCAAGACGATCGAAGAGCGCGCCCGGAAAAACGGGACGGCCAAGCGCCGTGGAAAGATCGGTCGTGGGATACGCGAGGCCATCGGGCGCGCTCGCGCAATTGACGCCGATGCCGACCGCGCAAGCGAGCCGACGTCGCGCGATCGACATGCCTTCGACGAGCAGACCTGCGACCTTGGCGCCGCGCCACAAAAGATCATTGGGCCATTTCAGCGCGGCGCCTTCGACGCCGATGTCGGCGACCGCCTGAACCAGCGCTACGCCCGCGACAAAGCCGATCTGAGGCGCGATCGCAATGGGACAGGGATCGATGAGCAACGCGCTGGCATATAGATTGCCGGTCGGCGAGCTCCAGAAACGTCCGAGGCGCCCTCTGCCTTGCGTCTGCTCGTCGGCGATCACCCAGACGCGGCCCGGATCGCCGACGGCCACGAGGCGTCGCGCCTCGTCGTTCGTCGAACCGATGCTGGCGTGACGCGACACGCGCCAGCCGCTTGCGAGGCGCTCGAGGACCTGTGTCCTCGTATTAGAGCGCGGAATGGCTATCTTCCATATGTAGGGAAGGCCTCTTCTGGCAAGCGCATCAGGCTCAAGCGGGTGCGACGCACATGCAAGCCCGCCACCTTCCGGGCGCGTACGGCGTCGCCAGCAAGGATCGCTTCGGCAATGGTCGTGTATTCCTTGAACTGTTTTTCGCGGTCGGGCGGCGTAATGTAACTTTGGAATTGCATGCGCAGCAGATGAATCTGCATTAATGGCAATATACGTATCAGCTCATGGTTGTCGCCGATTTGGGCGATGACGTCATAAAAATCCCGTCGCGCTTCGAGGAACGCTGCGGTGCCGGTATCGTCTTTGAACGCGAGCAATCGCTTGATGGCTTCGCGCACGCGCGAAACATTGTTGTCTTCCCGAATTCTTCTTGCCGCCAATTCGGCCATCAAGCCCACCAGCGTTTCCAAAACCACAAGGCTGTCGTTCACCTCAGCGCGAGACATCGTGCGCACGTAGGCGCCGCGATTGCGGGTCAGCGTCAGGATGCCTTCTGCCGCGAGGCGCTTTAACGCTTCGCGAACGGGACCGCGGCTCACATTGAAGCCCTGCGTGAGGTCCGCTTCGATCAAGCGTTGCCCGGGCACGTAAATTCCCGTGCGAAGGTTGCGTGTGATCGCGTCGACCACCCGATCCGGCGAAGTCATCTTGGCGTGAATCGGATTATCCGCGCCCGCGGCTTTGGGCGCCGCTCTTCGCTGAGCGCGAGGCGGATTTCCGGATCCAACCTTTTCCATCTTCATAATTTGAGCAATCCGCAAAGTGAGACCCGGTCGAAATTACCGCCCGTCGGATCGATTCGATAGCGATCAATTTTTATCATACCTTGCGCCATCGCTACAATCAAGATAACAACTTTGTCCTACAATGTGGAGCAGCTCATGGCCGAGCCCGCGTGATTGTTGGAGCTTGCAAACTGAACGACAGGTCTCGTCAGTTGGCAAGCGGAAAAGTAATACACCGGAGTGGGAGGTTTGATTTGGCGCGTGAAATCTTGATTGCCGGAGGCATGCGGACGCCGTTTGGGGACTTCGGCAAATCGCTGCGCGATGTGTCATTGGCGACCCTGGGCATCCATGCAGCGAAAGCGGCGATGAATGCTGCAGGTATCGACTCGGCGGCGGTCGATCATCTGGTTTGGGGCAACGTGCTGCCGGTGGATCAGGAGGGCTATTTAATGGCGCGCGTAGTCGGCTTAGGCAGTGGGCTGCCGGAAGCCTCATGCGCGCTCAACGTTAGCCGCGCCTGCGGGTCGGGAGCGCAAGCCATCGTCACCGCCGCCGAGCAGATTATGAGCGGCCACGGGAGCGTGGCTGTGGCGGGCGGGGGCGAGAACTTCTCTCGGGCGCCATTCCTGGTCACGACAGCGCGCTGGGGCCACAAGCGGGGCCCGCAGACGATGGTTGATGCTCTCGATTTTGCCTATCGCGATCCCTTTAGCCTCGAACTGATGGGGGAGACGGCGGAAAATTTGGCGGCTGATGAAGGTTATGAGCGCGCGCAGATGGACGAATGGGCCGCTATGAGCCAGGCGCGCGCTGGCGCGGCGATGAAGTCAGGCTTTCTCGCACGCCAGATTGCCCCGATCGAAGTTCCTGACGGACGCGTGACTCGCTTGATGACCGAGGACGAATTTCCGAGACCGAGCGTCACCGTCGAAAAGCTTGCGAAGATGAGTCCGGCGTTCCGCAAAGACGGCAAAGTGACCGCTGGCAATTCAAGTGGCGTTACCGACGGCGCCGCGATGGTGGTGGTTGCCGACGCCCTGCGCGCCAGACAGCTCAATCTCAAGGTTCGTGCGCGGCTGGTGGACTGGGCAATCGTCGGCGTGCCGCCGCGAATCATGGGCTGCGGTCCGGTCCCGGCAATCTCCAAGCTGCTCGAACAACAGGGCCTGAAGGTTTCAGACATTGACTATTTCGAAATCAACGAGGCCTTCGCGGCCGTCAATCTCCATGCCGAAAGGAAATTGGGCATACCCCGCGATCGGACGAACCTTTACGGCGGCGGGATTTCGATCGGCCACCCGCCGGGAGCCACGGGTGCGCGTGTGACTCTGGTCGCCCTGCAACACCTCGAGGAGACGGGCGGTCGTCGTGCGGTCGTCAGTATGTGCTTGGGTGCCGGACAAGGCATGGCGGTGCTGTTCGAACGCGTCTGAGGCGCCACTGATGGCCTTCGCCGGGGAAATATGACGTTGCCGAATCCCGCGAGCAAAACCGCGAGACGAAGTCAAAATGGCCGCCAACGCGATGGAATGGTGAATGGCATTGCCGAGGGAGGATTTCGTGAAGCAGTTCAAAACAATTGGCGTGATTGGCGCGGGCATGATGGGTTCCGAGATCGCTTTGGTCTTCGCTCTGGCGGGTTACCCGACCATTCTGTCGGATCAGGATCGCAACGCAGCTGACAAGGCATTCGACCGACTTCGTGGCGTGCTGGAGCGTGGCGTGGGCCGCAAGTTCTGGACCAACGAGGCCGCCGATGGCGCCGTCGCAAATTTGCGCGTGGTCGCTGGGCCGGATGACTACGCAGACCGCGATCTCGTGATCGAAGCAGTCTTTGAGGATGAGACGATCAAGCGCGGCATTTTCACGCGCCTCGATCG
>JBEKLU010000203.1:0-6825 GCA_050010035.1 Roseiarcus sp.
ACGCACGCGCCCTCGCCCTGGCCGGTCATCGTGCTCTTCGTCGGCACGGCCAGCGTCATGCTGAACGCGGCGATCGTGTGGAACACGCAGTGCCGCGAACTGACCAGCCAGGAGGCGATGACGTCGGCCTTCCTGCCGCTCGTCGGCATCGCGCTCGACGCGCAAGCGAACAAGTGCCATCGCTGACCGGCAGGTTCGCGGGCGTTTTGGCGCCCGCGCCGTCGGGTTGAAAATTTCACCGCGGGCCGCCGCTCGAGAATGGGCGTCGGCCGGGGTCGCAGAGTTAATTGGGGGCGAACATGCGCATTCGAAAACTCGTTGCGGTCCTGGCGACCGCCGGCTTGGCCTTCTGGACGCCGTCGATCATCCCAGCCAAGGCGCTTTACGTGGGACCTTGCGGTTTTGCGCCCGCCGAGTATCGCACGATCGACACGGCCTATGCGCAGGTTCTGCCCGCGCCGTGCCCGACGCACGCGCCCTCGCCCTGGCCGGTCATCGTGCTCTTCGTCGGCACGGCCAGCGTCATGCTGAACGCGGCGATCGTGTGGAACACGCAGTGCCGCGAACTGACCAGCCAGGACGACGCGCAGGCGAGCAAGTGCCATCGCTGACGCCTCCGAGCTAGTCGCCTGCGGCAGCAAAATCGAAGGGCGCGAACCCCTTCCCCCCTCGCGGGGGAAGGTGTCGTTGCGTCAGCGATGACGGATGAGGGGGATCGCGCGAAGCGCGATGGCTTCGACGAGAGATCGTATCGCTCCAAGCGTGGCGTGAATCCGCGCGTTGCCTTTGCGGTTGCGCGGCATGTTGTACATGCAGAGCCATCGCGCTTACGCGCGATCCCCCTCATCCGGCCCTTGCTGACGCAAGGGCCACCTTCCCCCGCGAGGGGGGAAGGGGCGCGCGCCCTCTTCGTTCCGTCTGAAGCGGACCGCTATCGCCCCTTGGCTTCGGCTTTGCGCTTGCGCTTGGCGAGCGTGCGCAGGCGCAGCGCGTTGAGCTTGATGAAGCCAGCCGCGTCGTGCTGGTCGTAGGCGACGGCGCCTTCCTCGAAGGTGACGAGGGCCTGGTCGTACAGCGAATTCGGGCTGTCGCGGCCGATGACGTAGACGCCGCCCTTGTAGAGCTTCAGCCGCACGCGGCCTGAGACGAAGTCCTGGCTCTTGTCGATCATGGTCTGCAACAGTTCGCGCTCGGGCGCGAACCAGAAGCCGTTGTAGATCAGCTCGGCGTACTTGGGCATCAGCTCGTCCTTGAGATGCGCCGCGCCGCGATCGAGCGTGATCGATTCGATCGCGCGATGGGCGCTCAAGAGGATCGTGCCGCCGGGCGTCTCGTACATGCCGCGCGACTTCATGCCGACGAAGCGGTTCTCGACCAGGTCGAGCCGGCCGATGCCGTTGTCGTGGCCGAGCGTGTTGAGCGCGGCGAGCAGCGCGGCGGGCGAGAGGCGCTCGCCGTTGATCGCGACGGGATCGCCCTTTTCGAAGGCGATCTCGACGATCGTCGGCTTGTCGGGCGCCGATTCGGGATCGACGGTGCGCGAATAGACGTAGCCGGGCGTCTCCTGCGCGGGGTCCTCGAGCACCTTGCCTTCGGAGGAGACGTGCAGGAGGTTGGCGTCGGTGGAGAAGGGCGCTTCGCCGCGCTTGTCCCTAGCGATCGGGATCTGGTGCTGTTCGGCGAAAGCGATCAGCGCGGTGCGCGAAGCGAACTCCCATTCGCGCCACGGCGCGATAATCTTGATCTCCGGCTCCAGCGCGTAGGCGCTCAGCTCGAAGCGCACTTGGTCGTTGCCCTTGCCGGTGGCGCCGTGAGCGATCGCGTCGGCGCCCACCTGGCGCGCGATTTCGACCAGGCGCTTGGCGATCAACGGGCGCGCGATCGAGGTTCCCAGGAGATATTGCCCCTCGTATTGCGCGTTGGCGCGAAACATCGGGAAGACGTAGTCGCGCACGAATTCCTCGCGCAGATCCTCGATGAAAATGTTCTCGGGCTTGACGCCCAGCAGCTCGGCCTTCTTGCGCGCGGGCTCCAGCTCGTCGCCCTGGCCGAGATCGGCGGTGAAGGTGACGACCTCGCAGCCGTAGGTGGTCTGCAGCCATTTGAGGATGATCGAGGTGTCGAGGCCGCCGGAATAGGCGAGAACCACGCGCTTCACTGTGGACTTGGGCTGGGACATGAGGAGTTTCGCTCGGGGCAGGAGGTTCGCAAGACGATCGACGGCGCAACCGGGCTGGCGCCCGAGGAATGGCCCCGGCTGCATCCGCGGCCCTTATAGACCGGCGCGCGTGGCGCGCAACCCTTCACGGACCGCCGCGAGGCCACAGCGCGCGCCGGGTTATTTCGATGACGATCAGCGCGATCAGGCCGCCGAGCAACACGTCCGACAGATAGTGGCCGCCGAAGGCGAGGCGAAGCAGGCTCGCGGCGACGCCGAAAGCGAAGGCGCCGGCGAGCGCCAGCGCTCGGTAAGGGGGCGGCGCGAGCAGGGCGGGCGCGACCATCCAAAAGCCGGTCGCCGCTTCGCCGGAAACGAACGAGCAATTCCGGTTGCAGGCGCCGTCGAGGCGATACCACGGCTTGAATTCGTCGCCGCCGCGGAAGTCCAGCGTGTGGGTGGGGCGCGGGCGGCGCCAGTGGTCCTTGAGGCCGACGTTGACGATCAGGCCCGGGCCGATCGCGAGCGTCGCGACGAGGAAGAGAATCGCGCGCCCGTCGGGCGCCCAGGGGACCGCGCGGCCGAAGCGGCGCAGAAGGTAGGGGATCGCAAAGGCGGCGAGCACGACGAACGGCGCGTCGCCGAGAAACTCGCGGGCGAGGCGCTCGGGTCGGTCATGGCCGATGAAGCCGCCGCCGTCGTAGAAATAGTGCGATACGGCCAGATCGATCCCGGGCCACAGGGCGAAGACGACGAGCGTGAGAAGGGTCAGCGCGAGCAGGACGATGAGCGGACGCGTCATGCGTCACAGCACCTTGTAGACCTGGCCGGTCTGCCGTCCCTCGATGCTGCGGCTGAAGGCGCGCGCGGCGCGCAGCACGGGAACGGGATCGAAGCCGCGGAAGAACGGCCCGTAGCCCTCCATCGATTCCTCGAACACCGTCGGGCTCACGACATTGATGCGAAGCCCGCGCGGCAGCTCGATCGCCGCGGCGCGCGCAAAGCTTTCCAGCGCCCCGTTGACCATGCTCGCCGAGGAGCCGGCGACGATCGGCTCGTCCGCAAGGACGCCCGATATCAAGGTGATCGAGCCGCCGTCGCGCAACACGTCGCGCGCCGCCAGGGTCAGGTTCACCTGGCCCATCAGCTTGTTGACGAGGCCGAGGCCATAGGCCGACTGGGCGATCGGCGCGGGCGCGACGGCGCTCAAGGGAGCGAAATTCACCGCGCCCGCCGCGCAGGCGACCGCATCGAGCGGCCCGGCGGCCGCGAGCCCGGCGACGATGCTCGCGGGGTCGGCGATATCGAGGCGGACGTCGCCGGACTTCGAGCCGGCGGAGACGATGTCGTGGCGCGCGCCGAGCTCGGCAGCGACGGCGCGCCCCAGCACGCCGCTGGCGCCGATAACGAGAATGCGCAATCGCGGCGCGTCGGACATTGGGGACTCCTTGGCAGGAAAGGCCGCGACACTAGCGGATCGGCTTCCCCAGGGCAAAGCGGGTTTCGTTGGGCGCGCCGCGGGCGCCGCGCATTGCTTCGCTTGTCCGCCGCGATATAAAGGCCGGCGCCGGGGAGCGGCGTGGAGGCAAGCCGATGTTTCGATTGGACGAGAAACTCGCGCGCATTCGCGCCGGCGCCTATCGGCGCTCCGATTTCATCATCGCCGACGCCAAGGACCCCGATATGGGGCCGGGGCTGCACGGGGTGGGCCCGGCGCGCCAGCCGGACGGATCGTCGAGGCGCTTTCGCACCCGCGCCGAATTCATCGCCTCGATCGAGGCCGTGGTCCGCCAGGACGTCGTCGACGTCATGCTGACCTCGGCGTCGAATCTCGAAAGCCTCGTCGCCCGCGACGCCTTCGCGGCGACGGGGGTCAAGCCGGCGATCCGCGCCAACGATACGACCGACATCTGGGGCTTGCGCGGCGCGAGCTACGCCAAGAGCCCGTCGCGGCCGTTCCGCACCGCCTCGCTGTCGCGCGTGCGCTCGGGGGGAGCGGGCGCGCAGCCAGGCGCCGAGATCGCCTTGACCGATCTCGGGCTCTATTCCATCACCTTCACCGGCGACATCGACGCGGACGTCGCGTCGCTCGAGGCGTTCCGCGAGTTTCGCGCCGACGCGATCGCCAACGACTTCCACTATTTCCTCGAAGTCTTCAATCCGAACGTCCCCGGGCTCGCGGCGGAGCTGACGCCGCATTTCGTCAACGACGCGATCGTGCGGTGCCTCGCCGGCCTCCTGGAAGCCGAACGGCCGCGATTTCTCAAGGTCGCCTACAACGGCCCCCGGACGCTCGAGGAGCTGGCCTCGTTCGACGCGAGCCTCGTCGTCGGCGTGCTCGGCGGCGGCGCCGGGACGACGCGCGACTGTTTCGAGCTGATCCACCAGGCCGAGAAATACGGCGCCCGGGTCGCGCTGTTCGGGCGCAAGATCAACCTCGCCGAGTCGCCGCTCGACATCGTCAGGCTGATGCGCGCGGTCGCGGACGGCGATCTCGATCCCGGCGAGGCGGTCAGGGCCTATCACGACGCGCTGCGGCGCGGCGGCGTGACGTCGATCCGCGATCTGGCGACCGACAGCGAGATCACCGAAGCCGTTCTGAAGCAGGGTTGAGGGCTCGCCGATGGCCGAACGGCGGGGGATAGCGACGGCGGGGACCTGGTGCGTCGACTTCAACAAGACGATCGCCCAATGGCCCGCGGAGGACACCACCAACGAGGTCCTCGCCATGGATCGCCAAGGCGGCGGTTCGGGCTGCAACATGGCGATCGACTTGAAGCGGCTCGATCCCGCTTTTCCCGTCGAGACGATGGGCGTCGTCGGCGACGACGACAACGCGCGCTTTCTTCTGGCGCAATGCGGCGCGTTCGGCGTCGAGCGCCAAGGGCTCGTCAGTCTGCCCGGCGGCGTCACGATGACCACCGACGCCTTCAACGTGCTCTCCACCGGTCGGCGCACCCATTTCTTTCACCAAGGCGTCGCGGCGTTGCTGAGCCCCGAGCATTTCGATTTTTCGCGTTCGCGCGCGCGCTTTCTGCACCTCGGCCTTCCCGGCGCCCATGTTCGCATGGACGCGCCCTGGTGGGGCGACGCCAATGGTTGGGTCGCGACGCTGCGCGCGGCGCGCGAGTCGGGTCTCGCCACCAGTCTCGAGCTGATATCGACTTCGCGCGACAAGGTCGCCGCGCTGGCGCGGCCATGCCTGCCGCATCTCGACATGCTCATCGTCAACGATTTCGAGATCGGCGCCGTCGCCGACGTCGAAACGCGCGATGCGAGCGGCGCGAACCCCAAGGCGATCGCGCGGGCCGTCGAGGCGGCGCTGTCGCTCGGCGCGATGCGCCTCGTCGTCGCGCATTTCCCCGAAGGGGCGATCGCGGCGACGCGCGAAGGGGGGCGGTTCGCTCTGGGCTCGGTGGCGATGCCGAAAGACGCCGTCGCCGGCGCCAACGGCGCGGGCGACGCATTCGCCGCCGGCATGCTCTACGGCTTGCACGAGGGCTGGCCGATCGAAAAGGGCCTGCGGCTCGCGCATGCCTGCGCGGCGGCGTCGATGCGCGCCGTCTCGACGACCGCGGGGGTCGGACGGATCGCGGCGTGTCTGGCGCTGGCGGAAAAATGGGGTTTGCGGCCGGCGCCGGCTTGACGCGCGGCGCGCCCTGTGGGACGCGCGGGGCCTATCGTTTCGTCCAGTGGAAGTCCTCTCGTCGTGGCGCCTTACCCCCATCGCATCCTCTTCGTGCGCCACGGCGAAACGTCCTACAACGCGCAGAACCGCCTGCAGGGCCAGCGCGACATTCCGCTCAACGGCAAAGGGCGCGAACAGGCGAGCGCGGTCGGACGGTCGCTGCGCGGCGAATTGTCGGGCGAACTGGCGCGGCTCGACGCCGCCGGCGCCTTCTACGCTTCGCCGCTCACGCGCACGCGCCAGACGATGGAGCTGGCGCGCGCCGCGATGGGCCTCGCGCCCGAGCGCTACCGGCTCTGCTCGACCCTGAAGGAGCTGACCTTCGGCGACTGGGAGGGGCTGACCTGGGCCGAGGTCGAGGCGCGCGACGCGGCCGCCGCCAGGGCGCGCGAGGCCGACAAGTGGAACTTCGCGCCGCCGTGCGGCGAAAGCTACGCCATGCTGGTCGAGCGCGTCAGGCCGTGGCTCGCGGCGCGCCGGGGCGATTGCTTCGTCGCCTCGCACGGCGGCGTCGCCCGCGCCTTCATGGTCATTCTCGCCGGCGCGTCCAGCGCCGAAGCCGAGAACGCCAACATCTGGCAGGGGCGGGCGCTGATCTTCGAGAAGGGCGGGTGCGAGTGGCTGGGGTAGGGCGCGCGCCCCTTCTCCCGCTGGCGGGAGAAGGTGGCCGGCGAAGCCGGCCGGATGAGGGGGCGCGGCGGCGGACGCCGCGGCCGAGGCGGGCGCCATATTCCGGCGCGATGGTTTGTTTTCAATGGATTGCGTGACGATTTTCCGCCGCCTCGGCGCGCGGCGAAGGCTTCGCGCGCCAGCGGGCGCCGGCCCATTAAGGGGATGAGTAGCCTATCGCCGTGACCCCAAGCTTTTCCAAGCTTTTCCAAGGATTTCCAAACTTTTCCAAGGAAATTCCAAGGAAATTCCAAACTTTTCCAAGGATTTCCAAACTTTTTCCTTGGCCGTTTCGAGGGAAATCAAGGGG
>JBEKLU010000204.1:0-6377 GCA_050010035.1 Roseiarcus sp.
CTGTCGATCATCCCAACGCAGCTACCGGCGCGCGCGACCGAACGGAATCCGCCTCCCCCGAGTCAAAACGCCGCAGCGCCGCCACACTTAATCCGATTCATTTGTCGTTGCGCGCGTCCTTAGGGTCGATAACGGCCACAATGGCTACCAGGCGGGCCGGCGCGCAAGGCGCCGTCCGACTGATTGCGACCATTAGGACAGCGGCAACATTAACTGAATCCTCTCTCGATCATCCGGCCGTTCAGGCGGCTGGCCAAGGCAACGAAAGTGACGCAGTTATTGTTGTGGCTGTCCTTAGCGCGTAGGCGCCACATCGGTCGTCACCGACCGCGGCCGCGCCTGCAAGCGCGCCTGACGGCGCCCCCCCTCATCCGTCGTCCCTTCGGGACGACACCTTCCCCCGCGAGGGGGGAAGGGGGCGCGCGGCCGCCTCGCGCAGGAACGCGCGCAGCGCCTCGTTGAAGAGCTCCGGCTTGTTGAAGAACGGCGCGTGCTTGCCCCCGGGGATGTCGTGCGGCGCGCCGGTCCAGATGGCGCCATAGGCGAGTTTTCGGAAATATTCGTGGTTGAGGAACGGGTCGTCCGAGCCGTTGAGGATGGCGAAGGGGATCTTGCCCTCGCGCAGCATGCGCATCTGCCGCGGCCAGTCGGTGACGCCGATCTGGCTGATCATGAAGAAGCGCGCGCGGCCGTCGGTGCGCCCGAACGTCTTGTGCATATGGGCGCTGCCCGGCGACAGGGGCGCCGTCGCGGTGCCGGCGAAATCGCGCGCCTCCCGCGGCGAAAAATAGCGTTTTCCCGCGAGCACGAGATGCGAATCCGGGTCGTAGCCGGCGGCGAAATCGTCGGGCACGACGTTGAGCGGCGGCGTTCCCGCGATGGCGAGCGCAGCGACGGCGACGTTGCCGCGCGCGGCGAGCTCGAGCGCGACATAGCCGCCGAGCGACCAGCCGAACACCGCGGGCGAAGAGACGCCGAGCTTCGCCAGAACGGCTTCCGCGATCTCGGCGTAGGCGGGGACGTTGTAGGCGGCTTCCGGGTCCATGTTGTCGGAGACGCCGTGGCCGGGAAGATCGAAGGCGATGACGCGGTGTTCCCCCGCGAGCGCCTTGAACTGATTGACGAACGCTTCCTTGCACGCCGAATTGCCGTGGATGAACAGGATCGGCGCGCCCGCGCCGCCGGCGTCGGCGACGGCGACGGCGCCGAAGCGGGTGGCGATCATCGTCTCCTTGGCGCCCAGCATACGCTCGCGCGCCGCGCGGCCGACGACGCGCCGCCAGCGCGCCAGCGTGGTCGTGCGCGCCTGATCGACGAATTCGCGCAGTTCCTGAATCGCCGCCCAGAATCCGCCGGGGTAGAAGATCAGCGCCGCGATGATGATGGCGGCGATGACGATCGTCCGCCAGGAGCCGTAGTCGGCGATCGCCTCCGAGAGCAGCGTGATCGCGAAGGCGCCGGCGACCGGGCCCCACAGCGTGCCGATGCCGCCCGCCAAGAGCATGCTCAGCGTCAGGGTGAGCATGCCCAGACCGAATGCGTCGGGCGAGGCGACGCGGATGTAGGAGGCGTAGAACGCGCCGGCGATCCCGGCGAAGAACGCGCTCGCCGCCAGCGTCTCGAGGCGGGTCCTCGCCTCGGAGACGCCGCGCGCCATCGCGTAATACTTGTTGTCGCGCAAGGCGACGATTGCGCGCCCGAGGCCGGACTTGACGATCGCATAGAGGCAGGCGAGCGAGGCTGAGAGCAGGGCGAGCGCGACGTAGTAATAGCCGATGCGGTTGTCGCGGATGAAACGGTAGTCGCCGATCGCCAGGCCGGGCAGCGTCACCATGCCGCCGACGCCGCCGGTGACGCCGGATTGGCTGATGACGATCTGATAGAGAAGCTGCGAGAAGGCGAGGGTGACCAGAATGACGTAGATGCCGTCGAGCCTGAGGATCGGCAGGGCGATCACGCTGGCGATGACGACCGCGATCGCGCCGCCCGCGGGAATGGCGAGCCACGGCGACACGCCGAGCGTCTTGGCGAGAATCCCGTAGGCGTAGATGCCGACGACGAACAGCGCGACGTGCGAGAAATTGACCAGCCCGCCATAGCCGAGCGAAAGATCCCAGCTCGCCGCGACGATCGCGTAGACGAACACCAGGATCATGAGGTGGCGCGCGTGCGCCTCGGTGAAGACGAGCGGGAAGACGATCAGCAGGGCGAGGACGCCCAACGCCGGCAGGAAGCCGGCAGTGTGGCGGAAGGGCGGATCGTAACGCATCAGACCGATCTCTCGTGCTTGCCGAACAGGCCTTCCGGCTTGATCATCAGCACCACGATCATCAACGCGAACAGCACCGCGGGCGTCCAGTAGAGGCCGACGTAGTAGGAGGAGAACGCCTCGACGGCGCCGACGACGAAGGCGGCGTAGATCGGGCTGGTGAAGCGCGCGACGCCGCCGAAGATCACCACGATCAGCGCCTTCATCAGCGGCTCGGCGCCCATGGTGGGCGTCATGAAGCGGATCGAGCCGATGAACAGGCCCGCGATCCCCGCCAGCGAGGCGGAAAGGCCGAAGGCGAGGGCGTAGAGGCGGGCGACGTCGAGCCCGAGCAACTGCGCGGCTTCGCGGTTCTGCGCCACCGCGCGCATCGAGCGTCCGACCGAGGAATAGCGCAGGAACGCGCCGACCGCCGCCAGGATCACGACGGAGAGCGCGATCATCAACAGCTCGTTGCGCGACATGACGAGGCCGCCCCATTGCGCATCGCCCGCCGCGATCGGGTCGAGCTGCTTGGAGCGCGGGCCCCAGACGAGATTGGTGAGCCCCTCGAGAATCGACGCGCCCGCCAGCGTCGTCACCACCGAAAGCAGCACCACGTTCGGTTTGCGCTCGAACGGCTTGACCAGCAGCCAATGGAACAGCACGCCGACGAGGAACAGGCAGACGACGCAGGCGCCGGCGCCGGCCAGAAATCCGGCGCCGTCCGCGTTCGCATTGCCGACCTGCCATGCCACATAGGCGCCCAGGACGATGAACGCGCCGTGGGCGAAGTTGAAGATGCCGAGCGTCGTCCACACCACCGCCAGGCCCGTCGCCATCAGGGCGTAGAGCGCCCCGAGCACCACGCCGCCGAGGCACACCGCGAGAAAAGTCTCCGACGTCAATGCGCGGCCTCCCCGAACAGCATGCGCATCAGGCTTTCGTGCGAGGGCATGTCCGCGCGCGCGATCCGTCCCGAGATGCGGCCGTGGTCGAACAGATAAAGCGTGTCGATCAGCGACTTGAGAAATTCGACGTCCTGGTCGACGACGACCAGCGGCACGCCGGTCTTCTTGATCGCGCGCACCGCCTCGCCGAGCTCGTGGCGCAGTTTGGGGGAAAGGCCGAGCGTCGGCTCGTCGAGGATCAGCAGCTTCGGCGCCGCGATCAGACCGCAGCTTACCGACAGCATCTGGCGCTCGCCGCCCGAGAGGAAGCGCGTCTTCTGATCGAGACGCTCGCTCAATCGGGGAAACAGCGTCAGCGCGGTGCGCGTGAGAGCCTGCGCGTCGCCCCGGCCGTGCGTCGCGAGAGTCGCGACGTCGAGCGTTTCGCGCACCGTCAATTCGGGAAAGAGCAGATTGCCCTGCGCGACGTGGATGAGGCCGGCGCGCACCACGCGCCTGGGGTCCATGCGGCGGCCGGTGAAGGCGTCGTAGTTGAGGTTCTGCGAGGCGCGGCGGCCGCGCGCGCCCTCGCGATTGAGCCGCACGCCCTCGAACAGGATGTCGCCGCGCCAGGGATCGATGAGGCCGCTGACGGTTTTCAGCAGCGTCGTCTTGCCGTGGCCGTTGGGGCCGAACAGGCCGATGCTCGCGCCTGCCTCCATCGACAGCGTGACGTCGCGAAAGACCTGCACCGGCTCGTAGCCGCCCGAGAGCCCGCGCAGTTCGAGCAGCGGGGCGGCGCTCACAGGCCGCCTCCGAGATAGGCCTCGACGACGGCCGGGTCGGCGATCACTTGCGTCGGCGCGCCGCTGGCGATGACGGCGCCCTGGTCGAGCACCATCAGACGGTCGGAGACGCTGGAGAGCAGCGAGAGCACGTGCTCGATCAGCAAAATGGTGACGCCCTTGTCGCGCAGTTTGAGGATCAGCGCGCGGATGCGCTCGATTTCCGGCGGCGTCAGGCTCGAAGCCGGTTCGTCGAGGAGGAAGACCTTCGGCCCGAGCGCCATCGCCGAGCCGATCATCACGAGCTTGCGCAGGAAGACCGGCAGGCCGCCCGAAACGATGTTGTGCAGGGTGGCGGGAAAGCCGACGAGGTCGAGCGCCGCGACCGCCCGTCGCTCGCGTTCCCTTAGCGGGCGGGAGGGGGCGATCGCGTCGATGGCGACCATGACGTTGTCGATCGCGCTGAGCGAGGGAAACACGCTCTCGCGCTGAAAGGTGCGCGCGACCCCCGCGACGCAGATCTTGTGGCTCGGCCAGCGCTGGATTTCCTGCCCGCGGAAGAGCACGCGGCCGCTGTCGGCGTGGAACGGCACGTTGGTGACGATGTTGAACAGCGTGCTCTTGCCGCTGCCGTTCGGCCCGGCGATGCCGAGAATCTCGCCCTCCTCGACGCGAAAGCCGACGTTGTCGACCGCGAGCGCGCCGCCGAAGGCCTTGCTCAATCCGATCGCCTCGAGGATCGGCACGCTCGCGACGCTCACGAGCCTCCCCTCATCCGGCCCTTCGGGCCACCTTCTCCCGCGCGCGGGAGAAGGGGAGGCGCTGCGGCGCCCCCTCTCCCGCAAAGCCCGTCGAAGACGGGCGTCCTTTGGACGCCCTGCGCGGGAGAGGGTTGGGGTGAGGGCGCGCCGGAATCGGACATGCGAATGTCGCATCTACTTCCGGACGCCATCGCCTATTTCGTCATCCACGGCGGCGTCTTGAATTCGCCGTTGGCGTATTTGTCGGGGCTGACGAGTATCCGCTTGCCGTCCCAGATCTCGAAGAAGGTGACGGGCACGTGGTTGGCGTCCTGCAAGGCGACGTGGGTCTTCGGGTCGAAGGCGATCGGGCCGGCGACCGAATCCGCCGTCTGCTTGCCCAGCGCCGCGCCGATCGCCGAGTGGTCGCTGGGGTTCTTCACCTCGGCGAGCGCCTTGAAATAGAGCTGCGTCATTTCGTAGAGGCCGACGCCGTAGGGGCCGGACTCGACGCCGTACTTGTCCTTGTAGGCCTTGAGCAGGCTCTGGCCGCGCGGCCACTTCGGCGAATCGATCGCGCCGCCGATCAGGTCGTAAAGCACGCCGTTCGACTGCGCCCCGGTCAGCTTGAGGAATTCGGGCACCGAGGGCGCGTATTGCAGGAAGACGAGGCTGTTGGTCGGCTTTTCCAGGAACTGCTTGAGGAACAGCGCCGAATTGCCAGGCAGATAGTCGGCGTTGATGACGAGGTCGGGCGGGTCCTGGCGGACCTTGGCGAGGATGGCGCGCCAGTCGCTCACTTCGCCGAACGGCACCAGTTCGTCGACGGTGATCGTCCAGCCCGCCGCCTTGAACAGACCCTTCATGCCTTCCGAAATCCCCTTGGAATAGGGATTGTCGGAGGAGATCATCGCGACCTTCTTCGTCTTCAGGCTGATCGCGCCGGATTTGGCGAGGCCTTCCACCGCCGGCAGAACGTCGGTGACGTAGCCGGTGAAGTCGGCGGTGTAGGACCAGCAGCAGGAATAGTGGTCCGGCTTCTTGGCGACGATCGCGGCGAACAATGGCGACGGGCCGGCGGAGAGATAGGGCATGTTCGCTTCGGCCATCAGGTCGACCTCGAACATCGACAGGCTGGCGTAACCCGTCAGAATCACCTCGACGCCCTTGGTCCCGAGCAGCCGTTCGGTCGCGCTGGTGACGTTGGCGGCCGACTGGTCGCCGACGTCGGCGACCTCGACCTTGAAGGTGTGGCCCGCCACGCCGCCCTTGGCGTTGGCTTCCTCGACCGCCCAGGTGACGCCGCGCACGTATTCCTCGCCGTCCGAGGCGGACGGGCCGGTCAGCGGCGCGAGAACGCCGATCTTGACCTCGTCCGCGCTCGCGGTTCCCATACTCAGCGCCAGAGCGCCCAAAGCCGCCGAAAGCATCATCATCCGTCGCATGTTCGTCCTCCGAGGGCCGCCGGCCCGCTTCGCAGTTTTTCAACAGACTGCCTCGATGGGTCAGGCTAGCGAGGCGGCCCGCCCCCTCCAACTGGCAAGACTTGCAAAAAGAGCGCGGCGGGCGGCGCGGGGACGAGCGCGATTGGCCTGTCGATAGCTAATTAACTTGGCCGGTTTTGGTAGCACATCAAATGTCCGCTTCTTCTGCTTTTGTTCTCCTGTGGGACTGTGGGCAACGCGTTTGCGTTGTCCACATTTCCACAGGCTGG
>JBEKLU010000205.1:0-6226 GCA_050010035.1 Roseiarcus sp.
TTGAGCAGGTTGTCGACTGTCGGGAAGACGTCGGAACGGGCGATCGAAAAGATGATCAGCAGGGCGAAGAGAGAGAAAATCGTGCCATAGCGCGCGAACCAAGCGGCGATGTCGACTCGCGGCTTCTGGGCGGCGGGTTCCGCGCTCAGACTAATGTTCATCTCCGCCTCCAACGGCCAAGTGCATGATATTCGTCTCGGTCGCGCTCTTCCCGGACACTTCGCCGACGACGCGTCCATCGCTGAAGACCAAGACGCGATGGCATACGCGTGGAAATTCCTCCACTTCAGTCGAAGTGAATAGCACCGCGGCGCCGGAAGCCGCGATCTGACGAATGAGATTGTAGATTTCCGCCTTGGCGCCGATGTCCACTGCGGCGGTCGGAGAATTCAACAAGAAGATCTTGGCGCCGCTTGCGAGCCAGCGGCCGAGAATCGCCTTCTGCTGATTGCCGCCGCTCAGGGAATCGATGGACGCCTCGATGCTTGACATCTTGATCGCGAGCCTGATCGCCACGTCCATTCCCTCGGCGCGCTCTTTGCCGCGATGGATGAATCGCAGGACTGGATCTGTAACGAACCGACTAAGATTTGGAAGCGAGATATTCTCGCGCACGCTCGATCCCGGAAGCAGGCTTTCGGCGTGGCGGTCCTTTGGGACGAGAGCAATGCCCGCCTCTTTCGCGTCGCGTGTGTCGTGGAAGACGACCAGCTTGCCGTTCAGTGTCAGGCTGCCGCGTGTCATGGGAAAACGCGCGAATAGCAGATCCATAGCTTCCTCGGCGCCGCTGCCGGGCAGTCCGGCAAGCCCAAGGATCTCTCCGGAACGAACCGCGAATGACATATCCTTGACCCGCCCGCCTGCCACGCCTTCGGCCGCGAGGACTACTTCGCCCAAAACGACGTCGGCATCATTGATCTCGTCGACCCACGCCTTGGCGCCGCCGACTATGGCCTCAATGATTGTCTTGCGCGACATCGCCGCGCGGGTCCAAGTTCCAACACGCCGGCCGTCGCGCAGCACGGTAACGCGATCGGCGATGTCAAACACTTCGGTCAACCGGTGACTGACATAAAGAAAGGAATGACCTTCCGAGGCCAGACGGCGCATGTGACCGAAGAGGATCGACACCTCGGCTGGCAACAGCGCGGACGTTGGTTCATCAAGAACGATGATTTTCGCGTCGCTGCCGATCGCCTTGGCGATCGCGACCATCGCGCTTTCGTCCGGTCGAAGTTTGCTCACTTCAGTTTTCGGATCGATATGTAGCCCGACCCGATCGAGCAGCTTTATGGCGCGCCGCTCCGTCGCGCCCCAGTCGACAAAGACCCCACCGCGTCGCGGCAGCGACTCCGCGAGAACGAGGTTTTCGCGGACGGACAGTTGCGGCACCAAATTGAAATGCTGATGAACGACGGCAATGCCGAGCGCCAGCGCCTCCTGCGGCGAGTTGAAAGTGACCGCGCGCCCATCGACGAGGATGCTGCCCGCCGTAGGTCGGCTGGCGCCGCAGATGGCCCGGATCAACGTCGACTTGCCGGCGCCGTTCTCACCGAGCAGGGCGTGAACCTCGCCTCTGCGAATCTGGAGATCAACCCCGTCGAGCGCGCGCGTGCCTGGAAATTCCTTGACCAGTCCCCTGACCTCGAGAACGACCTCGGAAGCTCCCTGGGCGCGATCCGCCCCATCCGTCCCGGATGGGGCGCCATTGGCGTCGGCAAAAGACATGCTGACCTCTCACCGTCTTCAGTAAGCGCGGGTCAATTCCCCTCCGGGATGTCCGCGGAATAGAGCGGGCAGGTCTTGAAGTCAGGATATTGGCCCTTTGGCGGAACGGTTTCCTTGACGATGAGACAAGGCTTTTTATAGATTTGTCGCTCGCTGAAAGTCTTGCCGTCGGCCGCATCCGCCACGGCCTGCACGGCCGACGTGCCCATTCCACGAACATCGTAGGCAACCGTCAACCACAAAGGCGAACCCTCTCGGATCAAGTCATATGCGGCGTCATTGCCGTCCTGGCTGACGACGAACGGCTTATGCTCCGCATGCGAGGCCTGAACCGCGCGAGCGGCCGCGACGCCAACTTCATCCCAGCCCATCCAGATCGCCTTGACGTCCTTGTGGCCAGTCAGGTAGTCTGTAACCTTGTTGAATGTGTCGTCGACCTGTCCGGGCACCTTGATTTCCATTTCGGTGACCTTGATTTTCTTGTATTCGCTCATCACCGCATGGAATCCAGCGTCGCGCTCCGCCAGCGCCGGCAGTACGGTCCAGTTCAATTTCAAGACTTCGCCTTCGCCGTCGATGCGCGCGGCCAACGCCGAAGCCGCGATCACACCGTCGGCGACGTTGTTCGACCCGATGTCGACCGTGATCCCGGGAACCATGCCGGAGAACGTGGAGACGAATGGAATTTTGGCCTTGTTCGCGTTGGCGATAACGCCGCCCATCTGGTTGTTGTCCGACGCCACGTTAATGATCGCGTCGAAGCCGCGCGTGATGTAGGTATTGACTTGATTGTTGGTCGCCACCTGATCGCCATTGCCGTCATACATTTCGACCGTCCAACCGCGCTCCTTGGCCCCCGCGACCGCCGATTCTATCATGGCGTGAATCGTAGGCGACGCGGCGTTCACCGAGAAAACGACAACCTTCAGCGCGGTCTTGGATTTCTCTTGAGCGGTCGCGGCGAAGCTTCCAAGCGCGACCGTGGCAGCCAACGTGGCCCCAACCAACGCAATCGTTCGATTACCTGATTTTTTCATAAGTCTCTCCTTGCATGGACGTGTTGCAGAGCTGAAAACCCTGGGCGTCGCGACAGGATCCGCGCATTACGACGCGCCGTTGTTCGGCGGTTTCTCGAAGGCGACACGAATCGTGTCGCTCGGGGATTTGTGGCGCGGACCCATTTCGTTTCTCCCTTTCGCCGCGGCTTCGTCGATCCCGCGATCTCATTTTGAAACAGCGTAACGATTGCGCAGCATTTGGTCAACAAGCTTGAAGAACATTATTGTCGGACAATGCGTGCCCGGCCTTTGGCGGATCATCGGAAGCCGTCCAGCACGATCTTCCCGGTCGCACGTCCACTTTCGACGATGGCGTGAGCCTTCCGCAGGTGGCCCGCGTCGATCGGCCCTGCTATTTCGGTCAAGGTGCTCCGCAATGTTCCGCCTTCAAACAATGCCGCCGCCTCGTTCAGAATGAGGTGCTGTTTCATGACGTCGGGAGTTCCGAAAAGCGCGCGGGTGAACATGAATTCCCAATGGATCGATACGCTCTTCGCCTTGAACGCGCCGAAATCGAACCCCTTTGCGTCGTCGATCAGACCCAGGCGGCCTTGGGGCGAAATCATTTGAGCGATCTGCGGAAGATGGCGGTCGCTGCCGGCTAGACCGAGCACGATGTCCACAGACGCAATGCCGATGGCGTCGAGTTGGGGCTCGAACGGTCTGCTACGATCGATCACGTAGTGCGCGCCCTGCGACAAGCACCACGCGCGCGTCGAATGGCGAGACGCGGTGGCGATTACTGTCAATCCGGTCAGTCGCCGCGCGATTTGAACCGCAATTGAGCCGACGCCGCCGGTGCCGCCGATGATCAGGACCGAACGTCGATCGACGTCGACGCCCTGTTTCACCCCAATGCGCTCAAACAGCAGTTCCCAAGCCGTCAGTGTCGTCAAAGGCAGCGCCACCGCCTCGGCGAATGAGAGATTGCGCGGCTTGCGGCCAACGATCCGCTCGTCGACGAGATGGAACTGAACATTCGTTCCGCTGCGAGCGATAGATCCGGCGTAACAGACTTCGTCGCCCGGCTGGAACAGACTTGTCTGCGCTCCGGCTTCCACTACCACGCCGGCGCCGTCGTAGCCCAATATTCGCGCTTCGCCGCCGGGATCGTCCTTTGCGCGACGCTTCACGTCGACCGGATTGACGGATACGGAGCGCACTTCGACCAAGAGATCTAAGCCGACCGCAGCGGGACGGTCGATCTCTATGTCGACTAGGGCGTCGTGTTCCTCCGCCGGCAGGCATCGAGTGTACGCGACCGCGCGCATCACGAGCGCATGCCCATCAGCGCGCCGTGTAGCCGCCGTCGCGCGCCACGGGCCGCCATCAGGCAGATGGCCGCGGCGCCGATCTCGCCCCCGCCGGCAGTGACCAAGGCGGCCTTCCCTTCAAGGCGGTTACTGTCGAGCATAGTAGCCCCTCCCCCTCAGAAATTGCGCACCGCCGATTGTGTTGGCATATTTAGCGCGCGGCTTTGTCGTGGCGGCCCACCCAATTCGATGCACATTTGCAGGGCCCGCATTTTTGAGCCCCAAGCGCATTTCTGTCATTGTGTCATACACGATTGTCCGACAATATAGACGGGAGCCTCACCGACGTCAACGGTCGAAGAGGTAGCGTGCGTCATTGGCCGGCGTGCGCCGGAAATAACGCTGATCTCAGGGAGAGGAAGAATGCTCGCTTCACAAGTTTCCATTCGCAAATCCGTGCTGGCCGGAATCATCTGGCCAGGCGCCGGCGTTGGGCGCTCTATCGCGTTGATCGTCGCGGGCAGTCTGCTGTTGACACTGTCGGCCAAGATTCAAATTCCGTTTTGGCCAGTCCCGATGACCATGCAGACACTTGCCGTTCTTGTGCTTGGCGCAGCCTACGGTGCGCGGCTCGGCGTCGCTGCAATGCTCACCTATATCGCTGAAGGCGCTGCCGGATTGCCGGTCTTTGCCGGACCCTCCGCCGGCGCCGCCTATCTGATGGGGCCCACCGCGGGCTATCTCGTCGGTTTCATTATAGCCGCGGGGGTGGTTGGCTTCCTCGCCGAGCGCGGATGGAACCGCCGGATGTCACTCATCGTCGGCGCGATGTGCTTGGGCCATTTGCTCATCTTCGTGCCCGGCGTGCTGTGGCTCGCCGTTCTGTTCGGGTGGCAAAAGGCGTTCGCCGTCGGGGTTTCGCCGTTTGTCCTGGCGACGCTTCTAAAGACGGCCCTCGCCGCCGCGCTCTTGCGCGGCCTATGGTCGGCCGGCGCTGGCCTATCGCGGTCGCGATAGCGCCCGGTTTGTTCCTGACCTGGCGTAGAGGCGCCAAAGCTCGGTGATCTCGCGCCGATCGGCCAGGTCAATTGGGCGCAAGGAAAGGGCCATGACGATTCTGATCACCGGCGGCACGAAGGGCGTTGGGTTGGCGATCGCGAAGCGTTTCGCCAAGCCCGGCGTCGAAATCGTTATCAACTATCTCCGCGATAAGACGGCGGCCGATGCCGCGGTCGTCGAGCTTCGCGAACTCGGAGCGAGGCCCTATGCAATCCAGGGCGACGTGAGCACGCCAGCGGGCGCACGCGCCCTGCTGGCTCAAATCGTCAAGATTGCCGACCGCCTCGACTTGGTCGTTCATTGCGCCGTCCGCGTATTGGTCGGCCCAATCTTGGACGCCGATCCGGTCGCCCTCACAGAGGCGATCACGTTGAACGGCATTTCGCTCGTCTATCTCGTGCAGGCCGCGCGGCCATTGCTGAAGCCGGGCAGCAGTATCGTATTTCTATCCAGTCGCGGAAGCCGACAGGTCGTTCCAAGCTATGGCGCCATCGGCGCAGGCAAGGCGCTGGCGGAAGCGCTGGTGCGCTATCTTGCGCCGGAGCTTGCGGCGCTGGGCGTGCGCATCAACTGCATAGCCCCTGGCACCTTGGACACAGAAGCGGTGCGAAACCTCTTCGGCTCAGGCGCCGACGCGTTCCTCGCCAGCGAGGCAGCCGGCAATCCGAGCGGGCGCAATATCACCCATGACGACTATACGGGACTGGTTGTATTTCTCGCCAGCCCCGACGCGCAAATGATCCAGGGCCAAGTGATCTTCATCAACGGGGGCCAATACATCATCGCCTAACTTGAGCGAAGCGGTCAGAGAAACAACGAAAACGGGGAGGAAGCCTTGCCGAAAACAGGACGTCTGACGCTAGAGAAGATGGGCTATTCGATGCCGGTCGACTCGCCTGCCTATCAGGCGCCGCCCTATCACTATCGAAACGCCCAGGCGATTGCGATCAAGTTCGAGACCGATCTCGACGCGGCGCTCGAAGCTTTGCCCGCGCCGCTGCAGCTCATCGAACCGGCGACCGCCAACTTGTCGTTCTATTGGTACCCGTTCACCACCTTCGGTCCCTATCACGAAGTGATTTTGAGGCTCTATGCGCAGCACGAGGGCAAGCCGCTCACCTATGTTCA
>JBEKLU010000206.1:0-6170 GCA_050010035.1 Roseiarcus sp.
AGAGCGGCGTTGAAAACGAGAAGAACGGCGATGACCGAAGCTTCGGTGTATTTGCCGAGCGCCAGCTCGAGCACGATGGCGGCTTCGAGCATCCAGGGAACGGGCGCCCAGAATTTTTCGAACACCCGGCGCAGGGGATGGACGCTGGTGTCCGGCATGGCGTTGGGGCCGAATTTTTCCAGGCGGCGACGCGCTTCATCGCTCGTCAGGCCTTTCAGCGCGACGCTGTTTACGTCGGCGCCCTGTCTAGTGGTCGAGACCTTTTCGTTGACGGCCGGGGTTGGCATGGGCTTATCCAATCTGATTTCTGATTTCCTGCGGCGACCGCCGGTTCATTGCTTGTCGCGAGACGTCACGGGACGATCGACGAGCCCCTCGTCAAATTCCGAACGCGACGAATGCTGTGCTATCGCCCGCGCGCGATGCGCGAATGGTCTACTCCGCGGCCGCCTTCGCCGCGTCCTTCGCCGCCTCGATCTGAGATAAGTCGGTCACCCAAAAGGCGCCGGAGCGAGCCTTCTCGTAACCGTAGTCGTAGAGCTGGCGCATCGCGTCCGTCTCGAATCCGGTGCCGCCGCTGTCGGGGTGATCTCGGCCGATATAACTCAGGTGAAAACTCAGGCCCTCGCGGGTGGCGACGTCATAGGTCTGGGCGAGGACCGCCTTGGTGCCGACCCGATTCAAAGTGGAAAGGGACTGCGCCGCGATCGCTTCGACTTGGTCCGGCACTACCGCGAATCCCGGATCGATGCGGGCGTTGACGATGACATAAAGGGCCGGACGCGCGGCGCGCCGGATCGGCTTGCCGCCGAACAGCACAGCGTCTGGCAATGTGTAGACGGGCGCGCTCAGCGTGCCGTCGGCGTGCATCTCCTGGAAGACTCTGTCGTTCGCTTCGACATCGATGAGTTGCGGCGCGAAGACCACGGGAACGCTCGCGGAGGCGGCGAGAACGTCGCGGAACAGGTCAAAGGCTTTCGGCTCGCCGCTTATCGCGATGGCGCCCATGTCCCAGACGACGGCGCGCTGCGCGTCGAGGTTGGTCGTGACGACCAGGAGGCGACGCCCCTTTTGATCCTCGCGCGCGATCGCCCTTATGAGATCGTCGTCGAGGTAGCGCTCGACCAGCCGGCGCAGCCGTTCGCGACCGAACACTCCAGGGCCGAACAACGCTCCGAGAGGATTGGGTTGTCCAATCAAGCGCTGCGCCGCGCCGTTGGTGTAGATTTGCCTGAGCCTGTCGTCGTAATCGGGGCCGAGGAAAGCGAAGGGAGCGATCAGCGCGCCGGTCGACACGCCGGACACGATGGTGAATTCCGGTCGCGTCCCGGACTCGCTCCAGCCGTTGAGAACGCCCGCGCCAAAGGCGCCGCTCCCGCCGCCGCCGGACAGGGCGATATAGACGAACGGCCGCCCTTTCTGCACGACGGCGCGTCGCGCGACGCCTTGGACCGTGCTTGCCGTGGCGTCGGCCCAATATCGAATATTGGGAGTGCCGATGGGGACCGCGGTCATCTCATCGGACTCGGTAAAGGGCGTGCGCGGATCGCTCGCGCAGGCGCCCAGGAGAGCCGTACTCAACACGAGCGCGCGCAAGACAGATCCGAAACCCATGAAATGCCGCTCCCGATAGGTTGTCCTTTGGCGGATCGCCCTCGGACGTCTCTTGTTGCTAGGGATGGCGGGGTTTGGTCTGTGGCAAGCGTCAGTGAACGAGCCCGAGGCCAAGGATTCCCGACACGATCAAGAAGAAGGCGACGATGTAATTGAGCAACCGGGGCATCATCAGAATGAGAACGCCGGCGATCAGGGAGACGATGGGTTGAAGGTGGGCGATGCTGAGGGTCATGGGCGTGCGCTCCTGCTATGACGTCTTAAGAGACCGTGGGCATTGGGTTGATTTCTCTCTTCGGACAGGGCGCGCCTCGGACCCCCGGGGGGCTGCGCACGCCCATCCTGATGCGAGAGCCGCCAGCTGGAGCGCCTTCGCGCGCGCCGCATCGCTACGCGTGTTCCGTTGCGCCGCGTCTTCCAGTCTCCACATGGCGCCTTCGCGTCGTCGATCTCGCTCCGCGCCGCCCGAATGCAGAAGGGGCGGCGCGTAAAGTCGGGCTACCTCTTGCTGCGATTACGGTTTCTTGGGGCCCGTGCTACTCTTACTGGCTGGGCCATGACCCGGATTGCCGACATGGAACTTGGGCGCGCTGCGAATCTTGACGCTGGGCGCGTGGCGAACGTGAACTTGGGGCGCGACGCGGGTCGGAGCTCGATACGCGCCCCGCGAGCCGCGGCTCCAGCCGTTCCAGCCTTCAGCGCCGCCCCAGCCTTGGCCGTTGTTCCAGGCATAGCCGCACCAGTACCAACCCGGGCCCTGCCAGCCGTCGTCGTACCAACAGTAGTTTTGGCCGTTGAAAAAGAATTGCGCCTTTTCGACCGGGAGGATCTGGGCCGAAGGGAGGGCGCTGCCGATTGCGGCTTCGGCCGCGCCGGCCAGCGGCAGCGCAATGCCAGCTGCGATGGCGAGCGCAAGGCCCGATAGGAAAAGCGGTTTCATGGATATCTCCTGCTCTGCGTCGATCGACGCGAATTTTCTAGAGCCGCCGCCCCGTCCTTTGAGGACTGGACCCCGACGTGACATGCTTAGGCTATCCGTTCGATGCGCGAGAGACTCGGAATCTACGTAGGGCAAAGAGCGACGGCGGGCTCTTCAACTGCATCGTCGCGACTCGTCGATCATGGACACGACTCCGATCGGCGGGACGGTCGTCGACGGCAATCGAGCCGACTTGGCTGGCGAAACGCATCGATCCGCCGGCTCGGTCGCCGACGCGCGACGCGCTTCGCCGCCGGCGCCGTTCAACGGCGGAGCCTGAGTAGTTTCCGAGCCTTTATCCGCTGGGCCGTCGTCGCGCAGTATTTTGACAACGAGCCGAACCGCTCGCGGGCGCAATTCCGAGAATGAGCATGCGACCCATCGAGGCCGCGTGAAGTTTGCGGAGGACACAAAGAGTTCGCGACGATGTTCAAGGATCTTCGCCCATTGGCCGTCGCTGCCGGTGTTGCTGGCGCAGTCGCGGGGTCCTCGCCCTCCCGGGCGGCGCGTTTCCCAGCGCCGGCCCGCTTACGGCGGGTTCGGGCGGCGGCGGCGCGGCGCCGGCACAGAGGATGTCGCTTGGCGCCACGGACGCGATTGCCGCGGCATGGCTGGGGGCCCTCGCGTGGGCGCGGCGCGCGCCGCAATCGGCCTCGGGTTGGTCGCCAGCTATGAGTAGCGCGAGACGCCGCCATTCATCTCGAAGCGCCGGCTTCGGCGCTCCGTTTGAGAGCGAGCGCTCGCAAGGCCGATCGGCGTTGGGACCCACACCGACTTGCACTGCTGTCGCGGCCATCGACTTGCCGCGCCTTATCCGGGTCCGTTATCGCAGCCGCAATGACAATGGCTAGCGCTGCCGGCCGCCCACCTTGAAGTCGCGCATCAGCGGACCGAAATCGCGCTTTTGCGCATCGGTGAGGCTATCGTAAAGAGGCTTGGCCGCATCCGCGACCGCCTTGATTTGCTCACCCATTTTCTGAAGATGCTCGGACATGATCGTCATGCGTTCGATCGGCGAGGGGCGTTCGCCTTGACCCATGCGCTCATGCACTTGGCGCCATCGATCCGCGCGCGCCTTTTCCGCGTCGTGGATCGCCGATTCGAAAGCCGGCCAGTTCTTGGCTTGCTCATCAGTAAGCTTGAGCCCCGCCTTCATGGCGGCAAGATGCGCATCGAGCAGGACGGCCTGGCGTTCCTGCAACCGTTGCATCGCGGCCGCGTTTGGCGCGATCGGCTGATCGCCGGGGGCGGCAAACGCGGTCAGGGCGAACGTCGAAGTCGCCAAGCCGGCGATCGCGACGGAGGCGAGAAGAAACTTTCTCATCAGTGCACCTATGGGTTGAAACATTGCATCGTCTGTCGGATTTACGCGCATTGAACTCACGGGCGAATTTGCCCAGCGCTGGCCCGCTGTCGCACTGCGCTCAACGCCCATTTTTCGGTCGACAAGTCGATCGAGGAACGCCCCCGGCGGATGGTCAAACCCGGCGCGTGCTCTTAACCGCTCCAAGGGGGACCCCGCCCAAACCGGGTGGATCCCCATTATTGAGAAGCGATGGAGCCGTGTTCAGTAGCTCCAGGGACCGCAGGCGCCAAAAAGAGCGAACGGAATAGGAACGGGGCAGTAGCCGCCATAGTAGCCGTTGCCGCCATAGTAGCCGTTGCCGCCATAGTAGCCACGTCCTCCTGGGCCGCGGAAATTGCCGCGAGCGGGCCCATTACGATGGCTCGGGTGGTACCCTTTGGCGTCGGCGACGGACGGAACCACGATAGCGCTGGCAGCCAGGGCTAGCGCGGTCGAGCCCGCGATGAACATGTTTCTCAGCATATGCTTTTTCATGACGGTGGCTCCAAGTCACGAGAGATATGGCGACTCCGATCACTCGACAAGAATGCGGGCGGAAGCGCCAGACTCGGAAACTACTCAGGCCAGGGCCGCAGGACGCCTCCCGCCAGGATCGGCGTGTTCGCGCGCGCGAGCGCCAGAGTTCGGAAACTACTCACGCCGGCTTTGTCGCGTCGCCGCCAGCTCCTTGAATCCTTGGCGGCGCCATAGCCGGAGAAATCAAGAAAATCAGCTATGCCGGTAACCTGTTCTCGCGCGGGAGGCTTCGGTTTCCGCCATTGCCGATGCGGCGGCGTTGCCGAATAGGTGTTTTCCGACTCTGTTCGGCGAGGCCGAATGCATTATTCCGTTGGGCTTACTTCCGGCGGGAATAGGGACGAATCGTCATGCGTGGACTGATTGCTTTGATAGTGATTGTCTATCTTGTCGGCGTTGGCGTCGCGCTAGCGCCCACCATCCAGACCAAGGGGAATGGCGCCTCAGCGTCAGACATAGCCACAAGCGTCGGGCAGGCTCTGCCCAATGCGCTCGCGTGGCCGGCGAGGGTTTACCACGGCATATCAGACCATGGTTGACCGCATTTGAGGGCGCGCGCAGACGTCGATTTTGGTTGCAAGGAATGCGCCCGCGAATTCTCGAGAGAACGAATTCGGACGGACAGGACGCCTAAAGACCGGCGGCGGGAACTGGCGCGATGAACACGCCGTGCGACTTCAAGGACGATGTGCGCAGAAACAAGACAAAGAGCGCCGGTCGCCGAAGCAGCCGCCCGCCACTGCTTCAGAAACCTGGTCCCTGCGTATTATCCGCGACTGTGCTCGGACCGCGGCGGCGCTCGAAGCAATCCGTCCGATTCCAAAGCTCGCAAGAACTGATTGCCCGCATCGAAAATTGGATCCTGCCGGCCCCGATAGGCGGCTTGCAGCAGCAGGTCGCCCGCGCTCTGCCAGTGGGGATAGGCTTGGTCGGCCTTGGGAAGGTGGAGCACGAGGTCGCGCGCATCGGCCAACGTCGTCAGTGTGCGCCCGTCGTTGAGGTGAAGGCGCGTCGGCAATTTGCGGGACCAAGCCATCAGTTGCGGATTCTCAATTCTTCTCGCCTGCGCTCGCACGATCGACGCTTCGCAAGCGATTGTCGTCGACAGAATACCGAATCAATTCAGCCTTGATAGGCTCGGAATCCACCCACGCGAGCGGCTCGCCCTATCGGCTCGTCGACTTGGGCGCATCGCGACGCGCTATCACGGGAACGAGTCCAACGACCTCGCCGCCCTCAAGCTCGTCTATGTACGTCCGTGGTGGCGCGCCTATCGGCGCGCGACCTCGAAGGGTTGAGGAATGCCCGCAGGTCGCTGATCAAGCTTGGGCGCTGCCGCGTCTCCGCGAGCGCGGAAAGAAAGCTTTCCGCCCAGTGTTCGATGTCATGGACCAACAGATGTTCCAGCATGGGGCCGTGGCGTTCGCGCCGCTCGAACAATGGCATTTCCAACGCGCGCTTCAGCGCCGCGGCCACGGCCTCGCTCTCGTGTGGATTGACGATCAGCGCCCCGGTGAGTTCCGCCGCCGCCCCGGCGAATTGCGAAAGCACGAGCACTCCGGGATTCTCCACGTCCTGCGCCGCGACATATTCCTTGGCGACGAGGTTCATGCCGTCGCGAAGCGGCGTAATCAGCGCCACATCGGCCGCGCGATAGATGCCCGAGAGCGCGGTGCGTGAATGGGAACGATTGAC
>JBEKLU010000207.1:0-6169 GCA_050010035.1 Roseiarcus sp.
GAACTCGCCAAATTTGGTCTTTCCACCACGGTCGCGGACGCTCGCTTCGCCAAGCCGCTCGATGTCGATCTCGTCTTGAAGCTCGCTCGTGAGCACGAAATCCTCATCACGATCGAAGAAGGGTCGATCGGCGGCTTCGGCTCTTACGTGCTGCAAACGTTGGCCGAGCACGGGCAGCTCGACCGCGGCGTCAAAGTCCGCTCGATGGTGCTGCCCGACGTGTTCTTGGCGCACGACAGCCCGGAGGCGATGTACGCCAAGGCCGGGCTCGACGCCGAGGGGATCGTCGCAAAAGTGCTCGACGTTCTCGGCGGCGGCGCGAATCAAATCCGCCCGGTCGACGCCGACGTGAAGGCGATCGCGTCTGTCGCAGCGCCGCGACCTCGGGTCCCCATGCGAGTTATTCTCGCTCAGCCGCGCGGCTTCTGCGCTGGCGTCGTGCGCGCGATCGAAATCGTCGAACGCTCGCTGGAGAAATACGACCAACCGGTCTATGTGCGCCACGAGATCGTTCATAACAAGCACGTCGTCGACGGTCTAAAGGCCAAAGGTGCCCGCTTCGTCGAGGACCTGTCTGAAATCCCGGACAACGCCATCACAATATTCAGCGCGCACGGCGTGCCGAAGAAGGTGGAGCAGGAGGCGGCGGCGCGTCAGCTCATCGTCCACAACGCCACGTGCCCCTTGGTCACCAAGGTTCATATCCAAGCCAAGCGTTACGTGATGCAGGGACGAACGCTTATCCTCATTGGTCACGCGGGCCACGCGGAAGTGGAGGGAACGTTGGGGCAGGTTTCCGCTCCGGTCGTGCTCGTTCAGACCGAGAGCGATGTCGCAAGCCTCACAATTCCCGCCGACGCGCCGGTCGGTTACGTCACGCAGACGACGTTGAGCGTCGATGACACCAAAGGAATCATCGCCGCCTTGCATCGGCGGTTCAGCGATCTCGTCGGTCCTGACACGCGAGACATTTGCTACGCGACGCAAAACCGTCAAACGGCGGTTCGCGACTTGTGCAAAGAAGTGGACGTGATCATAGTCGTCGGCGCAAAAAATAGTTCCAATTCAAATCGGTTGTGCGAGATAGGTACGGAAATGGGAGTGCCGAGTTATCTCATCGCCGACAGCGCCGATCTTCGTCACGAGTGGGTGGAGAACGCCCGCGCCGTCGGCGTCACCGCCGGCGCTTCCGCGCCCGAGCAACTCGTGCAAGGCGTCGTTCAGTGGCTTGGCCGCTCCGGCCCTGTCGAAATTTCGACCCTGAATGGTCCCAATGAATCCGTAGAGTTTCGGTTGCCTGTGCACCTGGCGCGAGCGTAATCGGCTCTCGCTTCCAAAACTCGCGGCGCGACCAGTCACCGAAAGACAAGCTATGGCGATCCCTTTTTTCAAGGAAGCGAAAATTGGCGTTTATCTGCTCAAGCAGAGGCTGGCGGGCCGAAAGCGCTATCCGCTCGTGCTCATGCTGGAGCCGTTGTTCCGCTGCAACCTCGCCTGCGTGGGTTGCGGCAAGATCGATTATCCAAATTCGATCCTCAATCAGCGATTGTCGATGCAAGAATGTCTCGACGCTGTCGATGAATGCGGCGCGCCGATGGTTGCGATTCCAGGCGGCGAGCCGCTGATCCACCGCGATATCGGCGAGATCGTGAAAGGCATCGTGGCGCGCAAGAAATTCGTTTCGCTGTGCACCAACGCGCTGTTGCTGGAGAAAAAGCTCCACCTGTTCGAGCCATCGCCTTATCTTTTCTTTTCCGTGCATCTGGACGGACTAAAGGACCATCACGACAAGTCGGTGTCGCTCAACGGCGTTTTCGACATCGCCGTGGCGGCGATCAAGAAGGCGAAGGCCAAGGGATTCGCCGTCAATGTCAACGCGACGATCTTCGACGGCCATGCGCCGGAAGACATCGCGGCCTTCCTCGATCTGGCGAAAGAACTGGAAGTCGGCGTCTCGATTTCGCCCGGCTACGCTTATGAGCGTGCGCCCGACCAGGAGCATTTCCTCAATCGCCGCAAGACCAAGGAACTGTTTCGCCGCGTCTTCTCGCTAGGCAAAGGCAAGAAGTGGCAGTTGATGCATTCCAGTCTCTTCCTGGACTTTCTCGCCGGCAATCGCGAATTCCGCTGCACGCCTTGGGGCATGCCCACACGCAACGTCTTCGGCTGGCAGAAACCTTGCTATCTCCTGGGCGAGGGATACGTCAGTTCGTTCAAGGAGCTGATGGAGACGACCGACTGGGACAGTTACGGAACCGGCCGATATGAAAAGTGCGCCAACTGTATGGCGCATTGCGGCTATGAACCAACGGCCGCGAATGTGGCGATGAGCCGTCCCCTGTCGGCGATCTGGACGGCGATTCGCGGCGTGCGAACGGACGGCCCGATGGCGCCGGAGATTCCGCTCGATCAGCAGAGGCCGGCGGATTACGTCTATTCCCGTCATGTCGAAACGATGCTGGACAATGTTCGACGGAAAAAGGACTCCATCAGAGCGTCAGAATCAAATACGTCGATTCTGACACATTAATCGGCAACTCTCATTCTTCGCCTGGCCAGCTTCGTAATCGAGAACGTTTTCCGCCTGCTGCGATGCGTCCGCAAATTTCGGTGATCGTTGTAATCCATGCTCACCTCCATCATCGCTCGGATCGTCGGGTTTTGCATTCGTCACGCCTGGGCGGTGGTTGGCGCCGGCTTGCTCATCGCGGCCGGATCGAGCGTCTATACGGCAAGCCACTTCCGCCTAAACTCGGACATCAACGCCCTGCTCTCGGACAAACTCGACTGGCGTAAACGCGACATCGCTTTCGAAAGCGCCTTTGACCGTTTCGGAATCATCGATGTCGTCGTCGCGTCGCCGACGCCTGAGTTGACCGGAGCGGCCACCGTCGAATTGACGCAGGCGCTCGCCAACGAGAAGGCTCAGTTTCCCGATGTCTCGAACGTCGGCGCGACGGAGTTTTTCGCCCGGCATGGGCTTCTGTTCTTGCCCAAGCAGGCGTTGGAGAAGGATCTCGGAGGGCTGGTTCAGGGCGAAGCGCTGATACAGGATTTGGCCTCCGACCGAAGCCTGCGTGGGTTGATCGCGGGGCTGGAGGACGTGCTTCTCGGCCTTCAGTCCAATCGCTTGAAGCTCGACGATCTCGCCCGCCCTCTGAACCAGGCGTCCGATACGCTGGACAATGTGCTCGCGGGGCGGCCGGCGAGTTTTTCATGGCGCGTCTTGATGCAAGGCAAGCCCGCGGCCCCGAACGATCTTCGCGGCTTTATCGAGGTCCATCCGGCGCTCGACTTCAGTGCCCTGCAGCCGGGACTTCGAGCGAGCGAGACCATTCGCCGGATCGCCGCGGATATCTTGCCAAAATATCAGGCGAACGTGCGTCTCACCGGCGTGGTGACGATGAACGACGAACAGTTCGGGACGATTAAGGAGAATGCGGTTCGCAACGGTCTTATCACTTTGGCGATCGTCGCATTCATTCTCTGGCTCGCCTTGCGCTCGGGGCGGCTCATGGCCGCGATAGCCGTCAATCTGTTCGTCGGCCTCGCGGTGACGGCGGCGCTGGGCCTGTTCATGGTCGGCGCGTACAATCTCATCTCCGTTTATTTTTCGGTGCTTTTCGTCGGCATCGGCGTCGATTTCGGTATCCAATTCAGCGTTCGCTATCGCTCCGAACGGCACGATATCGGCAATCTTGTGAAAGCGATTCAAAGCGCAGGCTTTCGCATTGGCGCGCCGCTGACTCTCGCGGCGTTCGCGACCGCCGCGGGCTTCCTGTCGTTTCTGCCCACGGACTACAAGGGCGTGTCTGAATTGGGCGAGATCGCCGGCTGCGGCATGCTGGTCGCTTTCGCCACCACCATCACGCTCCTGCCGGCGCTGATCCTCCTGTTGAATCCGCCCGGAGAACCGGAGCCGCTCGGATATTCGTCGCTCGCGCCGGTCGACGACTATATGAATCGGCACCGGATCGGAATTATCGCCGGCACGGCGATCGTCGTGATCGGTGGGTTGCCGCTGCTCCATTGGCTCAGCTTCGACTTCAATCCGATCAATTTGCAGAGTCCCAAAACAGAGTCGATCGCGACTTATCTCGAGCTCAGTCGCGATCCCAGCACCGACACCAACGCCATCCAGGTGCTCGCGCCGTCGCTGGAACAGGGGAACGCGATCGCCGCGCGAGTTTCGAAGCTGCCGGAGGTGTCGCATGTCGTGACGCTCTCGAGCTTCATTCCGGACGATCAGGCGGAAAAGCTCCCGATCATTGAAAACGCCGCGAATAAGCTCGCCGCCGTTTTCGACCCCAAGAACGTTCAGCCCGCCCCGACCGATGCCGAAAATGTCGATGCGTTGAACGAGGGCGCGCAGCGGCTGACCGAGGCGGCGGGCGATCAGAAGGGACCCGGGGCCGACGCGGCGCGGCGACTTTCTTCCGACCTGTCCGCCTTGGCGCATGCGACTCGAGCCGCCCGCGATAGGGCGACGGACAGTTTCGTTTGGTCGCTGGGACAAGTCTTGGACTCGTTGCAAGCTTCGCTTCACACGCAGCGCGTCACGCAACAGTCGCTGCCGCCGGACCTGACGCGGGGTTGGGTGACGTCGGACGGCCATGCTCGTGTTTCAATCGGGCCCAAGGGCGATCCCGGCGACAATGACGCCATGCGTCGCTTCGCCCGCGCGGTGCTGGCCGTCGAGCCCGACGCTACCGAAGGGCCGATCTCCATTCTGGAGGCGGGCGACTTGGTTGTGCACGCCTTCGTCAAAGCCGGCGTATTGGCGCTGCTGTCGATAGCAATCCTGTTGTGGCTCGTGCTCAAGCGCATCGGCGACGTTCTGTTGACGCTCATTCCTCTATTGCTCGCCGGCGTGGTGACGTTGGAGCTCACGGTGTTGGTGGGCCTGCCGCTCAACTTCGCCAATATTATCGCCCTGCCCCTGCTGCTGGGCGTCGGCGTGGCGTTCAAGATCTATTACATTATGGCCTGGCGGGAAGGACAAACCCACCTTTTGCAGACCAGTCTCACCCGCGCGGTCATCTACAGCGCGCTCACGACGGCCACGGCATTCGGCAGCCTCGTTTTCTCGAGTCACCCGGGCACATCGAGCATGGGCAAGCTGCTGGCTCTCTCGCTCGTGTGCACGCTGGCGGCGGCAGTGCTGTTTCAACCAATCCTGATGGGCAAGCCACGAAACGCGCCATCCGGAAGCTGACTATCCCTGATTACGCAAAAGGAAGACTCAACGATGATCTCCAAGCTCTTACTCTCGGCGGCATTTGTCGGCGTCTCGTCCTTGGCGCTCGCCCAATCGGGCACGCCTAAGGAACAAGACGCGTGCCGTCCCGATGTTCGCCGGTTCTGCCATACGATCAAGGAACAAGAAGGCAATCAAGCCTTTCTTGGATGCCTCGAGCTTCATCGCGACGACCTGTCAGAGGCGTGCAAAAACGTGTTGAAAGACCATGGCAAGTGACTGTCGCTGGGCGGCCGATCAGGCCAACCCGGGTCGACGTCCCAGCGACGGGATTTCTCCATCAGCCGGCCGAATTGGCGAACGACACAAGACGGTATGCTCCTGTCGCCACCACGGGCGTGTTTCCGTCGCCGCCTCGGGAGATGGAAGATGAGAACTAGGCTCAGGTTCGCCGTCGCGATAGCGATCGCGATGTTGACAACGGGCTATGCTCGTTCGGCGTCGAATGAAGACGCGATCCCAGTTCCGCCGCCGAACCCATTCAGGAGCGCGGCTCCGGAGCCGAACCCATCCAGTAGCGCGGTTCCGGCGCCGAGCCCATCCAAAGCCGCCGCTCCGGCGCCGAACCCATCCAATAGCGCGGTTCCGGCGCCGAACCCATCCAAAGCCGCCGCTCCGACGTCGTACGACCACAAGACCGCGGCCGGCTTTTGGCAGGAGACCGACGATCAGGGCCGCGTCGGAGGTTGGTTTCTTTTCACCGAGCGGAACGGGCTCTATGACGGCCGACTCGTCAAAATGTTCAAGATGCCTGGAGAGCAACGGGTGATCGACACTTGCCAAAAGTGCCCAGGAGACCAGAAGGACGCGCCGATGTTGGGCCTCACCATCGTCAAGGGCATGAAGCGCAACGGCAACAAATACGTCGAGGGCAGCATCCTCGATCCCCGCGACGGCACGGTCTATCACGCT
>JBEKLU010000208.1:0-6155 GCA_050010035.1 Roseiarcus sp.
ATAGGCAGTGGGCTGCACACCGCGGGTTCATTCCTCGGGGACTTTCGGACGCCAAACGGCATCCGAAACTCTTCACGAGAGCGGAATGACTGGTCTAGAGCACGTCGACGGCTAAACCAGCCATTCGTCAGTCGCCAAAGCCACGCTGGACCGGCAGCTCGAGATCAATCGACAGCCCCGGCCGGTTGTCGCGGGCGGCGTAGGCCATGCCGTGCAGCTCGGCGATCGCGCCACCAGGCTCAGCCCCAGCCCGTCGCCGGGCGTCGCGCGGGCGGCGTCGAGCCGATAGAAGCGCTCGAAGATGCGGCCGAGTTCGGCCGGCGGCGCGCCCGGCCCGTTGTCGCTCACCGTCAGTCGGCCAGCGCCGGGCAGGCGCGCGCTCGCCACGACGATGCGCGTGTTCTCGGGCGTATGGCGCAAGGCGTTGTCGACGAGATTGGCGATCATCTGCGTCAGCAATTCCCGATCGCCGGACAGCGGCAATGGAACGGAAAGATCGGCGACGAGGGTCTTCCCTTCCTCGTCCGCAGCCGGTTGGAACGCCTCGACGACTTCGCGCGCCACCGCGGCCAAGTCCACCGGTTTGAAGCCGGCGCGCCGCGCGCCGGATTCGATTTGGCCGATGCGCAGAATCGCGTTGAACGTCTCCAGCACGCCGTGGATGTCGGCGATCGCGGTCTCGATGGCGAACTCCGCGTCTTTCGCGCCAGCGCCTCCGCCGCGCGCCGCCTCCAGGCGATGGACGGCGCCCGCCAAGGGCCGGCGCAAGTCGTGCGCGATGTTGCCGCCGACGGCCTTGTGAGCCTCCAACAACGATTCGATGCGATCGAACATGCGGTTGAACGTGCGCGCCAACTGCGCAAGTTCGTCGTTCGCTCCCGTCGCGGGAATCCTCTGGCGCCAATCGCCGGCGACGATCCCCCGCGCCGCGCTGCTCATCGCCTCGATCCGGCGCAGAACCTGCGAGCTGAGGATCAGCCCGCCGAGCGTTCCCAATCCGAGCGTTCCCACCAGCGCCCATAAGAAGGCGGTGACGACCGTGCGCGTCGCGCCGCGCGCGCCGCGCCATTCGTCGCCGACCACCAGCACGCCGCCGTCGTTCAACAGGGTGACCAGCGCACGCACCGCTGCGGACGGCTCGCCGTCGGGTTCGTCGCCGCGCTCGGGCTCGCGTAGCGTCGTCCAGCCGACCTCGCCGGGCTTGGAGACGAGCTCGCCGGCGACGAGCCGCCCTCGAGCGTCCGCCAGTCCATAAACGAAAGAGCCGCCGCGGCTGCGCGCCTCGATGATCGCCTTGAGGCGGTCCCCGCCGTGCGCGGCGAATTCGCGCATGAGCGTCGCGGTCTCGCCCTGGATGTCCGCGTCGATCTCGCTCGCGATCTCGCGCCACACCACGAGATAGACCACGGCGCCCAGGATCAGGACGGAAACCGTGAACAGCGCGAGGTAGATCGCGACAAGGCGAAAGCTGCTGGTGCGAAAGAGGCTAGTTCGGGGCACGCAACGAATATCCGGCGCCGCGCAAGGTCTGAATGAGCGGAACCGCCTGCCCGCGGTCCACCTTGGCCCTCAATCGGCTGATGTGGGTCTCGACGATATTCGTTCGCGTGTCGAAATGGAAATCCCAGACCTTTTCCAGCAGCATGGTGCGGGTCAGGACGCGGCCCTCGCTGCGCATCAGAAATTCCAGCAACTGAAATTCGCGCGGTTGCAGATCGATCGGCTGACCGCCGCGCCGAACGGTGCGCCGAATGAGATCCATCTCGAGATCGAGGACGTTGAGGACCGTCGTTTCGGCGCCGAGGACCGGACGCCTGGCGAGCGCAACGACGCGCGCCATCAATTCGGTGAACGCGAACGGCTTGACGAGATAGTCGTCGCCGCCCGCCTCTAACCCTTCGACGCGGTCGTCGATCCCCGAGAGGTTGGTCAGAAACAGCGCCGGCGTCGAGACGCCGGCCGAACGCATCGCCTTGACGAGACTGAGGCCGTCCAGTTCCGGCAGCATGCGGTCGACGATGACGACGTCGTAGCGCCCCTCGCCGGTCGCCATCACCAGGCCGTCGCGACCGTTTCGCGCGACGCTCGCCTCGTGGCCGCGCGCGGCGATCCCCTCGGCGAGGAACGTCGCGCTGTCTTCGTCGTCTTCGATGATCAGGATCTTCATTCGGCGGGAACCGTCGCGTGCGTTCGGCGTCGCTTGACCCAGAACATTCGAGAAAAGATATCGTCGCCCAGCGCATGATGGACGAGCGCGACCAGCGCGTGTCCGATCAGATACGCCCACATCAGGTTGGCCGACAGTTTGTGCATGCCCATCACGATACGTCCATAGGGCGTTCCGTTGAAGAGATAAAACCACGCCGCGCCGCTCAGCGCCAGGAACGACGCTACCAGAAGGCCCAGGCCATGCACCGCGCTGGCGAGAGCGTCGAGCTCCAGCGGCGGCGCGCGGAATGAAAAGAGAGCGCGAACCAGCGTCGCGACGTCCTCGAAGACCGCGGCGATTTGCGAGGGCGAGAACCACGGCGCGAGCCGCGCCAGAGGCGTCTCCAGGGGATGACGCACGAGCGTCCACAGCCAGAACAGCGCGAGGACGCCGAGGCCGGCCACCCCGACCTGCTCGTGCAGGAAGTACGGCCACCCCGGCGCATCGCCCGGAAACGGCCGCTCCATCACCGAGCTACTGAGGAGTTGATGCAGGACGACCAACAACAGGGTCAAATGCAGGAGGCGCGTGACATGGGAGCGCGTCGTCGACATGGGGCGGCATCCTTCGTTATCTCGTGAGTGGATTCGGCAATACGGTTCTCCCTCCCCAGGGTCGGACTAATTGGCGAAAGCGTCGTGGCATGATCGGCAATCGCCGCGCATTCGCATGAAGCGATTCTTCGCTCGATCTCTGCCGCCCAGCGATTGCAGTGCGTCGGCGGCGTCGGCCTCGAACTGGGAAAAGCGGCTCTTGATGTCGAGCGCCTGCGCGCTCTTGCCGGTGATTCCAGCTTCGATGCCGCGCGAATCCGCGACGAGAGATGCGAGGATGCGGCGTAGTTCAGCCTCGTCGTAGGGCGCCGCGCCGGTCAGCATCGGCTCCGCGCGCGCGACTTCGGCCTTCCAACCGCGCATGAGCGGCTTCAGACGGGGCGCGGCGATGGCCGTCGACATCGAGGCGGCGAGGCCGACGGCGACGAGAAGAACGGCGAAAGGCTTCACGAGGGGTTCCGCGGCGTGATCGTTGGGCCGTTTGTTTGCCAGCGAGCGGTGGCGGGAAATTGGCGGCGAATATACGGTTTGGTAATGCGGCGTTCGTTCGCTCGGGCGCCGCAAAGGGTTCCCGAACCTGCGGTCGGCTCGCGCCGTTGAACGCGGCTCGGGGCCCCTCTAGAGACGGCGCGGCGGGAGCGAGGTTCATGGCGGTCATCGTCGCCTTCGGCGATTCCAACACCTGGGACTACGATCCGAAAAGCGTGACCCGTTTCTCTCCCGCCGTGCGCTGGACCCGGGTCATGCGGCGCGAACTCGGCCCCGTCCACCGCGTCATCAAGGATGGCCTCAAGCCCGCTCACCAAAATCGCACTCGCGCTTATGCACTGGGCCGCCCTGCGCCGCCTCGTCGTGGGCGTAGTGCTGATGGGCGCCGCCTATGGCGAGGCGGGCAACGTCACGCCCGCGGCGGAGTTAATCGTCTGGCGCGATGCCGAAGCGGCGCGGTTCGTGTTTGCGCCTTCGCCAGCGAAGGTGCGGCGCCGCTCGTCGCCGTCAGCCTCGACGTGACGCGCAAGACGCTGCTCGTGCCCGCAGATCTCGCCGCGCTCGCCGAGCGCTGCGCCGGGCTCGCGCACGCGCCGGGACGGCGCGTCCTCGACGACCCGGCGCGCTGGCATTTCGACTTCATCGACAAGCGGCACGGCCGGCGCGTGTTCACCATGCACGACCCGCTCGCCGTCGCAGCGGCGATCGATCGCTCGTTGATCGCGACGCCGCGAGTTGCGGTCGACGTGGAGACCGCGGGCGCCTTGACCGTCGGCATGACCGTGGCCGATTGGCGCGGGGCCTGGAAGCGCTCGGCCAACGCTCGCGCGGCGATCGCCCCCGAGGCGACTCGCTTCATAGGCGGGTTTCTCAACGCGAAGGACACGCTGACGCGGGGGGAGAGTCTCGCTCCGCGCTCGTTCGGGCGCTCCATGCGCCGCGCCTTACGCCACGTCGCCCGGCTCGGGGGCGCGCTTGTCGCCAAAAATCATCGCGCGCACGAGATTTTCGCGATGCCGCAGACTCGCCAGCGCGACGCCCGCCAGATGCCCGAGGACGAGCAGCAGCAGACCATGGGCGACGACGGAATGCAGCTTCTGCGCCGAGCTCGACCCCCACAATGCGTCGGTGGTGAGCATCCAGCCGGTCGTCGCGGTCGCGGCCATGCCAATCAGCAAGGCGACGATCATCGCGCCGCCGGCCGGATTATGGCCGACGAAGCGCGCCTCAGAGCCGGTCGCGATCGCCTTGAGATAGGCGAGCACGGTTTGCGGCGAACGCACGAAGTGCTGGAATCGCGCGTAGCGCGCGCCCAAAAAACCCCAGGCGATGCGAACCACGACGAGCGAGCCCGCCGCGTAGCCGGCCCAGTCGTGCAGGGCTTCCCAGCCTTGCGCGCTGAACCAGGCGACAGCGAAGCTCAACGCCAGACACCAGTGAAACGCGCGCACGAACGGATCCCAGACACGGACCATCGTTGAGCCTCCAGCGCCTCGCGCCGCTCCGCGGCGATCAGTTCTCGCCCGCTTCGGGGTTGTCGAGCTTCACCAGCGTCTCGGCGTTGAAGGCCATGTTGGCGCGCTTGCCGGCCTTGTCGGTCGCGTAGACTTCATAACAGCCGCCTTCGATCTTGATGCTGCGGACCTTGTAACCGTCGGCCTGAAGCTGCGATTCAAGCGTGGACTTGGACTGCCACTGTGACTTCGGCGCGCCGGTGCAGTTTCCGGCCGCGAACGCGGGGCTGGCGAAAGCGACGGCAAGGGCGGCGAGAACGAACAACGGCTTCATGATCAATCTCCCTGAAGGGTTGCGAGAGCCGTGGCCTCGACGACTTTGCGCGTCGGCCGCTGGCCCTTCCTGTTTCGCCGCGCAACGCGGCTGAAGTTCGGCCCCAGGATTACGGATCGGAAAGGTCGACGCTGCGGCGCGCGGGTCCGCTTGCCGGTCGGTGCAAACCGGCTCAAAATTTTGACCCCAGCAGGATCGATCGATTCAATGGCTTACGGCGCGATCGGCGCTCAGACCCATGGCCGAATAGCATCCGGCTTAGAGCGGCGCCGATCAGCGAGTCCGGGCCGAGCCACGCCACCGCCCGGGACGTCCGGTTTCTGGAAGCAGCGTGCGGCGCGCGAACGGCCCGCACGGGCGCGTCGGAGCCGCTGAACGAACCCGCTCCGCGGGAGGGTGCGCGTGGTGAGGGTTAGGTAAGTTCGGGACTGTCGGGCGTCGGTTGAGCGGCGTCGGGCGCGGGCAGAGCATTGCGGCTCCTTTCACCTGAGGAGCCGTACGATGAACGATGTAATTCCCGCCGCCCCGATCAGTCCGCTGCGCCAACGACTGATCGACGACATGAACATGCGCCGGTTCTCGCGCGAGACTCAGCGCAACTACATCCGCGACGTGGGGCGCTTCGCCACGTTTGTGGGGCGCTCGCCCGCCACGGCCACGGCGGAGGATCTGCGCCGCTTCCAGGTCGAGCAGCGCGAGGCTGGCGTTCCCGTGCCGACGATGAACAGCATCGTCTCGGCGCTGCGGTTCTTCTTCACGCACACGCTCGACCGGCCCGACCTCGCGCGCAGGCTGGTCCGAGTGACGCATTCGCGCAAGCTGCCGGTGGTGCTGAGCCCCGACGAAGTCGCCCGCCTGCTGAGCGCGACGACCTGCCTCAAGCGCCAGGCGGCGCTGTCGGTCGCTTATGGCGCCGGCCTGCGCGTCGCCGAAGTCTCAGGCCTCAAGGTCAGCGACATCGACAGCGAGCGCATGCTGCTCAGGGTCGAGCGCGGCAAAGGCGGGCAGTATCGCAACGCCATGCTCTCGGCGGATATGCTCGCCCTGCTGCGCCAGTGGTGGAAGGTCGGCCGGCGCCAAGGCGTGATGCACCCCAAGGGCTGGCTGTTTCCAGG
>JBEKLU010000209.1:0-6025 GCA_050010035.1 Roseiarcus sp.
TCCAAACGACCCGGCCGGAAATCGACGGACGACCTACGAGAAGTTCGACGGCGTGACGCACCAGATGCTGCCTGGCGCCTACGAAAACACCTGGGTCTACCAGGCTCCGAAGTAGCGTTTCGTCTGATCGGGCCGGGGAAATTCCCCGGCCCTCGCGGGGAGCCCGAATATGAATTTCGGCACGGCCGTAGTGTTTCTGGAACAGGGAATTGCGACCGGCGTCGTGACCGGCGGCGTCTACGCGCTGTTGGCCATCTCCATCGTCAGCATCTTCCGCACCACCGCCGTGGCGAATTTCGCGGTCGGCGAAATCTTCATGGCCGGCGCCTATATTGCGCTTTATTTGCTGGCGATCGTCAAGGTTTCCGCGTGGATCGCCATCCCCGTCACCATCGTCGCCGTCTTCGTCGGCTCCGCGGCGTTTCAGCTCGGCGTGCTGCGAACCGTTCACAAGTCCGGCGGTCCGATCAATCTGGTGATCGCGACCCTCGGTCTGTCCTATCTCTTGAAGGGGATCGTTCGCCAGACGGGTTTCGGGGAAACGCCCCGTTCATTCCCGTCGCTGGTTCCCGCGAAGCCGATCATGTTCGGGATGGCTCACCTGACGCTGCTCGACGTCGCAATCCTGGCGGCCGCGATGCTGATCATGGCCGGATATTTTCTCGTGTTCGGTTACACCCGGCTGGGCAGGGCGATGCGCGCCGTCGGCATGAATCAGCGTGCCGCGCAGCTCGTCGGCGTCAATATCGGCCGCATGAACACGCTCATCTGGGGACTTTCCGGCGCGTTGTCCGCGGCGGCGGCCCTGCTGATCGCGCCGAAGCTGCTCGTGACCGCCGATATGGGAACCGTCGGCATCATGGGCTTCGCTGCGGCGATCATCGGAGGATTCAGTAGCTTCCCGGGCGCGATCATCGGTGGGTTCGTCATCGGCATCGCGGAAAATCTCGTGGGCCTGTTCATCGCCTCCAACGCGATCGCGGTGACGCCGTTCGTGATGATCATCTCGGTCCTCGTGCTGAGGCCGCAAGGCCTTTTCGGCGGCCCGCAGGAGATAAAGAAAGTATGAGCCGGACGTTCGTCGCGCGCGCTGCGCTCGGCCTGCTGGCCGTCGGGATGCTCTGCCTGCCGGCCTTCGTGACCGGCTATGTCGTCTATATCGCCAACATCACGCTCGTGTATATCGTGCTGGCGCTCGGCATGCATATCCTGACCGGCGAAGCGGGCCAGTTCGCGCTCTCTCACGCCGCCTCCTATGGCATCGGCATCTACACCGCCGCAATCTTGAACAAGTTCGCCTGGGGAGTCTTTCCGCTGCCGATCCTGGCCGGGGGACTTGTGGCGGGCGTCCTCGGCCTGCTCATCGGGCTGGTCGCACTGCGCATGCGCGACATCTATCTGGCGCTGGCGACGTTCGCCTTCGGCCAAGCGATGCAGTGGGTGTTCCTCAACTGGAAGAGCGTCACCGGCGGGCCGAACGGAACGGAGATTCATCCAACGAGTCTGTTCGGGATCGAGATCCTGAACGACAAGCAAGCTTATCTGCTCGTCCTGGCGCTGACGGCGGCGCTGGTCTACGCGACGCTTCTGCTGTCGCGCTCACGGCTGGGCAGCGCGCTGAGGGCGGTTCGGGAGTCGGAGGTCGCCGCACTGGCGGTCGGCGTCGACGTCAGGGGGGTGAAGCTCGTGGCCTTCGTCTTGTCCGGCGTCTACGCGGGCCTAGCCGGCGGCGTGTTCACGCTGTTCTCGACTTTCATCGGCCCCGACAGCCTGGGCTTTCAGACGACGATCTTCGTCCTGACCATGGTCGTGGTCGGCGGCCTGGGTTCGGTGACGGGCGCGATCAGCGGAGCGGTGATCATGAGCCTCAGTTCGGAGATGTTGCGTAGCGCGCTCTCCTACCAGGAGATCATCTACGGCGCCCTGTTGATGGGTTTCATGATGTACGCCTCCGGCGGCATCCTCGATCTGGCGAGGCGGCTCTGGCGTCGTGGGAGCCTGCCGGCCAATGTCTGAGCCGCTTCTCGACGTCCGCAACATCACCGTCTCTTTCGGCGGCTTGGTCGCCGTTTCCGACTTCTCCATGAAAGTCGAGAAGGGCGCCATCCACGCGCTCATCGGGCCCAACGGCGCCGGCAAGTCCACGACCTTCAATTGCATATCGCGATTCTACCAACCCCAGCTCGGCTCCATATGGATTGAGGGCCGCGACGTCACGCATCTCCCGCCACACGCGCTGGCGGAACGAGGAGTGGCGCGCACCTTTCAAAACCTAGAACTTTTCAACGGCCTGAGCGTGCTCGAGAACATCTATCTCGGCGCCTACGCCGGCGCGAAAGGCCGCCTGTTCCGTTGGGGCGACAGGTCCCAGGAGGCGCGCGAATTCGCCTGCCACTTGCTGGAGCGCACGGGACTGATCGAATACCGCCACGCGCTCGCCAGCGGGCTCGATTTCGGCCGCCAGAAGATGCTGGAACTCGCCCGTGCGCTGGCGGTGCGGCCGCGGCTTCTGCTGCTCGACGAACCGGCGGCCGGCCTGCGCAATCGCGAGATTGATCGCCTCGACGCGCTGTTGACGGAAATCGCCCGGCGCGACGGCGTCGGCATTGTTCTTGTCGAACATGTCATGCGACTCGTCATGTCGATTTCCGACGTGGTGACCGTGCTGAACTTCGGCCAGAAGATCGCCGAAGGATCACCCGGCGAAGTGGCGAGGCATCCCGCGGTGATCGAGGCCTATCTGGGGCGCGAGGGGGCCGACCATGACTCCGCTGCTTGAACTGAAGGGCGTGTCGGCGAGCTACGGTCGCATGCAGGCGCTGGCGAATGTCGACCTGCAAGTTCCCGCGGGCGCGATCATCGCCCTGCTGGGCAGCAACGGCGCCGGGAAGACCACGACGCTCAACGTGATCTCCCGCGTGCTGACCAACATGGACGGCCGCATCTTCTTCCGCGGCGCGCGCATCGAGAAGCACGCCTCTCACCAGATCGTCGCGCTCGGGATCGCCCAGGTGCCTGAGGGCAGGGAGGTGTTCCGGGACATGAGCGTCCAGGAGAACCTTCTGATGGGCGCCCACCTGCGTGGCGACAGGAGAGAGATTTTGCAGGATGTGGCCCGCGTTTGCGAATATTTTCCGATGCTGCGGGAGCGGTTCAGACAGAAGGCCGGCACCCTTTCCGGCGGCGAGCAGCAAATGCTGCTCATCGCTCGCGCGTTGATGGCCAAGCCGCAGCTTCTCCTTCTCGACGAGCCCTCGCTCGGACTGTCGCCGATCTTGGTGCAGCAGATATTCGCGATCATCAAACGACTTCACGAGGACGGACTGACCATCCTTCTCGTCGAGCAGAACGTGGCGCTGGCTTTGGCCGTTTCGAGCTACGCCTACATCCTCGAGAACGGAGAGATCGCGATCGAGGGACGTTCAAAGGACCTTCTCGCCGACGACAGCGTTCATCGCACCTACTTCACCGTCTGATCCGGAGGACGAAATGCCGCCTTCTCAATGTCCGTCAGGAATCAACCGCCTCCCGGCGTCATAGAAACAAGAGCGCATCCAGGGCGCTGGAGCGCGTCTTAAGAAAAGTGGGAACCGGTTTTCCGATAAAGACGCGCTCCACGAAGAGCTTATACCAAACCTCAGTGAGGCCGACTCATCGAGGAAGGCTCTGAGAACCCAACGCCGTCATGGCCGGGCTTGTCCCGGCCATGACGGCGAGGGAGTATTCTCCCAAAGGTCACGCTTACTGAGACTTCGTATTAGAGCCGATCCCGATTCCGGCGAAACGGGATCGGCTCTAGCGGCAGGTGGACGGCAATGCGGCGCTTCATGAGCAAGTACAACAAGGATCATTACGGCGGCGGCCTGATGTTGCTGCTCGGCGTCGGCATCCTGCTTCAGGGCGCGACCTATCAGGTCGGCACGCTCAGCCACATGGGCCCGGGCTTTTTTCCGGTCGCGCTGGGCGCGATCCTGGCGCTGGTGGGGGTGGCGATCTTCTTCACCGCCGAGAGATCGGCTCCGCACGTCGCAGAAGAACGGCTGCCGCCCGAATGGCGCGGCTGGATTCTCATCGTGTCGAGCATGATCGCTTTCATCGTTCTCGGGACCTATGGCGGGCTGGCGCCGGCCACCTTCGCGGTCGTGTTCATTTCCGCACTGGCCGACCGTAAACACACCATCAAGAGCGCGATCGTCCTGGCGCTGGCGATGGTCGCGGTCTGCGCGGTGATCTTCCGGTGGGCGCTGGACTTGCAGTTTCCATTGTTTGGCTGGGGTTGAGCCATGATTGCGCAGTCGTTGATGGACTTGTGGCAAGGCTTCGGCGTGGCGCTTCAACCGCACAACCTGATGTGGTGTTTTTTCGGAGTCCTGGTCGGCAACATGATCGGCGTGTTGCCGGGCATGGGCGCGCTTTCGGCCATCTCGATCCTGCTGCCCTTGACCTACACCCTGTCCCCGGTGCCTGCGATCCTCATGCTGGCCGGCATCTTCTACGGTTCGATGTACGGGGGCGCGATCGGCGCCATCTTATTGAATCTGCCCGTCCATCCACCCCACGCGGTCGCCTGCCTGGACGGCTACCCCATGACGAAGCAGGGCAAGGGCGGGACGGCGCTCGGGCTCACCATGATCGCCTCGTTTTTCGCGGCCTCGGTCGGGATCGTGGTGATGATTTTCGCCTCGGCGCTGATGGTCAAGATCGCCTTCGCGTTCGGGCCGGCGGAAATCTTCTCCGTCATGCTGCTCGGGCTGCTGGCCGGCGGCACGATGTCCATGGGGTCGCCGCTCAAGGGCGTGGCGACGACGATCATCGGTTTGTTGTTGGGCGTCGTGGGAACCGACATCAATAGTGGAACCCAGCGGTTTACGTTCGGCATCGTCGCCTTGTCGGACCGCGTCGAACTGGTCGCATTGGCGCTGGGCGTGTTCGGGGTGGCCGAATTTCTCAAGAGCGTGAACCGCATGCACGTTGTCGGCAGCGGCGCCAGAGTGCGATTGCGCGACATGCGCCCGAGCAAGGCCGAACTGAAACAATCGTTCTTCCCCATGCTGCGCGGCACGCTGGTCGGCGTGCTGTTCGGCGCGTTGCCCGGAACCGGCCCGGTCATCACCACCTTTATCGCTTACGCCCTTGAGAAAAAAGTCTCCAAGACGCCGGAGCGATTCGGCCACGGGGCGCTGGAAGGAGTGGTCAGCCCCGAGGCGTCGTCGCACTCCAAGACCCAGATGGATTTCATCCCGACCATGAGTCTGGGCATTCCGGGAGACGCGGTGATGGCGTTGATCTTGGGCGCGTTGATGATCCAAGGCATAGCGCCGGGTCCTCGACTGATCAGCGAGCACGCCGACCTTTTCTGGGGACTGATCGCCAGCTTCTGGATCGGCAATATCTTGCTGGTCGTGCTCAACGTGCCGCTGATCGGACTCTGGGTCAGCCTGCTGCGTGTGCCTTATCGCTACCTGTTTCCTTCGGCCCTGTTTTTCATCGCCGTGGGCATTTACAGCACCAACAACAGCCTGTTCGAGGTCGGCGAGGCGCTGGTGTTCGGCGTCGCCGGGGCAATTCTCCTCGCTCTGGACTTTCCTGTCGCGCCTATCCTGCTCGGTTATGTCCTGGGCCCGATGGTCGAGGAGAACTTCCGCCGCGCCCTGCTGCTCGCGCGGGGCGACCTGCTGGTGTTTTTCGTGCAGCCCATCAGCGCAGGATTCTTGGCGGTGTGCGCGCTGCTGATCCTGTTGCAAGTATTTGTCGCGCTGCGAACTTCTTTCCGCAAAAGGAGAGCCGGCGCCGGGCTGATATCTCACGGCGTCGATTACACGGTCAAACTGTGACTCGAGGGCCCGGCGTATCGACGGCACGCGGCAAAACACATCTCGTCACGCAGCCTGCAACGGCGACTCCTGGCCGAGGAACGAACCCGCTTCGCGGGAGGGCGCACCCGGTGAAGGTCAGGTAAATTCGGGACTTTTGGGCGTCGGTTGAGCGGCGTCGGGCGCGGGCAGAGCATCACGGCTCCTTTCAC
>JBEKLU010000210.1:0-5982 GCA_050010035.1 Roseiarcus sp.
GCTGAAGCGGACCGTGTTCCAAACCGTCGCGAAGATGTCGAGCGCGATCTCCTGTGGGACCAGGCCCACCTTCGAGCGGGCGGCGCGATACTCGCGCGCAATGTCGTGGCCGTCGACGAGGACCTGTCCCGAGGTCATCGAAACGATGCCGCAGATGACGCCTATAAGCGTCGTCTTACCGGCGCCATTGGGTCCCAGGAGCGCGAAAATCTCGCCCTTCGCAATCTCCAAATTGACCGCATCAATCGCTGTGAGGCCCGACTTGTATCTCTTGGTGACGGCGGCGACGGAAACAATCGGCGACATGGACGCTCCTTATCCCAGCGCACGGCCCACTGAGGCTACAGAAAGAAGGAAGCTATACAAGTGGGTGTGCCGCACTCGGGGGAAGCTCGACCGAGCCGCTTCAGCGCGGGCGCTTTCGGCGTTCTCTATGCCGGCAATTCCTTCGAGGTCGCCCTGTTCGAAACGGTTCACCATCATAGCAGGTTCATGGCGCGCACCAACGAGCCTGCCGGGTGGACCTCTCAGGTTCGGGACATTGTGGTCCATTGCGCCGGCGTCATATAGACCCGTGGTCCGGCGGCTGGGAGGGCCATATCACAAGGACACTGTTGACGCGCGAATTCGTCGGACAGCAGCACAATCGGCAGGTCAAAGGAAGCCTACCGATCCGCTTCGCGAATCATTGCCGGCTCATTGATTCAATTTATGCGTTGGACGTTTGCCGCGCTCACGCGCGACAATGGCGCTATGAAGGAAGTGGGTGAGATCGCCAACCACAAGCTGCAGATGCTGGTGCTCGAGCGCCGGGACCCGAGTTGCAATATGGCCCGCTTCTATGTGCTTGCGATCGAACCGACGTTGTTCGGCGACATGGCTCTCGTGCGCGAATGGGGCCGGACCGGTTCGTCGGGCCGTCGTCGCCTCGACCTCCATTCCGACAAGACCTCGGCGGCCGAATCGCTCGACCTCTGGCTGGCGCGCAAAACGCGTCGCGGATATCGGATAAGAGCCGCGGTGTTTCAGTTATGATCGACCGGAGAGGACCAACTGCGGACGTGGCAGCGCCGCACCGCGAAGCTTGCGCCAAGTCCGGTCTGATTTCAGAGTCCGCTCTTGCCGTGGCCGGCGCCGTGCCGACCAAGAGCGGCGTCGATCGTCGGGGCGTCGGCGACATCGAGCGTGCTGCCGTCGAGGCTGACCAGACGCCATTGATTGAACCGAGCGCCCTTCTTTGTCACGGGCTCGTCGCCGCGGGACCTGCAACAGCGTATCGTTGCTCACATGCTACATCGGTCGCTCGGCGAACCACACCGCTGGCCTAATGTCATGAACATCGGCTAATTGCGCGTCGCAAGGATAGGTCTGCGTGGCTTCGCCGCAAGATCGGCCAATCGATCGGCCAAATTCGTTGGGAAATGTATAAATTCCTGTGTATGGTCAAACAATTATGATTCACAGAAAATCGGCCAAGGAAGATCCTGTCGAGAGCGTTGAGCGCATCGAGCCCGCGCGTCTGGAAGAGCCCTCCGAAGCCATTTCGGACGTGGTTGCGGAACTTGCCGCGGTTTCCGCGACATTAGGCCAGGCGTTGCATCCGCGCACAGCCGCCAGTCTCGCCAGCGTCGTGCGGATCATGAATACCTATTACAGCAATCTCATCGAGGGTCACAACACGCGGCCCAAAGAGATCGAGCGCGCGCTGGCTGGAAATTTCGACAACGACGAAGATCGGCGGAATTTGCAAATCGAGGCGGCGGCGCATGTTCGCGTTCAGGCCGAAGTCGATCGCATGGCCGCCGAAAACCGCCTGCCTGAACCGGCATCGGCGGATTTTGTCCGCTGGCTGCATCGCGAATTCTATCGCGACGCGCCGAACGAGATGCTCAAGATCGGAGGCGCCGGCCGCGAGTTTGTCATGACGCCCGGCGAGTGGCGTTCACGCCCGGAGCAGGATGTAGCCGTGGGCCGTCACCTGCCGCCGTCGAGCGAACGTGTCGGGGCCTTTATGCGGCACTTTGAAACCCGCTACCGCTTTGCGAATCTGGGCAAGGCGGGCCGCATCATGGCCATCGCCGCAGCCCATCACCGTTTGAACTTCATCCATCCGTTCCCGGACGGAAACGGTCGTGTGAGTCGCCTCATGAGCCACGCCATGGGGCTATCTGCCGGCATCGGCGCGCACGGACTCTGGTCGGTATCGCGCGGGCTAGCACGCGGTTTGGAGAGCAGGGGAGAATACAAACGCATGATGGATCATGCGGATATGCCCCGGCAGGGCGATCTTGATGGGCGCGGCAATCTTTCTCAGCGCGGATTGAGTGATTTTGTCTTCTGGTTTCTCCGGGTGTGTCTGGATCAGGTCATGTTCATGTCGAGCTTGTTTGAGCTCGACACCTTGGCCCGACGGCTGCGCGCCTACGTGGCCCGCAGCGAGGTTCTCAAGCCCGAGACAGCGCGGCTTCTCGAAGAGGCACTCATTCGGGGCGAATTCGAGCGCGGAGAGGCGCCTCGCATCACCGGTCTGCCGGAACGGACGGCACGGCGCGTGCTCAACGATGCGATCGCAACAGGGTTACTTGCGTCGGAAACTCCCAAGGGTCAGCTCTCGCTTCGGTTTCCAGCTGAAACACTAGACGCGCTATTCCCGCGGCTATTTCCGGAAACGTAGCCACGACAAGTGTTTCCCAGCGAATCCGTCCATCGAAAGCAGTTACCGATAATGGCGACGATTGATCTGGACAGACGGTTTGTCGACTGGCGCGACGGGGAGCTGTCCGATCCGGATTCCTACGTTCGATTTGTCGGTAGGGATAGGACGTTGAGTTGGGCCGATCTCCTGAAAAAACGCGGAGTAGTTGTGCCGGCGGAGGCGGGTAGCGGCAAAACGGAGGAAATAGAGGAACGCGCGCCGCAGCATTTTGCGCTTCGATCATCGAGCCAATTGCCGGGTGGCGTTGTTCGCGTATTCGACCAGCCGATGTCGGAGTGCGACAACTTGCGCTTGGCCCATTGGAAGACGCATCCGCCGCGAAAGCGTCTTTGGGCGCGTCCGGACGCGTGTCCGGTCGGGCTCTAATCGCGGCCAAACGCCGCTCTCCAAGCCGGCGACGCCGTCTCGGCCTGCGGTGACGATCCCGCGCGCGCGGTGGCCGCCTAGCCCTGGAAAACGAGCGGTCCGGCCTGCGACGCGCCGAGAGTGAGAGCGGGGCAGGGGGTCGGCGACGGAATGAAGGGGAGAGAGGGTCTCTCGCCCGCCGTCGAGGAGACCGCCGCCATGGCTGTGAACGACCGCACCAACGTCTATCAGGACATTACTGACAGCATCATCGCCGATCTCGAACGCGGCTGCGTGCCGTGGGCGCAACCTTGGGATTCGAAGGCCGCGACGGCGCCTTTCACGATTCCACGCAACGCATCGACCCGGCGACAATATTCTGGGATCAACATCCTCACGCTTTGGGCTGCGGTCACGAAACGCAAATTCACCGGGCATAGTTGGCTCACTTTTCGTCAGGCTTTGGCTGCCGGCGGCGGCGTGCGAAAAGGCGAGCACGGCGTCACCGTCGTCTTTGCCGATCGCTTCACCCCTGATGCAGAGCGCCAGCGGGCCCGCAAGACCGGAGACGTTGCCGCGAGCATCCCTTTCCTCAAACGCTTCACGCTGTTCAACGCCGACCAATGCGAAGGTCTGCCCGCTGACCCCGCAGCAGCTTTGCCTCCACCCGAGGCGATCGTTCCCGCCGCGGAAGCGGTCATCGCGGCGACGGGCGCCGACATTCGAGTCGGCGGCGGCGAGGCGTTCTATCATCCCGGTCTCGACTACGTGCAGGTTCCCCCGGTCCACGCATATTTCGAGCCGATCAATTGGTTTCGTACCGTTTTCCATGAGCTCGGTCATCACACTGGTCATGCCTCGCGCCTCAACCGCGACCAGTCGGGCGTGTTCGGTTCATCAGCCTATGCGCGCGAGGAACTCGTTGCCGAAATGGCCGGCGCGTTCGTCTGCGCCACGCTTGGCGTCACGCCGACCGTTCGCCACGCTGATTACCTCGGCTCATGGGTCGAGGTCCTCCGCGCGGACAATCGCGCCATCGTTCGCGCGGCCAGCGCGGCGTCGAAGGCGGCCGATCACATTCTTCAGCGCCGCCAGGCCGAAGCGCAATCGGAGGCGGCATGATGGCGTCTCCGGCGCCTGAGGCGCTTGGTCCCGGGTCGAGAGTGAGAGGAGGGCCGGAAATCAGTGACGGAATGAAGGAAAGAGAGAAGGTCTCTCGCCGTCCGTCCTGGAGAACATGGCAATGGCAGCCCCGAAACTGACCCTCAGCGCCTCGCGCGACATCCCCTTCAACAAGCTCGTCCTGTCGCAGTCCAACGTCCGATCGATCAAGATCGGCGTCTCGATCGAAGAACTTGCCGAGGACATTGCGCGCCGCACGCTTCTGCAGAGCCTCAACGTTCGCGCTGTCCTCGATGGCGAGGGCGCGGAAACCGGCATGTTTGAGATCCCCGCCGGCGGACGGCGCTATCGCGCGCTGGAATTGCTGGTCAAGCAGAAGCGCTTGGCCAAGACCGCGCTCATCCCCTGCGTCGTGCGCACCTCGGGGATGGCCGAAGAGGACTCGCTGGCCGAGAACGTGCAGCGGGCGCCGCTGCATCCGCTCGATCAATTCCGCGCGTTCAAGACGCTTCGCGACAAAGGTCTCGGAGATGACGAAATCGCCGCGCGCTTCTTCGTCGCCCCTGTCGTGGTCAAGCAGCGGCTGCGACTTGCGGCCGTCTCCGAAAATCTTCTGGACGTCTACGCCAAGGATGAGATGACGCTGGAGCAGCTGATGGCTTTCACCGTGAGCGAGGACCATACGCGCCAGGAACAGGTCTGGGAGGCGCTGGCGCGCTCGTACAACAGGGACGCCTATCATATCCGTCAGCAGCTCACGCAGAACACCGTCCGCGCCAGCGACCCGCGCGCGGTGTTTGTCGGCCTCGACGCCTACCACGCTGCCGGCGGCGTCATCCTCAACGACCTCTTCAACGACGATCGCGGCGGTTGGCTCCAGGATCCCGCCCTGCTCGATCGTCTCGCCGGCGAGAAGCTCAAGCGAGAAGCCGAGGCACTGCGCGCCGAGGGTTGGAAATGGATCGTCGTCGCGCCGTCCTTTCCCGCAGGTCACGACTATGGGCTGCGACGCCTTACGGGCGAGCCGATTCCACTGAGCGCCGAGGAGCAGACCGCCTTCGAGACAAAAGTGGCCGAGCGCGAAGGGTTGGAACGGGAACATGGCGACGCCGACGAAATCTCCGACGACGTCAGCCAGAGGATCGACGCGCTCGACGAGGCCATCGCCGACTTCGAGGATCGACCCTTGCTTTTCGACCCCGCTGAGGTCGCGCGGGCAGGGGTCTTCGTCACGATCGATCATGATGGGCGGCTCTTGATCAAGCGCGGCTATGTCCACGCCGAGGACGAGGCGCCAGCTTCGAACGCTGACGGCGATGCACAATCCGCTCCGCTCGCTCCCGCCGCCGCCCCGCAAATCCAGCGCGCCCTGATCACGATTGGCGGCGCGGCAGGCTCCGACGCCGAGCCGGCTGAGGATGACGCCCTGCGTCCCTTGTCCGATCGTCTCGTCACGGAGCTGACAGCCCATCGAAGCGCGGCGTTGCGTGACGCCGTCGCCGGCGAGCCCGTCATCGCCTATCTCGCGGTCCTGCACGCGCTCTGCCTGAACTTGTTCTACCACCAGGCCTGGAACTCATGTCTGGAGATTTCGGTGCGGACCTCCGGCCTTTCGATCCAACCGCCGGACCTCGCTCAGAGCGCCTATGTCAAGGCGATCGAAGCGCGGCACAAATACTGGATCCAGCGCCTGCCGAAGGAGAGCGGGGACTTGTGGCCCGCGCTTATCGGCTTGCACGATACCCAAGAGACGGAGGCGCTCTTCGCGCATTGCGCGTCGTTGACGATCAACGTCGTCA
>JBEKLU010000211.1:0-5766 GCA_050010035.1 Roseiarcus sp.
CGTCGGGGAAAATGCGCTGGAATTCCGGCAGAGACCGGGGGAAAGGCAGGTCTTCACGGGCCAACATATCCATAGCCAACGCTAAATCTAGTGGGTATGGGTGTCAAGCGGATAGGCAAGGAACAATCGTGCCGAGAATTCGCACCAGCCGACCCGACGAAGGGAGCGCAAGATGCAACGCTTCAAGAGCCCAGGCTCAGCCCAGAAATTTCCGGTATCTTGGCGCACTTGCCACAGGAAATGGTGACGGAGCCTACCTAGGTATTGGGGATGGCCGAGATACGCACCGTCACCACGCTCCGCAATAAGCGCGCTAAAATCATAAGCTCGATTGCGCAATATGAATAGCGAATTGCGCGAGCCCGCGCCGAACTGTCGGTGCGCCGCCAATGCGCGCTTGTGGGCGTGGCGCGCTCGGGGCTCTACCGCCCCAAGCCCGTCCTCGTTCAACTGTCTACCTTGAATGTTTGGTCGTCTTCCAGCGCCCCGCGAAGATCGCCGTGATTCCTATGATCACTGCCATGGCCACTCCCCATAGGGCGATCACGGCTGCGGCAAGTCCGCCATAGATGCCGACGCCCAAAAGGAACGCTTCAAGGTGGTGGCCCATCACGGCACCCCCAAATGCACTTTGAGGCCCTCGCGATCGCACGAACTCGATGTCGTCCGTGAACTTTACGGGACGTGGCGGCCGCGTCGGATGGCGCGTAGGGAGCCGGCATCATCAAGCGCGTCGGCAGGCCCCTTCCGGCAATCGCCCGCATAAAATTGCGAACAATGGTGCGCCAAAGTTGGTTAACAAATCGCAAACTCTGTGGGCCCCTCATTTCGGGGCGCAAGCGAGCTTCGTCGCATGGCCGATTTGACCCAGCGCAATGAGCTCATCGGAGCCGATTAACGTTGAGCGACGTAGCCGCTGACGCTTCATCGCTCCTCGCCCACCCCCCAGCCGCGATGCGCGCAAATGGTTCAGGGACGGATCGCCGAGTTTTTCGGCTAATGGATAAACTCGCCGTGAGCGCCGCCGCAAAGGTCGCAAGATTTGATGCAACCGGGTTGGCGTAAGAAGCTGTGGCCGGTCGACGACGGTCTTGAAGAGGCCATCCTTTCCGTCATCGACCGGCCCACCTCTCGGACCCAGGAGTCGCGGCGGACCTGGGCGCTCCTCGAGGTGTTTGAGCGGGCCGAACCCGTCTGTTCAACCCGAATTAGCGCTCGCCACAGCGCTGCTTGCGCACGGGCGAACTGTCGAATTCATTCGGCTTGCTCCATCGCGACGAAATTGTGCCAATCGCCACGCTTATAGCTAGGCGGCTCGACGCCTCGGCTATCAGCTGAGAAAATGAATCAGCAGCCAAACGATGAGCGTTGTCGCGATGATCGCGGCGACCACTGCGTCGCGATCACTAAGCGCGAACAGCCGACTGCGGAGGATCGAGCGTCTGTATCGTTGGTTTACGCCAACGACGGCGTCCACGCGGGGAAAGGCATGGCCGCTCGGGGGCGACGACGCTTTGACGCGGATTGCGACGTAATTGAGCTGAAGACGCGCAGCAGGGACGGGCATGCCAATGTCTCCTGACATCGAGCAACGGCGATCCATTTCTGTTTCAAAGTGGCGCATGGACGGCCATCTGCAGCCGCTGGCGCAATCGCCGTGCCAGGGGAAACGCGCCTCGTGTGCGAATGGGCCCGAACGGCGCTTCGAACGCCGGAAGTGCGCTTCCGTTCGTTGTTTAAACCGATTCTGCGCTAGCGATCGCCGTCATCTCGCCCACCGACGGCGAAACGGCGATGCTCGTCATAATCATCGGGCCCGAGAACCCCTTTCCCCTCTTCAGCGTTGTCCGCAGGCGGCGCTCTGAAGTTCGGTCTCGGTCCGGGGGAAGTTCAATGCTGAGCTGTCGACGCCGATCGCCAAGGCAAGCGCCTCAGTTGCCGGCGGAGGGCGTCGGAAACCGCCGAGAATACGCGACGATCGTTTCGTGCGACATGCCGAGGTCGCGAAGAATGGCGACCGAACGCCACGGCAGGGCATTGTCAGAGTAAATTCTATACTGCCTGCTCGCGCACCAGGGCGGGCGGGAGCTCCACTGTTTTTGCTCACGAATTACCCTCACGCTCGGCCGGATTCGACGCCGAAAATCGCCTATACTTATTTGCCTTGACAGTGCCGCCGGCGGGTCGTCTCATCGCGATAGCGCGTCGCGCCGACGCCGACGGGATCGAGCACCCAGGGGCGCCCGAGCCGTCCGGCGACCTCGGCCGCGGCCTCCATGCCGACAACCCAATCCTGCGAGAGCGTGCCGATATTGACGACGAGAGCGCTGGCGATCGCGCCGAAGTCCTCCGCCTCCTCCGGCGCATGGGACATCGCCGGCGAGGCGCCGATCGCCAGCAGCGCGTTGGCGGCGACGTCCATCGACACGAAATTGGTCACTGCCTGGACGAGCGGGCGCCGGGCGCGCAGAACGGCGAGTAGACGCGCGGTCTCCTCGGCGAGCGCGTCCCGGCCGGGGATTTGTGCACTGGCGATAAATGCCTCCCGTTGCGCTGACGCCCGGCCAAAGGCTTTAGACATCGGCTTTCCGCTCGGAATGTCCGGCGAGCCGCCATACGCCACCGCTATTGTCTCCGCAAGCCGCATGCCCGGCCGCACGGCGTGCGCCATCGTCGCCGGCTTCCACAGGCTGTCCACGACGACCTGTTGGAGGCAGTGTCAGAGTAACGGCAGACCGTCTGCGCGTTCCGTAGTTTGCCCAAACCGCAGTGTCCGGCCGCGATGTCCCAACGCCTTTAGGCGAGATTTGGAAGGTTCGTGGACTGGCTTTTGCTTTGCCGTTGACAGAGCAAAGCAAACGATTGCTTATTGGCGTCCGCGCGCAGGCAAATCGCGATGCCGCCGAGGAGGCGGCGCCAGGCAAAAGATATGTCGCGGCTGAAATACGATAGGTGGGCTGGACAGGCCGCCAGCTACTTTCGCTTCTTTCAAGAATCTCGTCCCGGCGCAGCCCATGGGGCGCAGCCGCGCCGACAATAGCATCGTAGCCCCGCTCGCGCCGTCCGAGCCAGATCGGGCGGGCGGACACGATAACATCGGGAGGGACGCTTCATGACGCCGACACGCGAACAGAAGATCTGGATGTACGAGCATATGCTCGTCAGCCGGTGCCTCGAAGAATCGATCGAGAAGATCTACATGGAAGGCAAGACGCCAGCCTTCAACATGGGCGCGGGGCCCATACCCGGCGAGATGCATCTCTCGAAAGGCCAGGAGCCGTGCGCCGTCGGCGTCTGCGCGCATCTGAAACCGTCCGACATCGTTACCTCGACCCACCGGCCGCATCATGTCGCGATCGCCAAGGGCGTCGACCTCAACAAGATGACGGCCGAGATTTTCGGCAAAGCGACCGGATTGAGCGGCGGCCGCGGCGGCCACATGCACATCTTCGACCCGGCCGTAAACTTTTCGTGCTCCGGCATCATCGGGGAAAGCATCGGGCCGGCGGTCGGCGCCGCGCTGTCGCGACATATGCAAAAGAAGGAGGGCGTCGCCGTCGCGTATCTAGGCGAAGGCGCGGCCAATCAGGGCGCCTTCCATGAGGGGCTCAACCTGGCGGCGGTATGGAAGCTGCCGGTGGTCTTCATCATCGAAGACAATTCCTGGGGCATTTCGGTGCCGAAATCGCAATCGACCGCGGTCGAGCACAACGACGTCCGCGCCGAGGCTTATGGCATTCCCGGCCATTACATTCCCGGGAACGACCCGATCGAGATCTTCAGGGTCGCCGGCGAGGCGGTGGCGCGGGCGCGCCGCGGCGAGGGACCGTCGCTCATCGAAATCCAGACCCTGCGAATGGCCGGCCATTTCATGGGCGACGCCGAGCAGTATCGCGCCAAGGACGAGATGGCGATGCTGAAACAGCGCGATCCTATCCCTGCGCTGCGCGCCTATCTGATGACGGCCGACAAGCTGAGCGAGGCGGAGGACAAGGCGATCACGTCGCGCAGCCAGCGGCGGGCCGACGCCGCCATCGCTTTCGCCCGGGAGAGCGCCTATCCGCGGCCAGAAGAAGCCGCCGAGAAGGTTTTCGCCTGAATTCGAGCCGCCGGCACGGCGCTACGCGTCGCCGGCGAAGCCAACATGATTCCTGGGAGATGGAAATGACGACGACGGAAAAAGGCAATGTGCGCAAACTCGTCATCGCCCGCGCCATGGCGGAGGCGATCGCGCAGGAGATGCGCGTCGATCCTCGCGTCTTCGTGATGGGGGAGGATATCGGCCCCCTCGGCGGCGTGTTCGGCAATACGCACGGCCTTCATGAGGAATTTGGCAGCGAGCGCGTGCGCGATGCCCCGATTTCCGAGACGGCCTTCATCGGCGCCGGGGTGGGCGCCGCCGCAGACGGCATGCGCCCGATCGTCGAGCTGATGTTCGTCGATTTCTTCGGCGTGTGTATGGACGCCATCTACAACATGATGGCGAAGAACATCTATTTCTCCGGCGGCAATCTCAAAATGCCGATGGTGCTGATGACGGCGACGGGCGGCGGTTACAGCGACGCGGGGCAGCATTCGCAATGCCTTCACGCCACCTTCGCGCATCTGCCGGGAATGAAAGTCGTGGCGCCGTCGAACGCCTATGATGCGAAGGGCCTGATGGTCTCGGCGATCCGCGACGACAGTCCCGTGATCTACCTCTTCCACAAGGGGCTACAGGGCATGGGCTGGCTTGGGACGGAGCCGGACTCCATCGTCCATGTGCCCGAGGAGAGCTACACCGTGCCGATCGGCAAGGCGGCCACCGTGCGCGAAGGCGCGGATGTGACCATCGTTGGCATCACCTCGGGCGTCCACCACGCGCTGAAGGCGGCGGACACGCTCGCAGCGCGGGGCGTCTCGGCCGAGGTGATCGATCTGCGCTCGCTGGTGCCGCTCGACCGCGAGCATGTGATCGCCTCGGTGAGGAAAACCGGGCGCCTCATCGTCGTGGACGAGGATTATCACAGCTACGGCGTCACCGGCGAGATCATCGCCTCCGTCGTCGAGCATGATATTGCGATGCTGAAGGCGCCGCCGAAGCGGGTGGCCTATCCGGACATTCCCATTCCCTATTCGCGTCCCATGGAGCAGTGGGCGTTGCCCAACCCGGCGAAGATCGTCGCCGCTTTCGACAGCATGTTGAAGTAATCTGCGATGAGCGTCGATGTCAGGATACCGACGGATCTTTGGGAAGAGGACGAGGAAGGCGTGATCACCACTTGGCTGACCGACGACGGCGCAATCGTCGGCAAGGGCGATATCATCACCACGGTCATGGTCAAGAAGGTTCAATTCGACATCCACGCCCCTGCCGGCGGAAAGCTCACCATGTTGAAGAAGGCCGATGACGTCATCCGCAAAGGCGACGTCATCGGCCGCATCGAATAGCGGCCGGCAGACCGGAGAGGAGCCATGGCCTCGCCCGACACCGACGAAACCATCATCCCATTGCGCGGCGCGCGGGGGATGATCGCTGAGGCGATGCATCGGAGCCTTGCCGAGACGGCGCAATTGACGCATTTCGCCGAATGCGACGCGGGCAATCTCTTTGCCGCCAAGGCGACGCTGGCCGCGAAGGGGACCGATGTCTCGATCGAGGATTTGGTCATCCTGGCGACCCTGCGCGCGCTCTTGCGTCACCCGGCGATGAACGGGCGCGTCGAGGGCAAGGAAATCAGGCTGAGCCGGGCGATCCATATGGGGATCGCCATCGCGCTGCCCGAC
>JBEKLU010000212.1:0-5379 GCA_050010035.1 Roseiarcus sp.
CATGAAGCCTGTCGGAGAGCCGGATGCGGGAAACCCGCACGTCCGGTTCGATGAGCGGGGAAGGGAAACGGGGCCGTTGGCCAAGCCTCAATGCCACCGCGCCCTTCCTCGACTCTACTGACACGCAAATTTGGGATTTCGCGCTTCAGAACGCCGCGGCGATCATCACGAAGGACGAGGACTTTGCGCAACGCAAGGCGCTTACGGACAGCGGTCCTCGCGTGGTTCGACGCGGCTTTGCCGGACCTGCTGTCGGCCCTGGAACGCGGCGAGAGTCTGATCGAGCCGGTTTGACTGGCTCAAGTCGCGCTTTAGCCGTGGCCGGTCAGGCTGCGGTACGCCGTCATCGGCCAGGCGAGCGCGTTGGGCAGCGCCTGCACGAGGCTCGCGGCGAGCTCCGAAGCGGGAACGCTGCTCCATTTGTCGCGAACCGTGGGCGACAGCACGACGCCGACGCCGACGAGATAGACGATCACGATCAGGGCAATGAGCGTACGCATCGGCCGGTTCTCCGAATGACGAGGGCGGCTGCCCGCTGCGGAGCTTGCCGCAATTGGGCCTTAAATCCAATAGGCGGTTCGCCGAGGAGACCGTCGAGGGCGACGCCCGGCCGCCCTTCAGGGTTCGCCGGCGGCGAGCGGGTCGGGGCCGTATTTGTTCGGCCCTTCGTTTCCGCGCATCATGAACGCGATGAGCATGACGAGCGCCGCGACGCCGCCCACGATCGGAATCAATTGCGCGAGGTACCACCATCCCGACCAACCCAGGTCGTGAAGCCGGCGGACCGCGACCGCGATCGCGGGAAGGGCCAGGGCCAAGACGGCCACGACCGCCACGGCCAGCGCCAAGACCCCGACGATCGACATCGCGCCGCCGTCCTTAGCTCCACCGACCGCATCCGGCGACGTCCACACCGCAATCGCGGCGGCGAGGCCATAGACGACGGCCCAGACCAGCATCACGAACAGCATGAACCACCAGTATTCGGAACGCCGCGCTCGCCCTTGAAACCCGGCGTACTTGAGCCGCAGGCAGGTCCGCGCCGATTCCCCGAAGCTCATCGCTCTTGCGCCGGCCGGCGCGGCGCTGGGGGCGGCGGCCGCGCGCGCGACCGTCGTGCGGGGCGGCGGGCCCGCTTGAGTCGCCGGCGGCGCCGGCGGCGCCGCGGCCGGGAAAATGGCCTTGAGCGCAGGCTGGTCGCCGGCCCTGCCCCAAGCGTCGGCGCCCCCGGTCCACACGAGCGTGTCGGCGGTCATGCGGCCGTCCCGCGCGAAGTCGCGAAGCTGTTGGACCGAGTACGGCCCATAGGTGTCCGGCGGGATGTGAAGATGCCATTGCGGCGCGGCCGACGCCGACGAAAGCCTGCTCTTCGAATTGGGATCGTCGTCGCTCACGATTAGGCCCCTCCCCCGGCGCGAGAATGCGCGTCTTGGCCGACATTCCACAATTCGCGTCGACCGCGCGCGAAATCTGCGATTGTTTATCAGTTCTGGCAAGCGCAATTTGCCGTTGCGTAATGCCGACGGCCCGGCCGCGGCTGCGGGTTCGGCCGGCGATTGTCTCGCGCGACAAGCGCGGTCATACTCCGCCGCAACGGCGGGGAAGCGTCGAAGATCCCGACCGGGGCCGTTTTCGGATCGATGGCGGGCGGCGTTTTTCGGCCGATCCCGAGGATCGTCCGGCGCCGCGCAGACAATCGGCGACGAGGCCGCGCCGCGCCGACGGCGAGAGCGCGCGGCCTTGCCGGGAGGACAGGGAGATCGTCATGAACCTTCCCAAGACGAGGCTCGGCCGGATCGCCCTCGTGGGATGGCTCGTCGTCGTCGTGGCTTTCCTATTCGCGACCGACGGCCAGCCCTTGCTGACGCAGCTCGTGGAGCTGTGCGTCGTCCTCTGCCTCTATCTCGGCCTGATCGGCGTGGCGGCCAAACTCACGCAGTCGAAAGGCGACGGGCCGTCGCCATAGCGAACCGACTGAAGCGACATCCCGGCTCGGCGAGGGCGAAGGCTCGCCTCGCGCGAGGCCGACGGCGGGTGACGAGCATGAAACAGCGGATCACGATCCACTTCGTCGGCGGCCTTCTCGCGCTCGCGCTCGTCGGCGCCGCGCCGCCGCCTCCCTGATTGCGACGAACCGCATCGGCGCCGCCGGCCGACGAGCGCGCGCTCAGGGCCCGCGCCCGCGCAGGTAGTCCGTCAGCCCCCGCGCGAGGTGGTCGAAGGCGAGGCGCACGCGGCGCGTCGCCTTCGAATCCTCGTGCATGACGAGCCAGACCTCCAGCGCGTAGCGCAGCGCGCCCGGCAGGACCGGCGCGAGCTCGCCCGAGCGGCGGGCGATCGCCTCCTGGCAGCCGCCGATGCCCAGCCCCGCGCGCAGCGCCGCGAGCTGCGCCAGATCGCTGTCGCAGCGAAAGCCGAAATTCTCCCGCGAGAACGGCTCGAACGCGGCGCCGACGGCGCGGAATGCACGATCGTCGCGGTCGAAGCCGATGAGGCAATGGCCGGCGAGGTCGGCGAGCGTGCGCGGCGTTCCCGCCCGCGCCAGATAGTCGCGATGCGCGTAGAGGCCGATCGGCGAGCGGCCGATGCGGCGCGCGATGAGCGCGCTCTGCGTCGGACGGACCATGCGCACGGCGACGTCGGCGTCGCGGCGCGCCAGGTCCTCGTTGCGGTTGGTGAGCGCGAGTTCGAGGACGATGCCGGGATGGGCGGCGCGCAACGAAGCGAGAATCCCCGGCAGAACCTCGCAGCCGACGATCTCGCTCGCGGTCACGCGCACCACGCCGCGCTCGCCGCCCGCCTCGCCCGAGGCGGTCCGCCCGAGCGCCGCCGCCGCAGCGATCATCGTCTCGACGTGGGGCGCCAGGTCGCGCGCCTCCTGGGTCGGCTCGAGGCCGCGCGGCGAGCGCATGAACAGCGCCACGCCCAGCGCCGCCTCCAGCGCGTCGATGTGCCGCCCGACCGTCGGCTGGCTCAGCGACAGCTTTCGCGCCGCGCTCGACAGGCTGCCGTCGCGCATCACCTCGCCGAAGGTGCGCAGGGCGTCCCAGGGCGGCTCGCGTCTCGTCATACGAAAACGTATAGCCGCGCCGCGCAAATAGGCAATTCCCCGCAGAGCGCCGTCGGCGCTAGGGATGCCGGCGCGAACCGCCAAGGGAGCTTTCGATGAACGCCTTCGCCCCATTCGCCCCGCTCGCTCCGGCGCCCCTGGCGCGCTCCAATCCGGCGCGGGGGGCGGTCGTCGGCGGCGTCGCCGTCCTGTTGCGGCTCGAGGGCCTGGCGGTCTTCGCCGCAGCGCTCGCGGCCTATGCCCGTCTCGATACCTCCTGGATCGCCTTCGCCGCGCTGTTTCTCGCGCCGGACCTCGCCATGGCCGCCTATCTCGCGGGGCCTCGGCGCGGCGCCTTCGTCTACAATCTCGCGCACGCCTACCCGGCGCCGCTGGCGCTCGGCGCGGCGGGCTTGGCGCTCGGCTCCGGCCCCGTGGAGGCGCTCGCGCTCGCCTGGATCGCCCATATCGGCCTCGACCGGGCGCTCGGCTTCGGCCTGAAATACGCGACCGGCTTCAACCATTCCCATCTCGGCAGGATCGGCCGCGGCGCGTCCTGACGGCGCCGGGCAAGGAGCAAGAGCCCATGCGCATTCACGCCCTCCAGACCGGACGCGTGCAGGTCAAGACGAGCCAGCTCGTCGGGCGCGGCCATGGCCTGGCGCGCCGCCTCGCGCCGCTCGTCGACGCGAGCTGGTCGCACTGGCTGCCGACCTACGCCTTCGCGCTCGAGCATCGCGACGGCGTCGTTCTCGTCGATTCTGGCGCGAGCGCGGCGCTGAAGCGGCTGCCGCGCTGGCATCCCTATTTTCGCTTCGCCGTGCGCTTCGACATCGAACCGGAGGAGGAGGCGGGGCCGCAGCTTCGCGCGCTCGGCGTGGGAGCGCGCGACGTCAAGCTCGTCGTCCTCACGCATTTGCACATCGATCACGACGCCGGACTCGCCGCCTTCCCCTATAGCCGCACGCTGGTCAGTCCCGGCGAAATCCGCAGCGCGTCGGGCCTTGCCGGACAGATCCGCGGCTACCTGCCGCAACGCTGGCCCGCCGGCTTCGATCCCGAGCCGCTCGTCTTGGCCGCCGAGCCCTACGGCCCGTTCGCGCGTTCGCGCGCCCTGACGGCCGACCGCGCCGTCGTCGCCGTGCCGACGCCCGGCCATACGCCCGATCATCTCTCGGTGGTCGTCGAGGACGGCGAGGGCGTGATCGTGATCGCGGGCGACGCGGCCTACAGCGAGGCGAACCTGATCGAAGGGCGCCTCGACGGGATCAGCCCCGACGAGGGAACGCCGCTCGCAACGCTGTCGCGGCTCAGGGAGTTGGCCGCGATGCGGCCGACGGTGTTTCTGCCGACCCACGACCCGCAATCGGCCGATCGCCTGGCGCGCCGCCAGAGCGTCGCCTTCGCGGCGGGCGCGAGATAGCGCGCGTCGCGGCGGGGCGCGTCGAGAATCGACTCTAGACTCGCGCTAGAGTTCGCGGCCGGAACGCTCCGCGCCGCCGTTCAATATCCGATCCGCGCCGTCCAGAACGCCCCCGGCGGATACCAACTCGCGCTTCCGCGGATGTGCCTGCCGCTGGGAGACAACGAACCGAAATATGTGCCGTTGTTGCCATACCGGTAGATCGTGATCGAATTGCCGTTGCGGCCCTGGATTTCGACCACGTCGCGCACGATCCCGCCCGTGCCGACGTTTCGCCACCGCGCATCGAACACGTTCGAGAAGCCGCGGCGTCGCCACACGCCTTCCCACGCTTGGCCGTCCGGCGTTTCCTCATGGACGAACCATTCGACGCCGAGATCGTCCGCCCGCGCCTGCGACGCGATCACAGCCCCGGCCAAGCCAACGAAGAGGCTTCGTCTACTAATCATCATTGAACCCTCCACCATTTTCCGCCTTTAGTGTTATTATAGGCTAGCTTTATTGATACCGATTTGTCTTTGATATGGCGCAAAAGCGCTCGGTCGTCGACTTGTCAGAACGCAACGAGCATTTGCGCCGCCGACGCGCGCTCGCAAGGCTCGGCGGTCGATCCGACACGCCAAAATGATAGCCGGCCTTCGGGTCGCTCGGCGTCGACTTGGCGCGCAATCGAGAAGCGCCAATGCGCTTTGTCGACGGGCGATGGTCATCGTTCAGCGATCGCCGGCGAGAATGTCCGCAAACGGCTCGCGAGCGCATTTTCCCGCCGAACCGCCGACCGCCGGCACGGCACGGATTCCAGGTTAACGGTCATTTCATTTGCAGGATTTCGAGAAGGAAATTCGTATTCCAACTCGCTGATTTTCTGCGTGTTTTGACGCTTCCGGGTGATTTGTTGGCGCGCACG
>JBEKLU010000213.1:0-5277 GCA_050010035.1 Roseiarcus sp.
TCGGCCCCTTCGGGCGTACGGTCGTCCCTCTCGACGAAGCCCTGCGCGTCATCGCCTACGCCGCAATCTTCTGGGCTGCCATCTGACCCGCCCCAGCAAAAAATGCGCAAAGTCGAGCTAAGGACTGGGTCGGATTCGACATTGCCGACGCCTTGGGACTGGACGCAACCGACAGGCTCCAAAAGGCGAAAATCCTGCACCTGCAAAAAGGCCTGATCGCCGCCGGTCATTTGTTGGTTCGGGCGGGCCGAGACGGACAGCGCCGGCCGCGTAATTTCGTCGTCGCAATCTAAGCCGCTCCGGTGCTCCAGTCATGAGTGGTGCTCCAGTGGAGCAACTGGAGCGACAAACTGCTCCGCTCCAGTTGTTTTTCCCTAGGGGGGAAACACTGGATGCAGAGTGGGAAAATCAAGAAAAGACGACTGGAGCAAAATAGCCCGTTTGAGAGGGAAAACTAATGGCAAAAAAATACAGAATTCACCTAACCGGCACGGCGCTCAAATCGGGCGGCCAGATTAAGACGGCCCGAAAGCTGGCCGGGCTGACTCAGGCGGAGCTCGCGAAGCTGGCGCGCGTCAGCAAACGGTCGGTAGCGCGTTGGGAAGCCAAAACCGGCCAGCCGGCCTCTCGCCCGGTTGACGGTTGGATATGCGACGCCTTCGAATCGGTCGGCGTCGAGTTCTTTGATACGCCGACGCTCGGCGCGCGGCTGGCAGAGCAAGCCGGCTAGATAAGTCACCGCACGGTGACATTATCAGCGCCCCTAACGCGAACGCGTGCGCGTGCCCGCGCGCGAGGCGGGTCTTTGGTCGGCGCGGGCGAGAAACCGGCAAGACCGCCCCGCGGCCCTCGCGCCAGCCCCGACCGCTGCCACTGGCGCGGTCGGGAGCTCCCACATAGCCGGCGATACTAAAAGGCCGCTGGCGAGGCTCCTAAGCGGCGCGAGCGGTGACGTTGAGAACGCTGCGCGCCGTCCACTTGCCGCCGCGAGGCGATAGGCGGTTAGGCGGCCTCGGCGTGGCAATGCGGGCAGCGCCGGGCGTCGGCGCGCTTGAATTCGCGGCAGGCGGCGCAGCGCACTTCGCCGCGCGCCTCGGCGTCGCGCTCGGCGCGAGCGAGCAGGCCGACCGCGTTGGGGCGCGAGACGATGGCGACCGGCAGCGCGACGACGAACAGCAGCGAGCCGGCGAGCCAGTTCAGCCAGAACGAATAGCCCTTGTGGTATTTGATCGCGGCGGGGATCAGTCCCATCAGGATGGCGAGACCGACGGCGTCTTCTGTCGACACGGCGCTCCTCAAGCGGTGGTTTTGGCGCGAATCGTAGACCTGCCATGGGGAAACGCAAGTGGCCGTGCTCGAATGCCGCCTCGTCATGCGCCGCGCCCCGCGCCCATGCTATCCTGCCCGCATGTCCCCCGACCAATGCCGCGACGCTCGCGCAATTCTCAAATGGACCCGCCGTGAACTCGCCGACGCCGCTGGCGTCACGCTTTGGGTTGACGAAGGCAACCCGCTGGCCGTTGATTGGGTAAGCGGAAAAGGGAAGCGCGTACGCTTGCCGGATTGAGACCGGGTGCGTGCCAGGGCGCGGGCGCTTTGGGGCGAGGGTTTGGAGGCAATCCATCTTGAGGCGGAATCAATTTCTGGCCGCCGTTGGCTTGACGCTCTTGGTCGCGTGGGGAGACGACGCGGGCGCTCAAGGGCGCGATGGCGCGATGGACGATCGACAAGCCCTCAAGGGGCAAACCGCAACAATCGTGATCCCTGACGAAAACTATGCGCCGGAACTGGCCGGGATTGGGGCGCTGATGCGCGGGAACGCGGTCGTCGTGATCCTTGCCGAAAGAGACAAGGCCGAATCCTATTTCGTTGACCCGGCGCAAGGAGTTGTGCGCCTTGCCGCTCGCGAGCGCGATATGGAGTTCGTTCTAAAGGGGCAAATCACCGAGCAGGAGCTCGTTGCGAGCATGCGGAATAGCTCCGCAATGTTCGGCCTTCTGGAGGACGGCGCTCAAGTTCGCGTTGATGAGTTTGCGTACAACGGAACCTTTGCGTCGATCGTCACCGACATGAGCACAGGGTGGAGCGGCAAGGCGATGGGCGTCGATCCGCCGAGGCTCGCCGTGGACAGTTGTTTCCTCCATTTCGACAAGCCCGAAGCGCAACTCGTCTACCTTCGCCTCACCCTGCCCGATCCCACTCGGCGGTGTCGCCGGTAGGGTGGTCAAGGCCCGTTCCAGTTGCGTCTCTAACGTCGGCGACTCCGCCGATCGCCTCACGTCGCGCCCGATGACGCCGCCGACGCCCCACGGCTCGCGGCTGACGAACCGGGACCGGCCTCGCCGATCTTGTAGGGCCAACGCGGGCCGCTGGCAGCCCTCGAAGGCTATGGGCGCTACCATATATCGTAGCCAGCGAGCCTGATAGCCTTCAGCGGGCTTCTCTGGCGATCTAGGCGGCGCGGGCCAAGACGTTAGAAACCGACATTGCCGCCCATTCGCCACCGCGCGGCGTCTTGAAGCCGCGGCGGTTCAGAGCATGCGCGATGGCCCGCAGGGTCGTCGCGCCAGTGGCCTGAATTTCCGCGATGGCGGGAAGGACGGTTGCGGCGAAGTCGTCGGCGATCTTGCCGCGGACGGCGTTTGCCATTTCGCGAGCGGCTTCGAGATTCGGATTGCCGAGCTTCTTGAAGTCGGGGCGCTTCTTTTGGCCCGTTATGGCGACGCGCTTGCGCGCTTCGATCAACGCCGACTTTGTGCGGCTTGAGATCAAGGCCCGCTCTTTCTCGGCGAGCGCGGCGAACAGGTGGAGCATGAAGGGGTCGGCGTCCGCGCCAAGCTCGGCGACGATGAACGGCACGCGATGCGTCATCAAGCCGGAAACAAAATGCACGTCGCGCGAGAGGCGATCGAGCTTCGCGACGCCGACGGCGCATCCCAAGCGCTTCGCCTTGGCAAGCGCGGCGGCGAGTTGCGGCCGACGGTCGAGGGCGTCGGGACCTTTGCCCGATTCGAACTCGACAAACTCGCCGACGATTTCGAAGCCGTTGGCGTTGGCGAAAGCCGACATAGCCGAGCGCTGGCCTTCGATCCCGAGTCCGCTTTTCTTTTGCTTGGCGGTGCTGACGCGAAGGTAGGAAATGATCGGGCGCATGGTCGTTTTCCCTGTTCGTAAAATCACTATACGACCAGTTAGAAATTTGACAAGCCCCAAAATCACCGAAATGTCGGTCACGATTTGTTCTAAGTTTAGAGAAAGGACACAATGTTCTCGCTATTAGGCATGGCCGAAAAGCTCATAGCCGTCGGAATCGAGACCGAGGTCGCGATACAGCTTTCCGTTGAGAAGGCGGCCTCACTTGTGCGGGCGAATGCCAGAGACGCCATCGGCAACGCCGACAATGGGTATGGATGGGCTCCGCTGGCCGAGTCGACGATCGCCGACAAAGAGCGCCAGGGCTACACCACGCCCGCGCCGCTCTTGCGAACCGGCGAGCTTCGTGACTCGATCGGAATCACGATGGGGCACCATGTCGCCTGGGTAGGCTCCAATAACGACAAAGCAGTCTGGCATGAATTCGGGACAAACCGAATCCCGCCAAGGCCGTTCATAAGCAAGCCGGCAATAGAAAGCGAGGAACTAATTCACAAGATTGCGGTCAATACGGTCGGAATGGCGCTCGCCGGCCATCGCGCCGGAGTAGGCGTACTAGAAGTGCTAGAGGCAATCAAAACCGGCGTGGAATACGTAAATCAAAAACTCGACGAAGCGGAAGAAAAGAGATGACAATGGACAGCCAAGCACTCAACTACATCAAGACATGGCTAGAGCCACACGCTGCGGCCTTTGCCGACCAAATGGCGCTCGAACTAGCCGGAAAGGGCGACGCGCCGCTTGAAACCGCGTGCGACACCTTGCGGGCCGAGCTTGGCCGGCAGTTGCCCGAGACGATGGCGACGGGGCTCGCGATCGGTTTCGCGGCTTTGGTGCGGGATAGGCTCGCGGCGACGAAGCACTAACGGCGGTGCTTTGTTGTGGACCAGCGGTCCAACCGTCCGGTCTACAGATCGCACAACAGATTATTTGCCCTTTGAAAACACCCCTTTGTTGTCGGTCGCGATAATCCTCATCAATGTTGATCCGTTTGCTTCTTCTTGTCGATCGTTACTCTCATAAGTGAAAACAATATTCACAGTGCAAGGTCTCGTCGTCATCATTTCGATCGTATCGCAGTTGTTTTCTATAAGCGTTTTCATAGTCTCGGGCTCAATAGATGAGAAATCAACTCTAACTAACATACCAGCCATCAACGGCATAACTGCGCAGCGATATTCGTCTTTGTCAGCGTAAAAGCACTGAGCTGTTATTTGTATGAGTTTCCCATCCCACTTGTGCGTCTCAACTGACAAATCCATTGACGTCAATTTCTTCGGAGTGTCATCCGCCAGAGCCGCAGTCGCGCCAAGCAGCGCCAGCGCCAGGATTATCGATCGCATTCCGCCCCCCTCCCGTTCGCGGAACAAATGCCCCGCGTCGATTGCGCGAAGATATGCCGGAAATTGAGGGCTGGATAGCGACGCGTCGCCGCCCCACCCCGCCGCCCATAAGCCCCCTTGCGGAAAACGAGAATTGGAAGCCCTATGGAAACCATGCCCCGGCCGCGCCCTCCGCACCTGATTCGCGAAGTCTCTCGCCACGGAACCGTGTCTTGGGTTGTCCGCGTCGGCCACGGGCCTCGCGTCTATTTGCGGGCCGCCTACGGCTCCGCTGAATTCGAGGCCGAATATCACGCCGCCATCCGCGGCGAGCCCGTCAGCGGCCCGCGCAAGGCCGGCGCAGGGACGTTCGAATGGCTTTGGAACCTTTACCGCGCTAGCCCGGCTTGGCGCGAGTTGTCGGCCGCGACGCATAAGCAGCGCGAAAACATCGTACGGCCGATCCTCGAAAGCCACGGCGGCGCGCCGGTCTCATATTTCAACCGCAAGTCAATCGTCGCGTCGCGCGACAAGCGGGCCGACACGCCTTCGCAAGCCAACAATTTCTTGGACGCCATGCGCTCGCTATTCGCTTGGGCAGTCGAAGCCGAACACGTCGCCGAAGACCCGACTAAGGCGACGGCGCGAAACAATTGACTCGATTGGCGCGTGGAGCGACTGGGGGGGACCGGTGCGGGGGATTCCCTGTTTCGGTCGGGACGTCTATCACGGTGGCATGATTGACGAAACAGCGATTCGGAGCCGTTTTGAGGCGATGCGCTCGCGCCTCGACGAGCGGGAG
>JBEKLU010000214.1:0-5012 GCA_050010035.1 Roseiarcus sp.
CAACCGTCGACACCGCAAGGCTCAAAGGCGCGAACCCCTTCGCCGTGATCGTCGGAATCCTGGCTTGAACGCGCTCCGAGCCGCAAGCGTCCGCCTCATCAAATAAGGGGTGGGTAATTGCGCTGCCGGCGTACAAGTTGCAAGTCCATTCCAGTCTATGAATTCTCTATCGGCTTCGACTTCCTCAGTTCGAGTGGAGAAGTGCCTTTCTGGCGAAACACAAACCCGATTGCGATGGAGTATGAACCAATGGCCGAGGCCTATATTGTTGAGGCGATCCGCACGGCTGGCAGTCGCCGGAACGGCAAGCTGCCGGATGGCGCCCCGCGGACCGGGCGGCGAAGTGCTGAATGCCCTCGTGGACCGTACTGGGATCGATCCAGCGGCTATTGATGACGTGATCATGGGCTGCGTAATACAGGCGGGAGAGCAAGCCTCCGCCTTTGGGCGCAACGCTGTGCTGCCTCGAGGCTGCCCGACAGCGTACCGGCCGTCACCATCGATAGGCAATGCGGCAGCTCGCAGCAGGCGGTGCAGTTCCTGGCCCAGGCGGTAATGTCCGGCACGCAGGACATCGTGATCGCCGCCGGCGCCGAGAGCATGACTCGCGCGCCGATGTTCTGCAATGTTACGCCTCATCAGAAGGCGGGGATCGGAGTCGGGCCGTTCAGCGATCGGATCAAGGCCCGTTATGGGGTCGAGGCGTTCAGTCAATTCGCGGGCGCCGAGATGATGGCGCGAAAATATGGTTTCGAGCCATCGTCGCGCCGCCCTCGCGACCCGAGAGGGGGCTTTCGAAAAGAAAATCGTGCTTGTTCCCGTCGAGACATCCGATGGCGTCCGGCCTCATGTCCAGGACGAAGGTATACGCTATGACGCCACACTGGAGTCGATCGGATCGGTGAAGCTCCTTCAGGAGGGCGGCGTCATCTCCGCGGCCGACGCCAGTCGGATCTGCGACGGCGCGAGCGGCGTCCTGATCGTCGGCGAACGCGCGCTCAAGAGCCATAAACTCACGCCGATCGCACGCATCCATGCGATGACGGTGACGGCTGGCGATCCGGTCATCATGCTGGAAGAACCGATCTCCCCCGCGCGCCGGGCGCTGGATCGGGCGGGCATGACGATCGGCGATATCGATCTCTACGAAGTGAACGAGGCGTTCGCGCCCGTGCCGCGCGCTCGGCTGCAGGCGATCGGCAGCGCCCCGGACAGGCTCGATGTCAATGGCGGCGCGATCGCGCTTGGTCATCCGTTGGGCGCATCGGGCGCCAAGTTAATGCCTACTCTCGTCCACGCGCTACGCGCGCGTGGGCTGCTCTTCGGACTCCAGACCATGTGCGAGGGCGGCGGCATCGCCAACGTCACAATCGTCGAGGCGTTGTGAGACGAATCCTCGCACTCGTTTTGCGTAGCTCGTTCGCATAGAGCATACTATTGTCCATGGCGGGATGACGTGGGCGACGCAAGGATCCACTCATTGTGAGTCCCGCCTCGCGCCGCCGCGCAAATCCGCGCGCCGGCGCTGACCGATCGGGGTCAGCACACCCGCCATAATTATATCGAGGCTTTCGCGGATATACTCCGCGAGCGTCAGCCGCGACTTGAAATACCAACTCTTCAGCGCCCAGCCGTGTGCGACGAGGACGATCTGGTAGGTGAGGACATCGACGTTGATCGTGCGAATCAATCCGACTTTTATGCAGGCGACGATGGCGGCGGCAATGATGTCGTTGGTTTCCGTCTCTCGCTGCTGGATCAACAAACGACGATCCGGCGAGAGGGATTTGGTCGAGCGATAGGCGAGCACGGTAGCGGCGCGATGACGATCGACGACCGCGCAATAAGCCTCGACCGCCAGTAACAGTCTTTCCAGAGGATCGGTTGAGCTCTCCATCGCCTTTGGGATTTCCTGCGCGTAAGAGTTGACCACCTGCAGCAGGACGAGAAGCAGAACGTCCTCCTTCTCGCGCACATATAGATAGACGAGACCGGAACTTATTCCGGCTTCCTTGGCGATGTCCTTGATCGTCGTCTTGTAGAACCCCTGATCCGAAAACAGCTTTGTCGCCGCGGCGACGATCTGACGGCGACGCTTCTCGACGAGAGCGGGATCCTCGACGGTGGAAGTCACGTTGGTGTTCATAGGCGCAGTCCGTCTAACCTGATTGGCTGCCGGGCCTCGTCGATAGCCGGGCCCGATTCGGCCGGGCTGGACAGCCCAACGCCACCGTATACTGAAAATCTGCCCGAAGCGTCGAATGGCCCGCCGAACGCGGCGTATCCCATCGCGCCGGCCATCAGCCGCATCGTCATCGTGACATTGGTCCAATCGGGATCGTTGTCCGCTCGGCCGTCCCTGGCGATCTGGAGGTGGCGAGATGGCGCCGGCGCGGGATAGACGCCGCCGGCGAAAGCGCACTCCAAGCGCTCCACCGCGCCGACGGCGACCAGGATCGAGGCGTGTTGTAGCAATCCCGTGGCCGCCAACTTCAGGCATTTCCGGTCGTGAAATTGCCGCGCCACCTCGAATGCCGCCGCGTGCGAACGGTTGTGGGTGAAGGCGAAGACAAGCGTGGCGCCGGGAAATACGCTCGCGCGGACCGCCGACGCCGGCGTGGTGACTTTGCTCATGGATTCAGCTCATTGCGTTCGGCCAAGAAGGGCGCCCTTACCGAGTGTCCGTGGGAGGACGACTCTCGGCAGGACGCCCGCTGAGCCTCAGCCGACCATCGTCAGGCCGCCGCTGACGCTCAGAACTTGACCGGTGACGAAACTCGAACGATCCGAGGCGAAGAACTGCACCGCATCGGCGACCTCAGAGGGTTTGCCCAATCGTTTCACCGGACTGGCGTTGATGAGGGCTTCCTGCATCTTCTCGGTTTGCGTGTCGGTGGGGCCGGGGCATACGCAATTGACGCGCTGGTTCTTGCGCACGACTTCCCGGGCGAGCGACTTGGTGAAGCTGATGACGCCGCTCTTCGCCACGCAAAGGAGACCAGCTTCGCCGGCCTTCTTCCACACGAAGCGCGGAGCAACGCCCGCCTTCTCCCAATCGCGGTGGCGCGGAACGATTTCGCGCTCAAAGAATTTCCGCGCGGACCCTCGGAGTTGGTCGTGCTCCGGTGAGAAAATCTCGAGCGCCAGGATTGTCAAACGTGCCTCCCAGATGAACGGCGATGCGCAGGCCCTCGATTGTCACGTATTTCAACGTGACTGACTATCCAGTCATTACTGTGCCGTTGTCAAGCTGTCTTCTGGAGCGATCGATCGCGAAATGTGACTTTTCGTCCAATTGGGACGCCGGATGAGATACGGCTCGTGCGTCCCGAAGTGCGGCCGCCAGGCGGCCCCGGCGCCGCAGCGAGCGCCAGCTGCGCGTCGCCGTAACCGGGGCAGATTTCCGGGCGGTGGGGGAGTCAAGGCCGGCACAATGTGATTCAAGCGATTGCGTGCAAAATCGCGCCCAATTACGACCCTACCCGACACCAGTGTCAAGTATTTGATATATTGACGGAATCGTCGTTTGAGCCCGGGGTCGCAGTTGGGAGCGAAGCGAAGGTTTCTGGAATCGATGATATGTCAACGACGTCAATGTCTTGCAGAGCATGGTAGGTGGGGGTCATTGTTGGAAGCAATTTTGCAATCTTGCCCTTCCGCCAGACCGGCCGCCGGCTGCCGAACGGCAACTGGTCAGTGCCACTGAGCGACGATGTGATCGAGGCCATCGGCCGCGCAAAGCTCCCCGGCGAAACCGCCTCCGACACCGTGCTGCGCATGATCGCCGCCAACAAGGGCCGCGTCTGCTAGGCTCGGCCGCCACTCGGCGGCGATCGCGCGGTCTTCCGCATTCCGACCGGCATCGGCCCGTGTGAAGGTCAGGCCGGATTTATTCATGGACGGGGCGAGTCTCTACCGCCCTTTCGAACCCTTCTCCGGTCGAATTCGAACCGGTCTGCGGCGGGCGCCATGCATCTGCCCGCGGAGGAGGAATTTTGTCGGCGGAGACTGATGGCGGGTCAGGCGCTAGCGGAGCGTTCTGGAGACCGGCGTCCGCCAAGAATCCAGTTTCCGCGCGGGCTAAGACGCGGAAATCACCGGCGTTTCGTACTCACGGGCGGATATGTCGGTTTCAGAGGAGTGGTTGGTGGCGGACGCAGTGTGCGCGAACCGGTCTCGGCGAGAGAATTCCCTGGTATCAGGGAATTTATCAGGGAATTTCGCCAATACGCGGGAGCCCGACCGTTCCCACCGCCCCTATAGCACTGATTTAGCGAGAGTTTCTCAATCGAGAGTCGAAAATTCCCTAAAGCGTGGAACAGGGAATAAGAGGGAATCCGCCTCCGCAGGCCCGGAGCCGCGGACGTGGCGGGCTGATCGCCCCGCAGCTATCCGAAACTCCATCGAAGACCGCTGGGAGCGCCAAGAAAGCCTGCCAATCCAGCGACGACAGCAATGCGGCAAGGTCGCGGGCCATTTAGGCGCCCATCGGGCATACGCGGAAATCGAATATCGTCGGTCTACCTTCAAAGCTTCAGCTCGGCCAGGGTACCCTGGCCGAGCTGAAGCTTTGAAGGTAGTTTGCACCCACAGCAGACCTCGTCAAGAGATTTTTTTGCCGTGGTACAAGTTTGACACCACTTGCGGCGGACGGTTGGCGCGTTATCCGACGCTTGCATACACTTACGAGTTGGTGTAAATGCTACCTTATTGGACTGCTTCAGCCCGAAGTGTGCGGAGCGGTCCAGGCGAGCTTTGCAGAGTTAAGCAGGAGGCTTTCTCGATCTTGCCTGAACATCGATAGCCGTTCTCTTCGTGAGAGCGGCGCCTTTGATGATTTGGGTTTGATCGCGTGGCCTTCGCTTGGACTGCATCTCAGCCTCCGGGACTGACGTCGTCCATCCCTGGAGGCCATTCAAATGACCAATCGAGCTTCGAAGAAGTGGGCGCCCGTCGCGCCCGAAGGCTTGTCGGCAGTGATTGCCGACAAGTCGCGCAAGCGTCGTCAAGTG
>JBEKLU010000215.1:0-4918 GCA_050010035.1 Roseiarcus sp.
CGTACATCATTACCGCCAGGCGAATTATCTCTGGCGAACTGTTGAAATATCGGAAAGGGTTCCTCATGACCGGAACCTACCCCAAACCAGAGGTGGCCCCAAATGATTGGTCTGACAATGCCTTCCGGACGCCGCGGAGTGGCCGGTCCCGGATCACGGCCGGCCGCTTCAGGCCGTCGCCTTGGCGGCCTCGTCGCGGAGCGCGCGGCGCAGGATCTTGCCGACGGCCGACTTGGGCAAGTCGTCGCGGAACTCCACGTGCCGCGGGATCTTGTACCCGGTCAGATACTTCCGGCAGTGCGCGATCACATCCTCGGCGGTCAGAGCCGGTTCGTTCCTGACGACCGCGATCATGACCGCTTCGCCGGATGCCGAATCCGGCACGCCGAAGGCTCCCACTTCGAGTACGCCTGGACACATAGCCACAACATCCTCGAGTTCGTTGGGGTACACATTGAACCCTGAAACTATGATCATGTCCTTCTTGCGATCGACGATGCGGACAAACCCGGCCTCGTCCATCGTGGCCAGATCGCCGGTGCGCAGGAAACCATCGGGCGTCATCACCTCGGCGGTCTCGGCGGGTTGCTTCCAGTAGCCTTTCATGACCTGGGGCCCGCGCACGCAAAGCTCGCCCACCGCGCCGACCGACAGATCGTCGCCCTTGTCGTCACGGATCGCGATCTCGGTGGACGGAATCGGCAGCCCTACCGCGCCGTTGTAATCGGCGAGGTCGGGCGGGTTCATCGCCACCGCCGGCGACGCTTCCGTGAGCCCGTAACCTTCGATCAGCGCCGTGCCGGTCACTCGCTTCCACTTCTCCGCCACCGCCTTCTGGACCGCCATGGCGCCTCCCACCGTCAGCCGCAACGGCGTGAAATCGAGCTTGGCGAAATCCGGGTCGTTGAGGAGGGCGTTGAACAGCGTGTTCACGCCGGTGATGACCGTGAACGGGCGACGGGCCAATTCCTTCACGAAGCCCGGGATATCGCGCGGATTGGTGATCAGCACGTTGGTCGCGCCCATCTTCAGGAAGATCAGACAGTTCACCGTCAGAGCGAAGATATGGTAGAGCGGCAGCGCCGTGACGATGGTTTCGCGCCCTTCCTCGAGGACGGGCCTAAGCCACGCATGCGCCTGCTGCAAGTTGGCGATGATGTTGCGGTGACTGAGCATCGCGCCCTTGGGCGCCCCGGTCGTTCCGCCGGTATATTGCAGGAAAGCGAGATCCTCCGGGCCGACGTCGACGCGTTCGAACCGCGCGCTCGCCCCGAGCCGCAACGCGACCTTGAATGGGACCGCGCCCGGCAGGCGCCATGCCGGCGCCAGCCGCTTCACGTACCTGACGACGCTGTTGACCACCAGGCCTTTCGGAAAGCCCAGCATGTCGCCGAGCCCGGTGACGACCACGTGCTTGACCATGGTCGCCGCGATCACCTCCTCCACCACCCAGGCGAAGTTTTCCACGACGACGATGGCCTGCGCATCGGAATCGTCGAGTTGATGCTTGAGCTCCCTGGGCGTGTAGAGCGGATTGCAGTTCACCACCGTGCAGCCGGCCCGCAACGCGCCAAACAGCGCGATCGGATATTGCAGGACGTTCGGCATCATCAGCGCGACCCGCGCGCCCCGCGGCAGCTTCAAGACCCCTTGCAGATAGGCCGCGAAGTCGCGCGTCAGGCGCTCCATCCCGGAATAACTGATCGCGGTTCCCATGTTGACGAAGGCGGCGCGCGGCCCGAACTTCGCCGCGCTCGACTCGAACACCCCGCCGATGCTGCGGTAGGCCGCGACATCGACATCGGCTGGCACCCCATGCGGATATTTCAGAAGCCAGATTTTCTCCATCGACGTTTCCCGACCGCGCCATCCCTGCATCCCATTTTTGCACGGTATCGCCATCGCGCGGCGCGACATTGACTTAAGTCACAGTGCGGCTGGCAATCTAGCCCGCCAGCGTGGAAGATTTCCGGCGCGATCGGTTTCCGCCAGGCGATGCCGGGCAGCCATGCCGGCGCGTTCGGCGCGCCGGCATTATCTCGCGAGACCATCGCCTTCCTGCAGTACACAGCTTACAGCGTTGCGCCGACGGGCTTTGACATCTTGAAGCCGAGCGACTTTGAAGCGGGAATTTTCAGCGCTTCACCGGTTCTCGGGTTGCGCCCTTCGCGAGCTGGGCGCTCCTTGACGTAGAAGCGGCCGAATCCGGTGATGGCGACTTCTTCGCCGCGTTTGGCGGCTTCGATGATCGCCGCAAGAATCGAATTGACGACTTCCTTTGCCTTAGCCTTGGAAATGTCATTGGCTTCGGCGACGGCGTCTACGAGTTCTGTCGTATTCAATGGATTGTCCTTCAATGGCTGGGCGAGAATTGCTCTCGACCAAGCGCGGTTAATCGTCGAGCGGCTGGCGTGACGTGAACATTGGAAACTGATTGGGCGCCAACCGGTTTGCCGGTTCACGCGACATCTCAGCGCTTTTTCGCGGGTGCTCGCTTCTTGCGCGTCATGGTGAGGGAGATGCCGACGCCCTTCGCCTTTTGACGCGTTGCGCCCTCTGTTCGATTGAGAGCTTTCGCAATCTTTGCGGCGGGCTCCTTGCGAGCCATACCCTTGAGAAGGCGGACATCAGCTTTCGACCACGGTCGCCTGACTGGCGCCTTCTTATTCCGTGCGACGGCTTTAGCCACGTTCGCTCCTGTTTGGTAGATCTCTGGTACGAACGGCGTTATGCATGAATTGCAATCGCTTGCAACTCTCGCGAATCATCGCGGACATCTTTCAAGGATTTTCGAATGGCGCTCGGCTGTCTGCACAGCGATCCGCGCTCTCTAGATTTTTGGGACCGGACAAGGAGCTGAATCTCCTTGACGTGATGGATCAGCTTCTAGCGTCAATATCCGCCGGCTCTGATTGACGTCCTTCGAACGTCTGGCCAGCGCCCGAAGCGCTTCGGCCGAAAAGTCGTCCCGCAATCTCACCGCTGTTGGCATGGCCCGAATCCTCCAACCGCAAAGGAGTCAGAAAATTCGCGCCCGGGGAATCCCCCCATTGAGTCAGCCCGTGGAGCCGCTGGTATAATGGGGCCGATCCCGCAACATGAGCTGTGACCATGAAGTCGTTCGCGTCGCCGACTTTGATATTGATCAAGGTGGCGCGGGGCGAGACGCTTGATACTTAGTCTTGTAAATGAAGACGCGCCTTCAATGAGAGGGGACGGCGACATGCCCGGGAAGCGGAAGGAATTGGCGGAAGAAGGCGGCGAGAGCCAGGTGGCGGCGACAGTTGGGGATTCCGCAAAGCAGATTTGGTTGGCCGGAATGGGAGCCTACTCTAAGGCCCAAAAGGAAGGGACGAAATTCTTCGACTCGCTGGTGGAAGAAGGCGAAGAGTTTCAAAAGCAGGCCAAGAAGGCGGCCGAGGACGCGTTCGGCGACGTCAAGGCCAAGGCGTCCAAATCGTGGGATCAACTGTCTTGGAGTCAACTGGAGTTGGCGTTCGAGGATGGCGTGGCGCGGGCGCTCCACGCGCTGAGCGTCCCGAGCAAGAAAGATCTCGACACGCTCTCGCATGACGTCGCCGAGCTAACGAAGGTCACCAAGAAGCTCTCGGCCGCCATGGAGAAGCCCGGACGCGCGCGTTAGGCCCGAACGCACGAGGCCGTGCAGCCGTTGGGCGTATCGGCCGAGACGTGTGCGCACTTTGGGGCGGGCTTCGCGCCGAAGCGCATCATGCGCTGCCGGTTCGCGATCCCGATCCATGTCCGCGCCGGCACATTGCTCGCCTACTGCGGGCGTGCGGTGAAAGACGAAAGCCCCTCGCTGATCTTCCCCAACGGCTTCGGTCCGCGCGGCGCGATCTTCAATGCGCATCGGATCGTCGAGGGCGATTTGTTCCCTGTGCGCGATCCGCTTCACGCGCTCCAGAAGATACACGCTGACCTGGACTTCGTCGGCTCGATGCAAAAGCGCCTTTAGCGCGCCCAAATCTTTTTGATCGTAAGAAAGCGATGAAAGGTCCAAATGCGTGGTGGGAACGCTAGGCGTCATTACGGTCTTCCTGGCGTCCCCATTTCGGCAACAATTTGAATCATAGCACGCCTCCAGGACGCAAGTTGGATAAAGGCGGAGTAGTTTGCTGCGAGTTTAGTGCGGCAAGCAATTCAGCCATTCGGCGCTGTAGCGGACCCGCTCGACAATGCCGGCGGCGAGAAGGCGCTGAAAGAGCCTCGGATGCGCAGCGTCGCGCTTGATCGGGTTCGGCAGCGAAGTCGCCAGCAGCGCCGCCTCGTGCGTGTCGAGTTGGCTCGCTTTTTTGTGGAAGTAGTGTTGCGCAGCAGCCTCAATGCCGAAGAGCCCGTCGCCCCATTCGGCGATGTTGAGGTAAACTTCCACGGTGTACGCCTTCGACCAAACCCTGCCGAGAACGAGCGCAACAGCGATCTCGATGCCCTTGCGAATGGCTGAACGACTTGGCCACAGAAAGAGGTTCTTGGCGGTCTGCATGGTGATCGTCGACGCGCCGCGTTTCGGACCATATTTGCCGGTGCTGCTTAAGACTTCACCCAAAGCACCCCATTCGACCCCGTCGTTCTGACAGAACTTGGCGTCCTCCGACGCTATCACGGAAGCGACGGCCACCGGTGCAATATCCGCCAGTCGCACGTAGATACGTTCGTAGCTCTTGCCTACGATCTTGCGGCCGAGCATGAGCGTCGAGACGGGTGGCGCGACGCTGTAGACGGCGACAAGCCCAGCGAAAACGAAGAACAGCGCCAGCCCGCCAAGGGCGACGCCGCGCGCTAGTACACGCCGCCGGAAGATCGAACTCCGTTTCGCGTTCATGCGGCAAGCGGCTTGCCAGTCATGGTCCACTTGAAGGGTTTGGCGAGAGTACGGTTGAAGTATGCGATGAAGGCT
>JBEKLU010000216.1:0-4837 GCA_050010035.1 Roseiarcus sp.
GGGAAAATGCGCTGGAATTCCGGCAGAGACCGGGGGAAAGGCAGGTCTTCACGGGCCAACATATCCATAGCCAACGCTAAATCTAGTGGGTATGGGTGTCAAGCGGATAGGCAAGGTTCATTTCCACGGGGGAATAGAGAAGATTCCCATGAGTGCGAATTTCCTTTGAAACTTTGGTTCGGCAAAGAGTTGCATCGGCGTTTTTGATAACACTCTTTATTTGCTTCCAAAGAACCGGCTTATGAACGAGCAGAAACTCCAACCCATTCAAGTGGGAATAATATGTCGCGATCTTCAACGGAACGACTCGATCATCGATGACCCCCATATGGCTTCATAGGGTCATAGACAGGCTTGTCCATAGGTCGTGTTTTCAGGACGCCAGCCTGAAGCTGCCGCACACGGTCCCAAGCGACATCGACGTAGATTTTTTCGACGTCGCAGCCGATCCCGACCCGCCCATGCTTCAGTGCCCCGATCACCGTTGAGCCGACGCCCATATAGGGATCAAAGACCTGATCGCCTGAATCCGTGAGAGACAAGACAAGTCGCTCGACTAATTCAACAGGAAATTGGCAAGGGTGAATTGTTTTTTCGACGTGGTTGTTCTTGACGTTTGGGAATACCCATACATCACCAGGATTCTTGCCCAGAGGATTGCCAGAAAGCTGGCCGACCTTCGGCCCTTTGAAATATTTCTTTCCTGGGTATTTTGAAGGAACCCTGATCTGGTCTAAATTAAAGGTGTAGTTGCCTTCCTTCGTGAACCACAGAATCGTTTCATGGCGGCCCGAAAGGCGTTTTGAGCAATGCAGCCCGTGCTCGAAGTGCCAGATAATCCGATTCCTAAGCCTCAAGCCGAGCCTTGCAAAAATAGGGTATAAAAGAATATCAAGCGGAAAAATCTCGCCGCTTTGGACATGGTTGCCAACCTGCCAGCAAATCGAGCCGCGCGGATGAAGCAATTTCACGCATTCGGTAATGACCTTCTCTTGGTCTGCTATGTACTTGCTCAATCCCGTCCGCCGCTCGTAGGCTTTGCCTATGTTGTATGGCGGCGACGTGACAATCAACTTCATTGATTTGCGTGGCAATTGAGCCATGAAGTTTATATTGCTGGCGCATGCCATCATAACTTGATGACCGCCGAATTCGGTGGCGCGCTGAAGCATGACAGGTCCCTGATTCGCGTGGAAAAGATAACGCAAATTGCAAGAAAGATCTAGAAGGAATCGATGCTCAGCGAGCGGCTTCCAGAATGAGTTGCGCCTGGCTTATTCAAACTGAGCCGCAGCCAATCGCCACGTTCCCATCGCCTCCCTCGCCACCCCCGATGACTTCCTCGATCCAAATCGCCGCCTCCATCGGCGCGGATTCGCGCCAATGGGACGACGCTAACCCACGAACTCCAGCACGATGGCAATGTTGGAACAAAAGAAGAACCTTGGCAAGCCGAATTTCGTTCTCCACCGTTTTGCCGCGGCCTCGGCCGACTTCCGAGCGCTTGCGCACCAATCGTTCGCCGCCCCGCCCCTCGTTCGCCCGCGTCGGCGCGGTCGGAGCGACGCTTCGCGCCCCGGCGCCTCGGGCGAGATCGATCGGCGGTTCAGCTCAACAGCCGACGCAGGACCGGCTCATTTTGCCGCCGCGGCCTCGGGCGGCGGCGTTGCGCCCGCCCCGGCCTGGCCCAACGAAACGGCTTGATCCTGCAGGGTTTCGCGCGTGTTGGGATCGACGATCGCCGCCGGGGCCGAAATCGCCAGCGTCGCCGCCTTGGCCAGCGTGTCGGTCGCCCCGTGAGCGATGCCGCCGATGCGCTCGCCGAGCGTCGGCTTGGCGTCGGTCAAGGTCTGGCCGCCGGCCAGGCGCTGGCCGATCGTCCTGACGACCTCGCTGGTCGCGAACTTCCCGTGGTTCATCCAGTCGTCGGACGTCATCTTGCTGAGGTCGATCACATTGACGCGCGCATTCTCCAGGATCGAGCGGTACGGCTCTTCGTTCGGATCGACCAAGCCCAGGCGCGGCTCGTTTCCGGCGAGTTCGCTCGAAGCGGCCAGCGCGCGATCGTCCTGCGACACGAACAGGGTGACCGGCGGGTTCCTGTCCGAAGCCTCGATTTCCGCGATCTGACGACGAAACACTTCGACGTCGATGTCGGGCGAGGCCAGCATGATGTCCTTGATCTTGGGCGAGAGCGAGCGATTGCGGATCGTCATCTGCCGAATCGCCTCGACGGCGACGAAATTGCCCATGGAATGGGCGAGAACGGAGATCGAGTCGACGTTCGGGTCCTTCACCAGCGCCTGAAGAACCGCCTCGAGCGCGTCGCGCGAATAGGTCGCGCTGTCGCGATCGTAGATGTAGTCGAACAATTTGCCGCGCGAGGGCCAGGTGAACAGCACCGGGACGACCGGCGCGCCGGAATCGTGGGTTATCTGCGCGAAGCGATAGACCGCCTCCTCGAAGCGCGTGTTGTAGCCGTGCACGAACAACAGGACATGCCGAGACGGACCCGTGCGCAGGCGTTCGTCGAACGCCGCCTTGGCCTCTTTCAGATCGAGCCGATCGGCGCGCAAGGTGACGAAATCGTGCGCGGGATCGCCGAGGATCGTCGACGGCCACTGCACGTCGCCGATCTTTCGCGTCGCGTCGGGCGGAATGGAGACCACGATGTCGGCGAAGGCGAGCCCGTGCGCGCGCTCGCCGTTGAACATGACGCCGAGCGCGACCGGATTGTCCGACCTCGTCGTCGCCACCAGCATATCGACGGAACTCGCGCCGGGCGCGCTGGCGGACACGACGACGAGATTGCCGGACGGACGACCGGCGCAGCCGACAAGCGCGAGCGTCAGCAACGCGACGGCCGCGAATGCGAAGGCCTTTTTCACGCCGCCCCCCGAAAACCAGCAATCGAGCGACGGGGATCGAACATGACCCCGGCTGCGTCGATCCCGCGCGACGAAAACAGCTCTAACAGCAATGTTCGGCTTTCTCAACGAGCGGCCGCCAGCGCCTCGGCGGCCGTCGCCCCCCGAAAACAACGCTTCGAGCAAACCGTCGCGGCGGTTGGGCGCCGAGCCGGAAAGGCGCCGAGCCGGGCGGGCGAGGCCGATGTCCGTTGCGCCCGGGCGGATGAGACTCGAGTTCGCGTGAGCCGATCATGAAGGCGACGAGTTTATCCAAGGGGATGGCGCACTCAGCGCCGCGTCCTCTGGCAATTCTGGATATTCTTGATAATATGGATATCGAAGGAGAACCGTCATGCGGTCTTACACCACAGCCGATCTCAACAAGCAGGTGGGAGAGGTCACCAACGCCGCGTCCAAGGGGCCGGTCACGATCACCCGGCACCGCAAACCGCGCTTCGTCATCATGAGCTACGAGCACTATCAGCGGCTCAGCAAGCAAGGCGACCCGAGCCGAGTCTATGGCGCCGGCGAAACGCCGGACGATCTGGCGGCCCGGTTTGCGGGCGCGCTCGACCGGCTCGCCAAGGGCGAAGGCTATGACGACGAGCCGTGATTTTCGATCCGGCGACGTCTTCCATTACCCCTATCTCTGGCGATGGCAGCGCGAACGCGGCGAAACCGAAGGCCGCAAAGACCGCTCGGTTTGGGTCGTGATCGCCGTGCGCGGCGGCGCCGGAGACGCCACGCATCTGGCCTTGCTCGCCATCTCGAGCCGGCCGCCCGGCGCCGACCAAACCGCCCTGGAAATCCCCGAGATCGAATGCCGCCGCGGCGGCCTCGGCGAGTGGAAGCGGGCGTGGATCACGGTCAGCGAGTACAACTACGACATCGCCGAGCGATCCTATTACCTTGCGCCCGACGAGCCGATCCTCGGCCGCTTCAGCAAGCCTTTCATGATGCGGCTGGCGGCCGAGGTCGCGCCTCTGTTCGCCAGGAAAGGCGCGCGCGTCGATCGAGGCGATTGAAGCCCCCTGTCGCGCCGATCGCGCCACTTCCGCTGATCGCGCGTCCCTCCTCCGTCGCCGCCGCCCGCCCGGCTCGGTTCCTAACAAGTACTTTCTGAAAATCGAAATATCTGCTATCGTTCTATTCTGTTTCCCCCCATCCCGCCCACCGGGAGCCCCTCATCGTGACCGAACCCCTCGTCAACCCCCCGCTCAAACCCCGCCGCACCGCGCGCGACCGCCTCGTGCGGCGGGAGCGGATCATGGAGCGGCTGCGCGAGGGGCGCTCGTACGAGGAGATCGCGCAAGGCGAGGGGCTGTCGCGCGAGCGCATCCGGCAGATCGTCGTCGAGGCGCTTCAGCGGCGCGAGGTCGACGCGCAGCGCGACCACGCGCAATTGCAGATGCTGCGGCTCGCCCCGGCCTTGCGCCTCGCCGCGCGCGGGATCGCCGAGGGCGACCGGCGCTCCATCGCGGAACTGATCCGCGTGCTCGACCGCCTCGACAAATACCAGGCCGTCGGCGTCTCCGTCGGCGCCTACGACGAGGGGGCGCGCGAGAAGCTGCTGACCAAGCTCAACTCGATGGCGCAGAGGATGATCGCCGCGCGGACCGGCGAGGGCGAGACGGCGGGCGGGGCCGAGGCGGGGGGAGGGGAGGCTGCGCCGGACGAGTCGGTCGCGGCGCAAAACCCCGATTCCGCGCTTCCCTGGGGCCTAAAGCCTTGATATTCCTAGATTCGACCAAGGAAAAGTCTTGGAAAAGCTTGGAATTTCCTTGGAAAAAGCTTGGAAATGTTTGGAAAGGGTGTGCGCCGTGAGAAGGCGGCGCTTTCCAGTGGGTGCAAGTCCCACCCGGCAAACGCTCCAGCCGGAAGCAACCGGAGCAGTCATGGAGGCAACGAAATGGCTGAAGCCTTCGGTG
>JBEKLU010000217.1:0-4768 GCA_050010035.1 Roseiarcus sp.
GCGCGACACCGTCCATCACTTCGAACGGGTGAGCTGGCAGGCCATTCCGATCATTCTGCTGATCACTTTCGTGGTCGGCGCCATTATCGCGCAGCAGGGCCTTTTCTATTTTCGCAAGTTCGGAGCGCAGGACTATGTCGTCAATCTCGTCGGCGTGTTGGTTTTGCGCGAACTCGCCGTGCTCATCGTCGCGATCATGGTGGCGGGCCGATCCGGCAGCGCTTTCACCGCCGAGCTCGGCTCGATGAAGATGCGCGAAGAGATCGACGCCTTGCGCACCATGGGGCTTGATCCGATCGACGTGCTCGCGTTGCCGCGCGTCGTCGCACTGGTCTTCGGGCTGCCCATTCTAACCTTCCTGGGGGGGCTGGCGGCGATTTTTGGCGGCGCGCTGATCGCCTGGCTCGATGGCGGCATGAGCCCGGTGACATTCATGGCGCGGTTGCAGGATGCGGTTTCGCTTTCGGACTTCGAGGTCGGCATCATCAAGGCGCCCTGCATGGCGCTGGTGATCGGCGCGGTCGCGTGCACCGAAGGGTTGCGCGTGGAAGGCAGCGCCGATTCGCTCGGCATCCAGACGACGGCTTCGGTGGTGAAGTCGATATTCCTGGTCATCGTGCTCGACGGGCTTTTCGCGATATTCTTCTCGGCGATCGGGATGTAGGGATGGACGTCGCGCCGCACGAGCCAGTCATTCAGGTCCGCGACCTGGTCGTCGCCTTCGATGATCGGGTGGTGCTCGATAGGCTTTCGCTGGACGTCGATCGCGGCGAGACTGTGGGGGTCGTCGGCGCGTCGGGCGCCGGGAAGTCGGTTCTCCTGCGCACGCTGCTCGGTCTGATCCCCAAGAGCGGCGGCAGTGTCCGGGTGCTCGGCATCGATCTCAGGGAGGCGAGCGTGCAAGAGCGACATTCGGTGGGGCGGCGGTGCGGAACCCTGTTCCAGCAAGGCGCGCTGTTTTCCTCGCTTTCGCTGGTGGAGAACGTGCAGTTCCCTATGCGTGAGTATCTCCAACTTTCGGATCGCCTGCGGCGCGAAGTGGCGATGGCGAAGATCGAGATGGTGGGACTCGACCCGAACGACGCCGATAAGTATCCAGCGGAACTATCGGGCGGCATGACGAAGCGCGCCGCGCTGGCGCGCGCTCTCGCCCTCGATCCGGAAGTTCTGTTTCTCGACGAGCCGACGTCCGATCTGGACAACATAGCGGCCGACGAATTCGACAACCTCATTCGCACGCTGCGTCGCACCCTTGGGCTCACCGTGTTCATGGTCACTCATGATCTGGCAAGCGTCGGCCGAGTCTGCGACCGAGTCGCCGCCATCGCGGACAAGCGCATCGTGTTCACGGGGCCGCTCGCGGCTGTCGTTCAGGCGCAGCACCCCTGGGTGAAGGCCTATTTTGGTGGTGAGCGCGCGCGCGCGGCGCTGACGATTGGCGTGAGATGAGGGGCGGTCGATGGAGAGGCAAGCGCGTTTCGTGCTCATGGGATCGTTGGTGCTTGCCTTCGCCATGGCGATTTTCGGATCTGTTTACTGGCTGCACGGCATCGGAACTTTCGGCGCGACCGCCGTCTATACGATTCGCTTTCAGGGGGTTGCCCCCGCGGTGGGGATCGGCGCATCGGTGTTGTTCAACGGGGTGCGCGTCGGCGAGGTCGCGAATATCAAGTTCAATCCAGCCGATCCAGGCGAGGTGCTCGCCACGATCGTCATCGATCAGAAGACGCCGGTGCGGGTGGACACGCAAGTCGGCGTCGACACCCAGGGCCTGATCGGCGGCGGCGTCATCTCGCTTCGAGGCGGCGCGGCCGCATCGCCGGCGCCGAGCGGCGTCGGCGGCGCGCCGCCCGTGCTGGCGGCCGATCCCGCGCTTGTCATGGGTCTCTCCGAGACGGCCCGTCAGGTCCTCCAGCGCATCGACAAAATACTGGCCGACAATGCCGATTCCTTGCACGCCACTTTGTCCAATCTGCAGGTCTTTTCCGACGCATTGGGGCGCAACTCCGGTCATGTCGACGCTATCATGCAAGGTCTCGAGCGCATGACCGGCGGCGGCCCGGCCAAGGCGCCCATGCCGACATACGACCTTGCCGCGCCGACGAGCTTCCCGTCCCTGAAGAAGCTTTCGGGCCAACTGGCGGTCGCCGAGCCGACCGCCGTCGTGATGTACGAGACACAACGCATTTTGCTGCGGGCCAAGGACGGCGGCTTCACGTTCGTCGAAAATGCGCAGTGGAGCGACAGCCTGACCAAGCTCGTGCAGGCGAAACTCGTACAGGCCTATGAAAACGCGCAGCTTTTTTCCTCGGTGGATGTCGCTGTCGAGGGCGTGACTGCGGACTACCGGCTCCAGACCGACATCAGAAGCTTCAACGTGTCGGCGTCGCCGGCGCCAAGCGCCGACGTGGCGTTGGCGGCCAAGCTCATATCCGCCGACGGCAAGATTGTCGCCGAGCGCATATTTCATCGATCGGTTCCGATCCCGACAACGGGCGAGGCCGACGCCATTCCGGGATTGAACGACGCGTTTGTCGGCGTTGCGACCGATCTCGTCGCGTGGACGTCGGAGTCGTTTTGATCTGCGGGCGCGTTCGCCCGCGGGCCTTCGCTATTCGGCGTGTCGAACTGTGGCGCCGCATGGGATCAGAGAATGAGGCGGCCCAATCTTGACGCGCGTCCTGGTCGCGCTAGGCGCGATGGGCGCAAGAGCCGAAGCGAACTCGCCTCATCCATCGTCCCGCGAAGGACATCTTTCCACCATGGGGCGGACCTCACTCTACGTGATCCGCAAGGATCGCCTCGCCGCTCTGACGCTCGGCCGTGATCAGGCGAAGACCGCTCTCGAACAGATCAGGGCGCAAAGGTCCGGTCCCACCGCATTCGAGTCCGGGGCAATCGAACGATTCGGGCGTCCCTACGCAAACCAGCTCGCTTTTTAGATTGTCGCCCCGAGTCGCACCCGGAGTCGCCGACAATTGGCGCTTCCCGCAACGAGTCGTATAATTGCGTAATCGCGCGCCTTTGTCCCGTCTGGACGTTGAGCGGCGCCGTGAGCTAGTCTATGCTCGGATCGCAGTCAGGGGGCTTTATTGATCGTCGTCACAGGCCTGAGAGCGGAAGCCAGGATCGCCTCGGCGCCTGGAGTGAGGGTATTCGCCTGCGGAGGAAACGTGGAACTCCGGGCGCATGCAATAAAGAGAGCTGTTTTCGCCGGCGCGTCGGCGATCGTCAGCTTTGGTATTGCCGGCGGCCTCAGTTCGCATTTGACTGCGGGTGATTGGGTCATTGCGACGGGCGTGATGTCGGGCGATCAGCGCATCGAGACCGATATCGAATGGTCGAGCCGACTCGCAGAGCGCCTCTCAGGCGCCGAACGAGGCGACATCGTGAGCGTTGCAGATCCTGTGTTTCACCCGATCCACAAGCGTCGTCTCCACACAAAGACCGGCGCCTCGGCCGTGGATATGGAATCGTTTCAAGCTGCCGTTCTCGCCGATGAACTCCGCGTGCCTTTTGCTGCGGTGCGGGTCATCGCCGATCCTGCATGCCGGGAACTGCCCCCCGCTGCGCAACTCGGTCTACGACCGGACGGCGCCGTTGCAGTCGGCGCCGTGATGCAGTCGCTGCTCCGAAAGCCCTCCCAAATTCCATCGCTGGTGCGCGTCACAGGTGACGCTCTGATCGCTTTCAGGGAGCTCCTCCGGGGCCGCAACAAGCTTGGCCCTCACTTCGCATCGCTATTGTGCCCAACAGTATTGGAAAGCCATCTCTTGAATGCCGTAGGTCCAACCCTGCAGCGAGCCGAGCCGCTCTCAGCCTAGCCAACCCGCGCCGCCGATCGCGCACCTTCAATGAGCGCCAAGCGTCCAGACGGGTCCGGGCACGGTGAGCATTCCCGGCTCCGGCCCGATCACCGCCTCGACGCGGGCGGCGGGCGTTCTCAGGATGCGTCCAGCTCGACCTCGCCAATTCCGCTCACCTATTGCGCGATAGGCGACCTGCTTTTCGGGCTGCGAGCGGCAAAGGTCGTGAGCGTCGTCAATTTCAAGCTGCTATTCCGCAATAGATGAGCGACTGATCATCAGCCAATTCGGCGTTCAGATCGCCGCGCTTCCGGACGGCATGGTTTCCGAACTTGCTCAATGTCGCAGCTACGCGAGCGAAGGAGAACCCCGGAACGGCGCAGCGCTGATTAACACATGGGGCTATCCTTACGCTGCGACTGTGAAGGTAGTGAGGTTGAGGAGAATTTTCGAGAACACGACACATTCGAACGGCGGAGAGATCGTCGCGCGGGGACCGCCGCAGGACGGGTGATCGGTAGTGTCTCAGTTTGAAAATAGGGCGGGTTGACAAAAGCTCGCGCGCGCTCCGCACTTCCTGTATTCTTGCCGGAAAGCATGAGGTGACGCTGGCGTGACCGGTGGCAACGTGATCGAACAAAATGCGAAAAATATCATAAGGTTAATGGTCGCTAAAGGCCTTGTCGCCGGTGACGCCGTCCAAAATGCAACGATCCAAGCCAACGCGCTCCAATTGGGGTTGGACGGAGAGGATTTGATTGCGGCACTGATTTTCGCGGGCGAACGTAGCTGGATTGAGAATGGCCCGCACGGCACCGCCATCTTAACAAATGACGGCTTCTTAGCTCGACTTTGCGCATTTTTTGCTGGGGCGGGTCAGATGGCAGCCCAGAAGATTGCGGCGTAGGCGATGACGCGCAGGGCTTCGTCGAGAGGGACGACCGTACGCCCGAAGGGGCCGA
>JBEKLU010000218.1:0-4739 GCA_050010035.1 Roseiarcus sp.
GAAGGACGTACCGCTCGCCAACCGGGTCAGGTCCGGAAGGAAGCAGCCCTAACGAGCCAGGGCGGGTCTTTGTCCAACCTCCTACCGCCGCCCAAATCCTAACCGCCCCGCCGATGTCCCGCCCTCGGGCCGAAGCGGCGCCGGGCCAGCGAACCCGAGCCCTTGGCGCATGAGTGAATCGATCGCGCCCGAACGAAGCGCCCCGGCCGAGCCCTCGCTCGCCCTGGAGGCCAACCCGGGCGCCGCGAAGGGCGCGACGCCCTACCGCGTGCTGGCGCGCAAATATCGGCCCGCCCGCTTCGAGGACCTGATCGGCCAGGAGCCGATGGTGCGCACGCTCGCCAATTCCTTCGCCGCCGGCCGCATCCACCAAGCCTACATCCTGACCGGCGTGCGCGGCGTCGGCAAGACGACGACCGCGCGCATCCTGGCGCGCGCCTTCAACTACTCGGTGCCCGGCAAGATCGACCGGCCGAGCATCGACATGCCCGAGCTCGGCGTGCACTGCCAGGCGATCATGGAATCGCGCCACGTCGACGTCATCGAAATGGACGCGGCCTCGCACACCGGCATCGACGACGTGCGCGAGATCATCGAGAACGCGCGCTATCGCCCGGTTTCGGCGCGCACCAAGGTCTACATCGTCGACGAAGTGCACATGCTCTCCAAGCAGGCGTTCAACGGCCTGCTGAAGACGCTGGAAGAGCCGCCCGAGCACGTAAAATTCCTGTTCGCGACCACCGAGATCGAGAAGGTGCCGGTCACCGTGCGCTCGCGCTGCATCCGCTTCGATCTCAAGCGCATCGAGACGGGCGCGATGGTGCGCCACCTCGAGAAGATCTGCGCCGCCGAGGGCGTGGTCGCGGAAGCCGACGCGCTGGCGCTGATCGCGCGCGTCGCCGAAGGCTCGGTGCGCGACGCGCTGTCGCTGCTCGACCAGGGCATCGCGCACGGCGCGGCGGGGCGGGTCGAAGCGAGCGACGTGCGCGCGATGCTCGGGCTCTCCGACCGAGGCGAAGTCATCGATCTCTTCATGCACGCGATGTCGGGCGAGATCACGCCGGCGCTCGATCTGATGGCGCGCCTGCATCTCAACGGCGCCGATCCGGCGGAGCTGTTGATCGAGCTGGCGGAGTTCTGCCATTTCGTCACCCGCGCCAAATTGGCGCCGAGCGGCGTCGACGACGCGGCGATCAGCGAGAACGAGCGCCGCCGCGGCGCCGAGCTGGCGCAGCGCCTCGCTCTGGGGCCGCTGACGCGCGCCTGGCAGATCCTCATCAAGGGCGTCGAGGACGTCAAGGATTCGCCGCGTCCGCTCGCCTCGGCGGAAATGGCGCTGATCCGTCTCGCCTTCGCCGCCGATTTGCCGACCCCGGAAGACGCGTTGCGCAAATTGGCCGAATCCGGCGAAGCGCCGCCGCGACACGCGCCCGCCGCTCCAGTGCGGTCGCCCTCGCCGAGCGGCGGCGCCTCGGCGTTGCGCGCGCCCGCGCCGCCGGCGCCCGTCGCGCCCATGAGCGCGCCGCGTCTCGCGCGCTTCGAGGACGTCGTCGCGCTGGCGCGGTCAAAACGCGACATACAGCTCTGCCAGGCGCTCGAAAGCGACGTGCGGCTCGCCCGCTTCGAGCCGGGGCGCATCGAATTTTCTCTCGTCGAGGGCGCCTCGTCGGCGATCGTCCAGGCCCTGTCGCGGCGTCTGGCGGAATGGACGGGCGAGCGCTGGATGGTGGCTCTCGCCGCGGGGGCGAGCGCCCCGACCTTGCGCGAAAAGGCGGCGGCGCGGCAGTCCGAGCGCCTGAGCGGCGTCGCCGACCACCCCGTGGTGCGCAAGATTCTCGAGCGTTTTCCCGGCGCGCGAATCGTCGACGTGCGCGCGCCCGACGTCGCCGCCGCCGCGCCGGCGCCCGCCGGCGACGACGACGTCGCCTACCCCGATTCGCTCGGCGACGACGACCTCTAAGACGTGTGGAGCCCGCCATGGTCGATATTATGGGAATGATGAAGAAGGCGCAGGCGATGCAGGCCAAGCTGCAGGATGCGCAGGAAGAATTGTCGCGCCTCGAGGTCGAGGGCCAGTCGGGCGGCGGCATGGTCCGCATCACGCTGTCGGGCAAGGGCGAGATGAAGGCGGTTCATCTCGATCCCTCGTTGTTGACGCCCGCCGACAAGGAAATGGCCGAGGACTTGATTCTGGCCGCCTACGCCGACGCCAGGGCCAAGGCCGATCGCGCGGCGGCCGAGAAGATGCAGAGCCTGACGGCGGGCCTGCCCTTGCCGCCCGGCATGAAACTGCCGTTCTGAGGCGCCATGTCGTCGAACGTCGCCGGGCCGGAAATCGAGCGGTTGATCCAACTGCTGGCGCGCCTTCCGGGCTTGGGTCCGCGCTCGGCGCGCCGCGCCGCGCTGCATCTCATCCGCAAGCGCGAGCCGCTGCTCGGGCCGCTCGCCGAGGCGATGCGCGTCGCCTACGATCGCATCGTCACCTGCTCGGTCTGCGGCAACGTCGACACGCGCGACCCTTGCACGATCTGCGCCGACGAGCGACGCGACGGCGCGACCCTGGTCGTCGTCGAATCGGTCGGCGATCTCTGGGCGCTGGAGCGCGCCAACGCGACGCACGCGCGCTATCACGTGCTGGGCGGCGCCCTGTCGCCGCTCGACGGCGTCGGGCCCGACGACCTCAATCTGGCGAGCCTGGTCGCGCGGGTCGCCGCGGGCGGCGTCAGAGAAGTCGTGCTCGCGGTCAACGCCACGGTCGACGGCCAGACCACCGCGCATTACGTGACGGAGCTCCTGAGCCCCTACGCCGTCAAGGCGACGCGGCTCGCCCACGGCGTGCCGGTCGGCGGCGAGCTCGACTATCTCGACGACGGCACGCTCGCCGCCGCGATGCGCCAGCGCACGGCGTTCTAGCGTCGCGTCCCGAGGCCTCGCCCCGCTTTTCGTGCTAACGTGCGTCGCGCGAGGGGGCGGCTTCGTCGTTGCGCGGCCTTCCGCGAAGCGGCCAATCCAAAGGGATCGCTGATGTCGCTCGCTTCGACGAAGTCCGCGCCGTTCCGCCCGCCGGCGCCTGAGCCGCGCAAGGGGCCGATCGGCGGTCTGGCGATGGTCTACGCGCTGTGGCGCAACCCGCTCGAGGTGTGGACGCGCGCGCATTTCGAACTGCCGATCCTCATCGGCCCCACCGTCTTGGGCATGCGCGCGGTGGTCAGCGACCCCAACGCGGTGAGGCGAATCTTTCTCGACAACGCGGCCAATTACCGCAAGGACGCGTTGCAACTCAGAGTGTTGCGCCCCGGTCTCGGCACAGGGCTGCTCACCGCGGAGGGCGAGGATTGGCGCGTCCAGCGGCGCGCGCTGGCGCCGTTGTTCTCGCCGCGCCAGGTCGCCGATTTCGCCCCCGCCATGCATCGCGTGGCGCGCGCGGCCGCCGAGCGTTACGCGGCGGCGCCCAAGGGCTGCGTCAGCGACGTCGCCGCCGATATGGCGCGCGTGACGCTGGAGGTGCTGGAGCAGACGCTGTTCTCGCAGGGGCTGGCGCGCGGCGCCGAGGCGTTTCAACGCGCGGTCACGCGCTATTTCGAGACGTTCGGGCGGCTCGACCCGCTCGACCTCCTGGGCGCGCCGTCCTTCCTGCCGCGCGTCTGGCGCCTGCGTGGGCGCGCGACGCTGCGCTTCTTCCAAAAAGCGGTCGACGACATCATCGCGGCGCGCAAGTCGCTGATCGCCTCGGGCGCGGGCGCGCCGAACGATCTCCTGACGCTGCTGTTGCGTGCGCAGGACCCCGAGACCGGCCGCGCCATCAGCGAAGAGGACGTGCGCGCCAACATCGTCACCTTCATCGGCGCCGGGCACGAGACGACCGCCAACGCGCTGACCTGGACGCTCTACCTGCTTTCGCAGTCGCCGCAATGGCGTGAGCGCGCCGAGACGGAAGTCGACGCGGCGTTCGATCCGCAAAGCTCCGACGATCCCGGCGAAACGCTCCCCGTGGTGAAAGCGGCGCTGGAGGAAGCGTTACGGCTCTATCCGCCCGCCGCGTTCCTCAGCCGCGAGGCGATCGGAGAGGACTGGCTGGCGGGCGCGCGCATCCCGGCGGGAACGGTGGTGAGCGTGGCGCCCTTCGTGCTGCATCGTCACCGCCGGCTGTGGAGCGATCCGGACGCTTTCGATCCCGAGCGGTTTCTCGGGAAAAATCGCGAGCGCGTCGATCGCTACGCCTATATTCCGTTCGGCGCCGGCCCGCGCGTGTGCATCGGTCAGAGCTTCGCCATTCAGGAGGCGCTCATCGTGCTCGCGCATCTCCTGCGCACGCTGCGCTTCGATCTCGCGCCGGGCCACGTCGTCGCGCCGATCCAGCGCGTGACGCTACGCTCGCGCTACGGCATGAAAATGATCGTGCGCCGACGCGCGTCGTGAAGCGCGACGACAGGGTGAAGATTTTTGCGCAAAAACCGTTTGACAGTTCTGAGGGCCTTCCCTATATCAGCGCGCACCGACGGCGCTGCCGCGTTGAGCGGCCGATAGCCATCCGGATTTCGGGCTGAACTTTGAAGGTCTCCTCCCTGCTGAGAGGCGGGGGCGGAGCGGTTCGCACGTTTTCTGGGGGACGTCGGTTGGGATTTGGGTTTCGTGGTTGCGCCGAGGGCTTAGGCCTAGGCGTTTTCGCGGGGCTCGTAGGGGAGGTTTGCTCCTCGCTGCTGTTTGACAATTACATCGGAAGAAAGAGAGACGTGGGC
>JBEKLU010000219.1:0-4737 GCA_050010035.1 Roseiarcus sp.
CAGCTCGGCCACCCCTGGTTTGAAGTCCTCGGCTGGCCCGTCTACCAGCCGCCGGCATTCTTCTGGTGGTGGTTCGCCTTCGATGCCTATGCGCGCGAGATCTTTGTCGAAGGCGCCTATATCGCGGCGTCCGGCGGCATCGCCGCGATCGTCGTGGCTGTCACCATTTCGGTCTGGCGGGCGCGGGAGGCCAAGCGGGTCACGACATATGGTTCCGCCCGGTGGGCCGAGGCGCACGAAGTCCGGCAGGCCGGCATGCTTGGCCATGACGGCGTGCTCCTCGGTCGCTGGCACGACGACTACCTGCGCCACGACGGCCCCGAGCATGTGCTCTGCTTCGCGCCGACCCGAAGCGGCAAGGGCGTCGGCCTGGTCGTTCCGACGCTGCTGACCTGGCCGGGCTCGGCGATCGTCCATGACATCAAGGGCGAGAACTGGACGCTCACCGCCGGCTGGCGCGCGCGGTTCGGTCGCGTCCTGCTCTTCGACCCCACCAATGTGCAGAGTGCCGCCTATAATCCGTTGCTGGAGGTCCGGCGCGGCGAATGGGAGGTGCGCGACGTCCAGAACATCGCCGACGTGCTGGTCGATCCGGAAGGCGCGCTGGAACGGCGAAATCATTGGGAGAAGACCAGCCATTCGCTCCTAGTCGGGACGATCCTGCATGTCCTCTACGCCGAGCCGGACAAGACGCTCGCCGGCGTCGCCAATTTCCTCTCCGATCCCAAGCGGCCGATCGAGACGACGCTGCGCGCGATGATGACGACGCCGCATCTGGGCGAACGCGGCGTGCATCCCGTGGTCGCCAGCGCCGCGCGCGAACTGCTGAACAAATCCGAAAACGAACGCTCCGGCGTGCTGTCGACGGCGATGTCGTTCCTCGGTCTCTATCGCGATCCCGTGGTCGCCGCTGTCACGCGCCAATGCGACTGGCGCATCCGCGATCTTGTCGAGAGCGGGCGGCCGGCGACGCTCTACCTCGTCGTCCCGCCATCGGACATCAGTCGGACCAAGCCACTTGTCCGCTTGATCCTGAACCAGATCGGCCGGCGACTGACCGAGGAGCTGGAGTCGAAGCGCCAGCGCCATCGCCTGCTGCTGATGCTCGATGAATTCCCGGCGCTGGGTCGGCTCGATTTCTTCGAGAGCGCTCTGGCCTTCATGGCCGGTTATGGCCTGAAGGCATTTCTGATCGCCCAAAGCCTGAACCAGATCGAGAAGGCCTATGGCCAAAACAACTCGATCCTCGACAACTGCCATGTGCGCGTGAGCTTCGCCAGCAACGACGAGCGAACCGCCAAGCGCGTTTCCGACGCGCTCGGCACCGCCACCGAAATCCGCGACGCCAAAAACTATGCGGGCCATCGGCTGAGTCCGTGGCTCGGTCACTTGATGGTCTCCCGTCAGGAAACCGCGCGACCGCTGCTCACGCCCGGCGAGGTGATGCAACTCCCTCCCGACGACGAGTTGGTGCTCGTCTCCGGCTGCCATCCGATCCGCGCCAAGAAAGCGCGTTACTACGAGGACCCGCAATTGCGGACCCGAATTCTGCCGCCGCCCAAGCCCTCTCGCTCGGCGGACTCCACTAGGCTCTCCGCTACGGCGCGCCCGGCGCACACCGACGATTGGGCGGCGTTGATCGTCGCGGCGCCGCCGGTGCAAGCCGACGATCCCGACAACGCCGGTATTCGGCGTGAGCCTGAACTTCCCGAGCACGAAGAGATCGCCCCGGAACCCCGCCAGCCGGCGCAGGAATTCGAGTTGGCCGATGACGACGCGGATGACGCCCCCCAGCGTCTCCGCGTCTTGCAGGGCCAAGTCCGCACCATCGCCCGGCAAGTCTCGCTCGATCCGGCCGACGACATGGGGCTGTAACGCATGCGCACTAAACACACCTTCCGCCTGCCGCCGGATCTCGCTGGCAAGCTGGCCGACTACGCGGCGCGCAAACGCGTGCCGCAGGCACTGGTGGTGGAGACGGCGCTCGCCTCGCACCTGTCGCCGGATGGCGCCGACCGCTTGGAGGCCGCGCTGGCGCGGCGGCTCGACCGCATGACGCGACAGATCGAGCGCCTCGAACGGCACGTCACGATCTCCAACGAGGCGCTGGCGCTGTTCGTGCGCTTCTGGCTGACCAATACCCCGCCATTGCCGGATACCGCCCAGGCGGCGGCGCAGGCGAAGGGCCGGGAGCGGTATGACGGCTTCGTTGAGGCCTTGGGTCGACGATTGGCGCGGGGGCGGACGCTCGCCGACGAGGTGAGCCGCGATGTTGACCCGAGCGCTGCGGAAAACGAGGCGGTGGCCACGTAGTGGGGTATTGAATTTCAAAACGAGCCAGGGTTTGATTTCGGCCATTCCAATTCCTGACTCACGTGCGACCTTGGGACGGTCCGCTTCCCGGCAATCTGAATGCCAGGAGTTCGCCAAGTGCAGACATAAGGACCCGATGGATGGGAGGGGCGAATTCCTCCGAAGCGGTCATCCCGAGCGAGGGCTGCGACCGGGGATTTTTGACTCATCGCTGACGTTGGCAATGTCCGCTTGGCGGAGGTCTTGATAGAATTCTGCACCGATAGGCGTGACCACGCCGCGGACTCGTCCGCGGCAACACGGTGAGTTATCAGAACCAGGCTGAAGGCGCTGGTCAGGCTAGCAGGCCCGCTGCAAACGTGGCAGACTCCCTCTATGAGCTGCTTTTTCTATCGGTTCCGGTCCGTCGATGCCCTCTTAGGCAAGCATGCCGAACTGGAATCTCAGCAAATCTACTTCGCCAGTCCGGCCGAGTTGAACGATCCCATGGAGGGATTCAAAGACCTCTATTGGCAGGGCGATGAGATCGTTTGGCGCAATCTGATCCGCCACTACGTGTTGTTGCTCCTCAACGCCGTGATGACGGTCATTTTCCTGGGAGCGGATTTCGACAAAACGCTCCACGGCCCGACCGCCCATCACACCGAAGCCGATCTCCCGAGCGACGAGGTCCGAAAAATTTACGCCGACATCTGCGACAAGCTCTTCGCGCACGAGGTTGTCGGAGAGTTGATCACCATGCTGGCGAGCACATCGGCGAAAGTCCGGCGTGACGAACTCAGCTTCTATCTTCGCGCCCTGAACCCCCTGGTCTTCACCCTTGCGAAAGCCGCGCTCTCAATTCCGCCTGTGGACATCGGCGACGACCCGGCCGGCCAGGCCATCGCTACCAGCCAACTGAAGTCGCTCGGTGAAATGATCCGCCAGCGCGCTGACCACCCCGCGTTGGCCGAGCCGCTATTCGAGATCGGCGCAATCACGACGATGCAGATCACGCTCATCCACGATTTCAACAACACGCTGAACCCGACGCAAAAGGCGTGGAGTTTTCTGGCCCGTGAATTTGACGACTTTTACGTCCGGTCGTTGGAAAGCCTGGTCCACCCTGCCTGGTATGCGGCGTGTTTTTTGGACGACGCGAGCAACGCATCCATGTGGGCCAGCTATGCCGACGGCCACAAAGGCGTGTGCCTAAAATTTTCAGCTGACGTTGCTCAATCCGGCGATGCCAATCTGAGCTTGTACCAAGCGGTTGGCATCGGGGGTGGCAAGAACGACACCCGAACCGACTACGGATACAGGCCGCTCCCGTTCGAAGCCGTGCGCTATGGCGACGATTATCCGGAGATCAGCTTCTTCGAGACGCTCGGCGCCGTGCAAGGCGAACGGCTTTCCTTCTGGTACGCAGGCCCCGACGGCAAACGCAGCGCGGCCTCCGCGCAAATCCTCGGCAGCCAGGATGAATGGCGAACCGGCTATTGGAAGGACTATCACGCCGGCCGGGTTACGAAGACGCGCGACTGGAAGCACGAGAGCGAGCATCGGCTGGTTCTGCAAGACAGCTACAACCAGCCACACGCCCTCAAATATCGCTTCAAGGATTTGGCCGGGATTTGCTTCGGCATCAAAACCACGCCCGAGGACAAGCTCCGCATCATGCGGATCATCGAACAGAAATGCCTGGCCGAACGCCGCACCGATTTCGAATTCTATCAAGCGCGTTTTTCGTACCGAACCAAGAACATCGAGGTGGTCCTGCTACGCCACCTGAAAGTCACTCTCGGACCTGGAGACGACGACGAACCTAGGACGGCCCCCATCTTGCAAAGTGTCGGCGACACGTGATCTTGCCAGCTATTGCAACTGCGAGATTGATGCGCCGCGCTTCGCACATACTGCCAACCTCGGTCGCAATAGCACTGGGTGCCCTTCGGCGTTTCGGCCACTCATGTCCGGCTCGGGATCAGAATCTGGGCGAAGTCTTCGGGCTTGTGAGTTCATGGCCAACGCGCGAGCAGCGCCATAGACGGGCCTTTGACCCGGGCCGCGGAACGTCCGGAAGCTGGAGCGAAGCCAACGTCGGATTGTGGCGCACCTTCACCGTTCGAACGCGATGACGATCATGTCCGCTTTTGCGGTCAACGCCGCGATCACCGCGGGGCTGACCTTAAGGCAGCTTGTGGGATAGACCCATCGCCCGAGACGTCGTCGCCCTGAACGGCGATCCTCCCTATCGCATGTCTTTCTACGCCACGGCCCCACGCCCCCATCAGCCTTGTTGCGCTCCCCCATTTCAGGCTCCTTCTAATCAACCCCGGTGATCAATCCGCCTCGACGAGGCGCGTTTTCGGGGTTCGCAGTGACGACGACCTCCTTCCGCTCAGAAGCCTTCGCCCGCGGCGCGCGCATGCTGCGCACGGCGCT
>JBEKLU010000220.1:0-4666 GCA_050010035.1 Roseiarcus sp.
CGCACGTTCCAGTGCGCCTGCTTCAACTGGCCATGCAGATCGATCGCCGCCGCCAGGCGCGTGTTCAGGAGTTCGACGGCCTGAGTGCGAATGTTCTCGGATAATGTGTTGTGGGTCGGCTGCATGGTTGGCCCTTGTGGTTGCAACAAAGCGGGCATCGAGCGCGCCGCCTCGGCGCCCGTCTGACGACCGAAGCCTTCTGCGCTGGGAACGAAGCGCGGACGATTGGGAATGCATAATAGCGGACGCAGGACGGCGAAGGGGAGCCTCGGGAACTACTCATGCCGCCGCGCGACGGGGCTCCGGCGAAGAGCGATTCTTGCGGCGGAGCCTCACTCTTGCCGCCGCCGAATGGCCCGACGTGGAGAGCGGGGCCCGGCGCGAGAGCCCCGCGCGCCGCTTGAATAAGCTCGCCGCTCCGACGATCCGCGCGTCCGTGCCGACGCAGAGGGGGAGACTTTGCCGCGCTTGACTTCGCTCAAGGCCGCTCCACCCGTGCCTGCTAAGTTTATCCATTACCTCGATATTGGGGATCGCAGATGTTTATGGTGAAATGGGTCGCCCGTTGCGACGAAACAGTGCCGATCGAGTCCGATGAAAGCGCGTATCAACAGTTGAGTATGGCGGTTTCAAGGGCCATCGTCAGGCTTGAGGCCGTGAGGCTGAGACACCCGAAGGCGCCGCCGGATGGGTTTATCGTTTTCGATAACCGCACGGGCGAAGAACTTCACCGCTGGTTTGCATCAACGGGGCGCTAATCCCCCAAGGCCCCAAAGGACGGCGTCGCCCGGCCGTTTTTCATCGGCGATGCCGCTAAATTCATCCGCACTCTAACTGGCGGAGGCGCGGACTCAGCACCCGGTTCTTGGTAGTGGGCCAGTTTGAACAAGGCAGCGCAATTTTGACCTAATCGTTTAATACTACCATGTTCCACGATGTGGACATGCTAGGCATGCGCCCGTTTTCGATCAAAATTGAACCTGATCCTTTAGGTGACCGTTGGTTCCGTTGGTCCCTCTTCAAGGAAGGCAAACTTCTGATTCGGTCCCAATTTTCGTATCCGACCCGACGCCAAGCCAAAGATGGGGCAAACGTTGCTATGCAAAAGCGAGCTTCACCGTGGCGTCCCATCCGATGACCAAGACCCCCAAATGCCCGCGCGATTTGAACCAACGGGCAAAGCGCGCGGGCATTTGGGTGGTCTTGGTCATCGGCAAGCTTGCCAAGCGGCAATCCGTTTCTGGAGCGCCTTTGTCGCGTCGGATTGCGCCTCGCGTCTGGTTGCGAAAGAGACTGCAGACCGATCGCGAATTTGTTCGGATTCGCAAAATGCCCAACGATAACGACCGCTGCGCAAAAGGTCGGGTTCAACGATAACCGTAAAATGATGCTCTTCACGCATCTTATCAATATGGGCCGAACAACCGCGATTTTCCAGACCCACTTGGATCGCCACATTCAAACTGGCCCACTATCCGATTTTGGACTGGTCGCGTAGGCGGTCGGATTGTGCTAAGAAATACGTCGCCGTTCCCTTTGGAGCGCCGCTCGTCGAGAAAAAGAACAGAATGCCTGGAAGTCGTCCGCATCAAACCAAGGCGGAGAGACCGCGTTGGATCCAGAAGCCCCTTTCCGTCAGCACCCGCGCCGATTTCCCGATCGTCGCGATAGGCGCTTCGGCGGGCGGCCTCGACGCGTGCAAGAAGCTGCTCGACGCGCTTCCCGCGGGCAACGGCATGGCCTTCATAATCGTCCAGCACCTCGATCCGAGCCACGACAGCATGATGGTGGGTTTGCTCGCGGGCCACACGGCGATGCCGGTCTTGCAAGCGACCGACGGAATGGCGATCGAACGCGAGCGCGTCTATGTCATCCCGCCTGGCGTCTATCTTTCGGCCGACAAAGGCGTCCTGCGGCTTTCGCGACCGCAAGCGCGCCATGGCGCGCGACTCCCGTTCGACTTCCTGTTGAATTCGCTGGCGAGCGAATTTGGCGCGCGCGCCGTCTGCGTGGTCCTCTCGGGAACCGGCGCCGACGGCAGTCTTGGTCTGCGCGCGGTAAAGGCGAAGGGCGGCCTCGTCATCGCGCAGGAAGCCGGCGAAGCCGAGTATGACGGCATGCCCCAAAGCGCCATCGCGACGGGCGCGGTGGACCTCGTGCTCCCCGCGGCGAAGATCGCCGAGGCGCTCGTCGGGCACGAACAGGGCGCGGCCCTAACGCCGACGCCGAGGAAATCGCCCTCGCAAAATTCAGTGCGAGATTTTCTGCCGAAGATCATCGATCTTCTGCGCACGAAGACGGTTCACGATTTCGCCCATTACAAGCATGGCACTCTCGAACGCCGCGTCGAGCGGCGCATGGCGATGGCGGCGATCAAGACCGCGGGCGATTATCTTGATTTCCTGCTTCGCGACGCCAAAGAACTCGACCAGCTTTCGAGGGACCTGCTGATCAACGTCACGGGTTTCTTTCGTGACGCGCCCGTATTTAACTTTCTGGAGACGAACGTCATTCCCGCCCTCGTGCGCGATCACGCTCTGGATCGACCGCTGCGGATCTGGGTCGCCGGTTGCAGTTCCGGCGAAGAGACCTATTCCCTCGCCATGCTGTTCCGTGAGCAGATCGCCGCCTCGAAACGCGACATCAAATTGCAGGTCTTCGCCAGCGACGTCGACCCGGATGCGGTGGCGATCGCGCGTGAAGGCCTCTATCCCCAATCGATCGAGGCCGACGTTTCGCCAAGGCGATTGGCGGCGTTTTTCTCGAGGGACGATCATTCCTACAGGGTCTCGCCGGAGCTGCGTTCCAGCGTGGTGTTCACGGTGCAGGACGTGCTGGCGGACCCGCCGTTCGCGCGTCTCGACTTCGTTTCGTGCCGGAACCTTCTGATCTACCTTCGCCCCGAGGCGCAAGCGAAAGTCGCCTCGATCTTCCATTTTGCGTTGCGCGAAGGCGGCCTGTTGCTTCTCGGCAATGCCGAGACGGTGGGAGCCGCCGACAGCGGGTTCGCCGTCGTTTCCAAATCCGAGCGTCTTTATCGGCGCGTTGGCGGCAGCCGGTCCGGCGACGTCGGCTTGTCGCCCAGGGCCGGAGACGCGCCACGGATGCGCATGCTTTCCGGACCGGCTCCGGCGCCTTCGCGCCAAGCCGAGTTTGCCGAACTTTGCCGAAGAATGGTGTTGGAGACCTATGGTCCGGCCTCGGTGTTGATCAACCGCAAACTCGAATGTCTCCACTTCCTCGGACCAACAGATCGTTATCTCAAGGTCGCCTCGGGCCGCCCCGCGCACGATTTGATCGCCATGGCGCGCGAAGGCGTGCGCACGAAGCTGAGATCGGCCGTTCAGCGCGCGCTGCGCGACAACGCGCGCGTCGTCATGCCCGGCGGGCGGACGAACGGCGAGGCCGGCGCCTCGTCATTCCGCATCGTCGTCGAACCGGCGCCGAGCGAGCGCGAGGACTTGTTGTTGGTATGCTTCGTCGAGCAGCCCGAGCCGCAAGTCGCCGTGGGCAGTAGCGTGACGCCGGCTGACGTTCCTCGCGTCGTCGAGCTCGAACGGGAGCTCGAGGCGACGAAAATCGAACTCCAGGACGCCATCCGCAATCTCGAGACCTCGAGCGAAGAGCAGATGACGATCAACGACGAGGCGTTGTCCGTCAACGAGGAATTTCAATCGACCAACGAGGAACTGCTCGCATCCAAAGAGGAACTTCAATCGCTCAACGAGGAGCTGAACGCTCTCAACACCCAGTTGCAGGAAACGCTCGATCGGCAGCGTACGACCGCGGACGATTTGCAGAACGTCCTTTACAGCACCGACGTCGCGACGATCTTCCTCGACACCCGTTTCAACATCCGCTTTTTCACGCCGGCGACGAAAGCGCTCTTCAACGTGATTCCGAGCGACGTCGGGCGCCCGCTCACGGATCTCAAGTCGCTGGCCGCCGATGAAGCTCTTCTGGACGACGCCCGCAAGGTTCTGAAAACGCATACGCCGGTCGAACGGGAAATCCAGGGTCAGAGCGGCTACTGGTTCATACGTCGGATCTTGCCCTATCGCGCCAGTGACGAGAAGACCGAGGGTGTCGTCATCATTTTTGAGGACGTGACGGAACGGCGGCGCACGGCGGACGCGCTGACCGCCGCCAAGCGACAGGCGGAATTGGCGACCATCGCCAAGTCGCGCTTTCTCGCGGCGGCGAGCCATGATCTGCGCCAGCCATTGCAAACGCTCGCCCTGCTGCAGGGCCTGCTGGCGAAGAAGGTGATAGGGGAGAAGGCCGAGAATCTGGTGGCGCGCATCGATGAAGCTTTGGGCGCGATGACGGGCATGCTGAATACGCTGCTCGACATCAATCAGATCGAAGTGGGCGCCGTTAAGGCCGAAGTAACCGACTTCCCCGTGAACGACCTGTTCGACCGCCTTCGGGACGAATTGACTTACCACGCACAGGCGGCAGGCCTCGCGTTGCGCGTGATGCCCTGCGCTCTGTCCATTCGAAGCGACCCGCGTCTGCTCGAGCAGATGATCCGCAACCTGCTCTCGAACGCCCTGAAATACACCCAGCGCGGCAAAGTGCTCGTCGGCTGCCGTCGCCGCCGGGGAAAGTTGCGCATCGAAATCTGGGACACCGGAATCGGCATCCCCACGTCGGAGCTGCAGGC
>JBEKLU010000221.1:0-4902 GCA_050010035.1 Roseiarcus sp.
CCAAACGCATCGCACCTTCCGCGCCGCGGCGATGAGGACGTGGCGCGAAACGGTCGCGGCCGCTTGAAATTTCAAGAGCCGCAGGCCCTTTGCGTTCTTCCACCGACAACGTGACAACACCTTTGCGACGCCCCACTGTTCCTGACGCGCCGCCCGAACCCAAATTGCAGAGGTCGCGAAATAGCGTCACATCGTCGCCTGCGCCCATACGACGATATCGTGGGCGACTGTCTGGAACGCCTCGTTCAGCGCCGCCGCCGCTTCGGGGCTTCCGACTCCCATCGCGGGAGCCGTTGCGCGAAAACCGCGTTCGGCCACGATCTTACCGTCGGCGCCGAGCAGCTTCGCGGAAATCTCGATCCGCGCCGAAGGCGGCGCCGCAAGCGAGATCTGAAAGGATCTGATCTCGAGCAGAAGTTGAACCTCGGGCGTGAAGCCGTCTGTTGCCTTGCCGACATGCGCGAAGCCGGCGTTCTCGAAACTCTCCAACATATGGGTTTGCACAAGCTTGGGAACGCTGTCGGCCCATTGCCCGTCTTCCAAGGGCTTCAGTTCGTTGGGGCTCGGCGCGACCAGCACCTTCTGAGTCTCGAAGGCGACGAGCGCGGTCGGCTCCGGCAGGGCGATCTGCATGCCCAGCGCCTTGCCCGGCGACTTCTGGAGCGACGGGAATTCGGGCGCGCTCAGGTTGTAGGAGAGCGGCGGCGGCTTGGGGGCACCGCCGCCCGTCATCTTCTCGAGGCCCGCCAATATGCTGTCGACCCGCCCCGAATTGCGCGCCAACGCGTCGGAGAACGTGCTCAGATTGGCGATCATGCCGCGCAGCGGCTGTGCGTTGTCGGTGAGTATGCCGTCGAGTTGCACCAAGGCCGTCTTTGCGGTGCGAGTTAGACTTTGGGTTTCATCCGCGGTGGCGATGAGCAGCGGCGGCTCGCCGTCGGCGCCGGGCTTCAGGACCGCCGTCGAGGAGCCGCCGGTCAGAGAGACGGTCGCGCCGCCCATCAGACCCTGGGCGTCGATTCCGACTTGCGTGTCCTGCCGAACCGGCGTCGTCGTATCCACGGCGATCTGCGCCATCAGGATCTTGGGGGCGGTGGGGTCGAGCCGCACCGAGGTGACCTCGCCCACGCGTAGCCCATTGAAGAGCACCGCGACGCCAGGTCTCAGTCCGATGACGGGCGTCTCGAAACGGATGCGATAGAGCGCCAACGCGCCCGCACCCGCGAAACCGTGCAACCAATAGACGAAAACGAATCCGACGGCGGCGATAAGGAGCGTAAACAGCCCGACGACGGTGTAGCGCGCTTGTGTTTCCATAGGTTCGACCTCGGCTCAGGGCGTCGCCGGCGCGCTCGAAGGAGCGCTCCGAACGCTGCGAAAATAGGACTTCACCCAGGGATCTTCAGTTTCGAGCACCTGCGACATCGACCCGATCGCGACGATCTTGCCCTCCGCCAAGGCCGCGATGCGGTCGCAGATCGTTCGCAGCGCTACGATGTCGTGGGTGACCATGAACACCGTCAGCCCGAGCGTACGTTGCAACGTTTGGATCAGCACGCCGAATTCGCCGGCCGCGATCGGGTCAAGACCGGATGTCGGCTCGTCGAGGAATACGATGGCGGGGTCGAGCGCCAAGGCACGGGCGAGCGCGACGCGGTTAGTCATGCCGCCCGACAGTTCCGAGGGATGCTTTTCGCCGTCCTCGGATTTCAATCCCACCATTTCCAGCTTGGCTGTAGCGATCTCCCGCATCAGCCGTTGCGGAATCCTCAGATATTCCCGGATCGGGAATTCGATGTTTTGAAACACCGAGAGCGATGAGAACAGCGCGCCCTGTTGATAGAGAACGCCCCATCGCCGCTCAAGCGTTTGGAGTTCCTGCAATGTCGCTTTGTCTTGATCCACGCCGAAGATTGCGATCCGCCCCTGTCGCTTGGGGATAAGCCCCAGCATGGTGCGCAAGAGCACGGATTTGCCGCCTCCGGATGCGCCGACTAGGCCGAGAATCTCCCCGGTCCGAACATCCAGGGACAGATGATCGAGCACCCTTTTCCCGGCGAACTCGACGACGAGGTCGGCGACCTCAATGGCGTTGGGCGCGCTCGCGTCTTCCATCGCTCACATGCCAATCGAGGAAAAGAACATCGCGAAAATTCCGTCGAGAACGATGACCAGAAAAATCGCTTTCACGACCGACGAAGTGGTTCGCGCGCCCAGCGATTCCGAGCTGCCCCGCACCTGAAACCCTTCGATGCAAGCCACCAATGCGATCACCAGGGCCATAAAGGGCGCCTTGATCATGCCGACCTCGAAATCGGATATCGACACAGCCTCCCTGAGGCGGGCGACATAGAGGCTCGGCTCCATGCCGTAGATCGACGCGACGATTCCGCCGCCGATGAGCGCGGCCATCGCGCCGATCAAAGCCAGCAAGGGCAGTGCGACTACGAGCGCGATGATGCGAGGCAGAACCAAGACCTCCAGCGGGTCGCGGCCCATGGTTCGTAGCGCGTCGATCTCCTCGCGCATCTTCATCGAACCCAATTCTGCCGTGTAGGAGCTGCCAGATCGGCCCGCGACCATGATGGAGACGATGAGGACGCCGATTTCGCGAAGCGTCAGAATGCCCACGAGGTCGACGACATAGTCGTCGGCGCCGAACTGGCGAAAATGGAAAAAGCCCTGTTGAGCGATGATAGCCCCGATCAGCAAGGTGATGAGAACAATGATGGGCACGGAGCGGACGCAGACGCGGTCGAGCTGATGGACGATCGAGGTCAACCGAAAGCGCCGTGGCGCCAGGAGGGCGACGCCGAAAAGCTCGACGAGCGCGCCAACCATGGCCGCCATTCGGAGCGCCTCCGCGCCGGCCGCTTCGACGCCGCGGCCAATATCCGCCAGACGCGCCAGCGGCCAGGCGATCCGCTGGCGCGGCGGGGGCGCGCTTCGATTGGTTTGGCGCACGTCCTCAACGAGGTCGCGGAACCTCTCGGGCAGCCGGACCAACGACACTTGGCGCGGACGTCCGTCGCCGCGCATCAGGCGTTCCAGAATCCAGGCGCCGAATGTGTCGAACTCCCTGACCTCGCCCATGTCGATTTCGAGTTTTGGCGCTTCGTTCGGGCGCGCGTCGTCGATGACGGCCTTGAGACGCGCGACGTTGTCGGCGGTCCAGGCTCCCGATCCAGAGATCAAGAGTTGGCCGGCTCCGGCTGTGCAAACGACGAGACGCTCCAGACCCATGTTTTGCATCCGTTCTGGATATGTCGAGGAAACAGCGCCACCGGCGTCGGATATCTCAATGCGCGTGGTGAAGCGTGATCGTGACTTGCGAGAGGTCGCCGCTTTGCGCGCGAATTTGCACCGATTGCTCGGTCCCGTGCGTCGCGACGTTCACGCTGGCGGTAAATGTCTGACCTCTCACCATCGCCTGGATGAGCCCTTTCGAATCGTGTCCGGAAATTCCGCCCTGAACGTTCTTGCTGAGTTCGTTCCAGTTTCCGACGATCACGCCCGCTGTATCGGTGAGACTGATGCGAAGATCGAAGTTGTAGCTGTCGCTGGCGCAGCGCAGCGTTTGATCGAGATTTTCGCCGCCCCCGCTGACGACGTAGGTCGCGTCGCATCGCAGCCGTTCGGTCGTCCCATTGGTCAGCGCGATGGAGCCGTCACCCGACCATTTCCCCGAAAGGCCCGCGAAGGGGGGCTCGGCCTGCGCATCCGCCTCGTTGATCCGCGGCATGAACAGGCTTGCGCCGAGCAGCGCAAGAACGAACGGAACCGAGCTTTTCAGCTTCGACTTCACTTGGGGCATGGCGCGGGTTCCATTCCAACTTCACCGGAGATCCAAGGCGAGGCGAGTGACCGGGAGATCATTCAAGTCTTGAGCGAGGATCGAACTCGGATGGGAGCTCCGAACCCAAGCTTTGGGTCCGTTGGATTTATCGAGGTGGGCGCGCCTCTAGAAGGGTCGGAAACTACTCAAAGAGACGGCGGACATTTCCGGCGAGCATTGGCGGCCCTCACGCATTTCCCTCGTCCGCTCCCAGGAGCCGACGACGCGGGGCCAGGGGCGCTCTTCAACCGGGACATACGCCTTCAGCGCGCGAGATCAGGGTTGCGGACGGGTTACGCCGTCGCGGACGGCGCTGCGCCCAGCCCGAGCGTTCATCGCGGCTTTTTAGACGCGGCGCTGATCCGACGCGTGGTTCCCGATTTCCTAGACCGCACCTTCTACATCTCAGGTCCCTGGGCGATGGTGTCGCAGTTTCGACGCGTGCTAAAGGAGATGGGCGTCGCCCGTTCGCGCATCAAGGTCGATTTCTTTCCAGGCTTTGCATGAAGTACGCGCGTCGGCAGCGTCACGTTGTCGCTCCGAGGCCGCAATGCGGTTTGCGCCACACGCGATTTCAGGCGAGCGCGACAGCTCGGCGACTCGCGACCGTCGCCGCGACGCGAAGCGTGCGATGGGTTCGCGAGGACGTGAGATCGAGTTGGACGATATAGCGAAATATGGCGTTGTCACGTTGACACTTGTTACTTGTCAATAGCGGTGGCAGCCCCTCGACCCGCATGAGCAAAATCAATGGCTTGCGTTTCTCGCCGTCGAGCCAAAACAGCTAAAAAGCGCCTATACACGAGCAACCGCTCGCGGCTTTCTTCGGGCTCGATGTGGCAGAGGATGCCGCCTTCATCCCCCGTTGCAAAGTCGTCACGGGTGCAGACTAGATGCGCCCATCCCACCCACGAGCCAAAGCACTACGATGACGATCAGAACGAGCCCCAAAACTCCGCCGAGCCCGGCAGTCCCATAGCGACCGTGCGCATAATACCCGCCACCGCCGCCGAAAATCAGAATCAGTATAATAATGATGAGAATGGTGCTCATGCCTTAACCTCCCG
>JBEKLU010000222.1:0-4627 GCA_050010035.1 Roseiarcus sp.
CGGATATGCTCGCCCTGCTGCGCCAGTGGTGGAAGGTCGGCCGGCGCCAAGGCGTGATGCACCCCAAGGGCTGGCTGTTTCCAGGCCAGCATGCAGGCAAGCCGATCAGCACCCGGCAGTTGTACCGGATCGTCGTCGAGGCGGCGCGAGCAGCGGACATCGCCAAGCGGGTTGGACCGCATACGCTGCGCCACGGCTTTGCCACGCACCTGCTGGAGGACGGCGTCGACATCCGCGTCATCCAGGCGCTGCTCGGCCACGCCAAGCTGGAGAACACCGCCTTCTACACTAAGGTGGCGACTCGAACGGTGCGCACCGTGACCAGTCCGCTCGACAAGCTCGGTATATTTTCGCCCGAGCAGGCGGCGCCCGGCGGCTGAGGCGCCGTGCGGACCTCCTCGCTGGAGGTCGCCGATATCTTCCGGGCCGAGGGTCCCGGCTATCGCAGCGCCCAGGCAGGGCGTCTGAGCCTCGCCCAGTTGAAGGTCATGTCGGCGATCCAGAACTGTCGCACCGCCGCGCTCGGCGGCCATGTCGATGGCTGCGACGACTGTGGCTACCTTCGGGTCGCCTATAACTCTTGCCGCAACCGCCATTGCCCCAAATGCCAAGGCGCCGCCGCGCGAGCCTGGCTCGCCGAGCGCAAGGCCGACCTGTTGCCGGTCGGCTATTTCCACGTCGTGTTCACGCTGCCGGCCGAGGTCGCCGACGTCGCCTGGCAGAACAAGGCGGTCGTCTACGACCTGTTGTTCCGGGCCGCCTCCGAGACGATGATGACGATCGCGGCTGACCCTAAGCATCTGGGCGCCCGGATCGGCATCACCGCCGTGCTCCACACCTGGGGCTCGGCGATGACGCATCATCCGCATGTCCACATGATCGTGCCCGGCGGCGGCGTCGCGCGCGACGGTTCGCGCTGGATCAACGCACGCCCGGCTTTCCTCCTGCCGGTCCGGGTGCTGGGCAAGCTCTTCCGTCGACTGTTTCTGGCCCGCTTGATCGAGTTACACGACGCCGGCAAGCTCGTCTTCTTCGGCGCTCAGGCCGATCTCGCCGACCAGCGCCGCTTCCTGCGTCATCTCGCGCCGGTCAGGAACAAGCGATGGGCGGTCTATTCCAAGGCGCCATTCGCCGGACCCGAAGCGGTGCTCGCCTATCTGTCCCTCTACACGCACCGGGTCGCTATCTCGAACCGCCGCCTGATCGCGTTCGATCAGGCCAGCGTGACCTTCCGCTTCAAGGATTACCGCCGCAGCGGACCGAAACGCCATCAAGTCATGACGCTCGACGCCCACGAGTTCATGCGCCGCTTTCTGCTGCATGTCCTGCCGCACGGCTTTCACCGCATCCGGCATTACGGATTGTTAGCGAGCGCGACACGCAAGTCCAACATCGCCCGCGTCCGCGAACTGCTCGCCGCATCGACGCCGCCGCCAGAACCCATCGAGGCCGTTGAGCCGCCTGATCAGCTCCCTCCCTGTCCTTGCTGCGGCGGGCGCATGCGCATCATCGAGACCTTCGAGCGCTGGACACAGCCGCGCGCGCCGCCCCACGCTTCCGCGGCAACCGGGACTTCGTCGTGACCCGGCACGGCTCATTCCCACGTCATGTCGTCGCCATGTCGGCTCGGCAAACGACAGCCTGCGCGCCCATGCCTGCGCCCACGTCGTCAGGCGCGCCAATCCCTGCCGCGATCGCCGAAATGGCCAATCAATCGCCTCGGATTTCGGCCGTGATCGCCCGGAAATGCTCTCGCGATGCGCATCCGATGAGGCCCAGCGCACTTCACGGCCGTACACCCCGGCACAGCCAAAACATCAAATCCCCATAAGCCGCGCCCTGCACACCGCGGGTTCGTTCCTCGGGGACTTTCCGACGCCTGACGGCGTCCGAAACTCTTCACGAGAGCGGAATGGCAGTTTCCGGAGGATAAGCAGCAGAAGCGGTCATTCGTTGGCGTCGCGTCCATCGGCTCAGATCGACTCATTGCGTTTTGTCGAATACGTATCGCCTCGTCCCGCACCGGCGGCACTTGACCAGTTGCGCCGCCCGCGCTAGCCCCTGGGCCCGCCACTACATGGGCGCGCGAGCCATCGCGACGATTGGACGCATTTAGCTTTTCCTCAATCCGGTGAATGAGCTCGCCTGCGAAAATGCAAGTGGGCGATCGCCAGCGAGGCTCGCCGCCGGATTGCGTTTTCATTACTGCAAGCTTACGGCGCGCGACAGCGTCGTCGGCGCCTCGAAATCCACTTCTGTCGAAAGGAAACGATGATGAAAGACCTGAATGTCAAGAGCATCAATCGTCGCACCGTGCTGCTCGCCGCGGCGGGCGCGGCACCGTTGCTGGCGATCGGCGCCCGCTCCGCCATGGCGTCCGGGCTGCCGCAGGCGGCGGTCAGCTACCAGGCCTCGCCGAAGGACGGCAAACAATGCGACGGATGCAACCTGTTCGTCGCCCCCAATTCGTGCAAGTCGGTCGCCGGGACGATCTCGCCCAACGGCTGGTGCAAGCTGTGGGTCAAGAAGGCCTGAGGCCGAATTTACGATTCGGAAACCATGTTGCGCTTGCGTGGGCGCAACAGATGAACCTAAATTTCGAATCATGGCGATCTCCCGCGGCGCATGGACCCCACGAGGGTTTCGGCGTTGCGGCGGGTTTGGCGGCGGCGGCAGGGGTCAGAGATGGGGCGCAGGGAGCGAATTGCCGGCTCGAAGACAGAACTTAGGGCCGCAGGCGGCTCTCGCGCGCTCGCATCGGTCGTCGCCGCGCTGGTCTTTCTCACCGCGATGGCGTTGGCGTCGCTACTCACGGTCGAGCCCGCCTCGGCCGTCCCGAGCTTCGCGCGCCAGACCGGCCAGCCCTGCGCGGCCTGCCACACCGCCTTTCCCGAACTGACGCCGTTCGGCCGGCGCTTCAAGCTCGGCGGCTACACGATGCAGGGCGGCGACGCCAAGTATCCGCCCGTCGCGGCGATGGTGATGCCGGCCTTCACGCACATGCAGTCGGCATACGATCCCGGCAGTCAGCCGGCGGGATTGAAGACCAACGACAACTTCGTCACCCAGCAGGTGACCGGCTTCCTCGCCGGCAATATTTACGGCAATCTCGGCGCCTTCATTCAGGTGACTGCCAACCCCGTTACCGGGAGCCTGGCGCTCGACGCGTCGGACGCTCGCTACGTCACCCCGTTCAAGCTGTTCGGGCAGGACGGGTTCTGGGGAATCGACGTCAACAACACGCCGACGGTGCAGGACGTCTGGAACACCACGCCGGCCTTCGGCTTCCCGCAGATCCTCTCGTCGATCGCGCCGGCCTTTTCGCCGCCGCTCACCCACATCGAGAGCGGCTGGGGACAGCAGGTCGTCGGCGCCGGCACGTACGTGTTCTGGAACGACATGCTCTATGCCGAACTGACGGGGTACGGCGGCCTTTCGAAGACCGGCCTCGAGTGGCTCGGGGAACAGCCCGGCGCGACGCCGGACCTGTTGAACGGCGTCGCGCCCTACTGGCGGCTCGCCCTGGAGCCGCATTGGGGCGACCACTACCTGATGATCGGCACGTTCGGGATGTACGGCCAGGTGATCCCGGCGGAGACGTTCGGATTCGGCTTCGACGATTACACCGACGTCGGCTTCGACTCGCAGTACCAATACGACGGAGACAAATTCAGCGTCACCGCGAAATTGACGGATATCATCGAATATCAGAGGCTTAACTCGAGTGCCAACATAAATAATCCAAATCAGAGCGCGTCCAACCTCAACAACCGGTTGAACAGCTTCAAGGCCAACGCTTCGATCGTGTGGGATCACACGTATAGCTTGTCGGCGGGCTATTTCAACGTTACAGGAACCTCAGATGCGCTACTGTACGGAGCCGCCACCGGAGGAAACAGCCTGAACAACAGTCCCAACGGCGACGGTCTGGTTTTCGACGCCGCCTATCTGCCGTTCAGCCACGGCAGCCCGTGGCCTTATTCGACCTACAACGCCCGCATCGGAATCCAGTACACCCAGTACCTGCATCTCTACGGCGGGACGTCGAACTTCGACGGCGGCATCCCGCCTGGCGGCGGCACGCACAATGCGTCAGGCAACAACACGCTGTTCCTGTATGCTTGGCTTGTCTTCTGAGCCGTCTGCGCGGGCCGAACGGGCTCGCGTCGAGCGGGGACGACGGAAGGGCCGTTCGGGCGCAACTTGATAAGAGTGTCGCCGCGGCGTCGCGCGATCGAGGGGAGGATAGGATGCCAGCCGAAGCCTATGACGACGCGGGTTCGTTCGATCGAGGATCGTCGTCCCCCTGCTCCCTATTCTCCCGCTTCCGCGCGCCGAGCCGGGGCACCGGCTCGAATCGCCTCTTGCGCTCGGGCTTGGCCGCGCTCGCGATCCTCGCGCTGACGGGGACGGGGTCGGTCGCGCTGGCCGACACACTCAATTTCCAGGCCGATCTCGTCGGCAGGCAGGAAGTTCCTCCGAACGACAGCACGGCGACGGGCCATGTCGAGGCGACGCTGGACACGAGCGCCAACACGCTGACCTGGACGGTCGTCTATTCCGGCCTTTCCGGCGCGCCGATCGGCGCGCATTTCCACGGACCGGTTTCCTATGTCGGCGCGACGTC
>JBEKLU010000223.1:0-4587 GCA_050010035.1 Roseiarcus sp.
TGTTTCGGCGCTTCGCGTGGAAGTCTGCTGTCCTCATCCGACGACGGGCTCCTGGGTCAACGGCGGCGAAGCGCAGCGCTCCGCCGCCTAGAGAGAGGCGGCTTCCGGCCGCCAACGTCACCCCTATTATTTCTCTTTCTCTTGTTGAGCTTTCAATTCCGTCATGACCTCGCCAACCCTCGGAAAGTCTTCCTGCGCCAATTTACTGATCTCCTGGTGATTCATATAGACCACTGGCATGAGCATCGAGTCCATTATCTTGACGAACTCGGGATCCACCACCGCTTTGGCGAAGGCGTCGTCGAGCTTTTTCAACACATCCTCCGGGATCCCCTTGGGACCCCACACTCCGCCGAGATCCGGGGGAACTTCTCCATACAACTCCTTGAACGAAGGAAAATTTTCGAATCCCGGCGCCTTGACGTCGCTCAGGTATCCGAGGAGACGCAACTTCCCGTCCTGGAGATATTGCAGCACCGAGGGATCGATGCTGGCGGCGAACACGTCGATGTGACCGCCGAGGGTGTAATTGAGTGTTTCGGAGCTGCCCTTCAGCGCGATATAGGTGAACTGCACGTTTTCCTTTTGCTCACACGTCCACAGCGCGATGCCCATCGGAGAGTTTATCCTCGACCCGGTGATACCGATGGATATGCTTCCCGGCTTTTGTTTGGCCGCTTCGATCAGGTCATGCCAGTTCTTCCAGGGCGCGTCGCCGCGAACGATCAACGGGAAAATGAATTTTCCGTAATTCATCACCAATGTAAAACCGCTGAGGTCTTTATATGGACTTTCTTCGGTATGAGGAATCAACAGGACGCTCGAAGCCGCGTTGGTCCCCAACGTATAGCCATCGGGTTTGGCGTTCATGACCTCCGACGCGGCCAAGGTGCCTCCGGCGCCGGGTCTGTTGATGGGAATGAATGGCTGACCGAGATACTTCCCTGCGGCATGGACCAGCGCCCGCGTCGCAATGTCGGTATTTCCACCCGCGCCAAACGCGATATAAAATGTAATCGGTCGCGTGGGGTAGTCCGAATCGTTTGCGCCGGCGTTCGGCGCGCGGAAGCCGAAGGCGCAGACCGCGACTATGCCAATGATGATTAGACTTATCCTCTTCCACATGACGCTCCTCCTCTAGGCGATTAGTTCTCCAGTAGCGAAGGCCCACGGCATCGCCTGCCGGAATCGCCTTTGGTTTCCATCGCGTTCTTGTCCTTTCAGTTCATGAACACTCCGCCGTTGACGTCGACGACGGCGCCGGTGATGAACGCCGCCTCGTCCGAAGTCAGGAATTCGACGCTGCCGGCGACGTCGTCGGGATCGCCGAGGCGCCCGATCGGCACACGCGCCGCGTACTCCGCCTCGAGCTCCGGCCCCCCCAAAGTGGAGTGCGGCGTCACGATTCTTCCCGGCGCCACGCAGTTGACGGTAATGCCGGCGTTTCCGACCTGGCCGGCGAGGACCCGCGAGAAGCCGATCAACCCGGCCTTGCTGGCCGAATACACGGATGAGGGAAAACGCGAGCCGGTCCGCCCCGCGATCGACGACATGTTGACGATTCGTCCCCAGCCGCGCCGCTGCATCAGCGGCAGGCATTCTCGGCACATCAAAAAAGGACCGGTCAAATTGACCCGCAGCACCGTTTGCCATTCCGACAACGTCGTGTCGACGGTCAGCCTCTTTCTTCCCTCGTATTTCGGCGAGACGCCGGCGTTGTTGACGAGAATGTCGCAGCGCTGATGCGTCGCCGCGATGTCTGCGAACAGCGATCGAATATTCGACTCGTCTGCAATGTCCGCCGCCGCCGCCTCGGCGCTCGCTCCTTGGGCGCGTAATCGCGAGGCGCTCTCGCGCACGGAATCGAGCTTGTCGACCAAGATCACGTGCACGCCGCGGCTCGTCAGCCTTTGCGCGATGGCGAAGCCGATCCCGCGCGCGGCCCCCGTGACAACGGCTACTTTGTTGGTTGTCATGTCGGGCTCCCGCCAATCTCAGTTCATGGAAGCGCCGCCGTTGACGTCGAGCGTCGCGCCCGTGATGTAGCTGGCCTGATCCGACACGAGGAAAGCCACCGCCGCGGCGATGTCGCGCGGTTCACCGACGCGATGGACCGCCGACCGCGCCTCGTACACCCGATCGGCCGCCTCGCCGTGACTGGCCGTCATCTCGGTCCTTATGCGACCCGGCGCGACGCAATTGACCGTTATGCCGTCGCCCGCGACCTCCAGCGCCAAACTTCGCGAGAACCCGATCAGCGCGGCCTTGGAGGTCGCATAGTGCGCGTTGACCGCGTCGCTTCTGGCGCGCGCGGCCTGCGAAGCCATATTCACGATCCGTCCCCACTTGCGTCTGCGCATAACGGGAACGCACGCCTTGCACATCAGGAAAGATCCGGTCAGGTTCGTCGCGATGACTCTTTCCCAATCCGCCGCCGCAAGCTCGGCGACGGGCGTCTCCTTTGCGCCGCGACGGCCGGAAATCCCCGCGTTGTTGACGAGAATGTCGATGCCGCCGCAGCGCGACGCCACTCCCTCGATCGCCGATTCGATCGCGGCTTCGTCGGTGATGTCGAGCAACAACGCCTCGGCCGCCGGGATTCGCGCAGCGGCGGCGTGGACGTCGGGGTTCGCGTCGACGAGCACGACATGGCGGCCCTGCGACGACAGGGCTTGGGCGATCCCCAATCCGATACCGCGGGCTGCGCCGGTGACCAGCGCGACACGTCTACCTTGTTCCATAGCTATGTCCTCGGGCTTTCGCGGCACTCTCATTCGGCAATAACGCTCGCCACACCTTCTGCTGCCGATGAAACTCTCGCAGGCCTCGGCAGACTACGCTCCCTTTACCTTTCTACGGCCGGACGGCTCTGCGGCCGGACGGCGCAGCCTCGCGATTCCGCGCAGACATGCGATCGGCGCCTGCATGGCGATGCCCGCGCGCCACGACCGCGGTCGCCGACTTTAGAACATCCGTCTTCGCCATCGGGCGGGACCACCGTGTTCGCGTTTATGAAACTCAGCGTACGGATCAGTGTAGGGCGTCGACTTATGGCGAAGTAGCCATTAGGCGTACAAAGCAGATATGCCTGTCGAGACATGTCGAAGGGGCGAGCGGCATTTCGGGTCTTGAATCTCCCTAAGCTCTCCTTCGCCCAGCTCGCGGGCGAGCTCATCGCCCTTCGCTCCCGGGCGATTTCGCCCGCGTCGAGGCTTGCCCAGGGCGCGGCGCCGATGAGAACCAACGGTCGCGTTCGCCAATGCAGGCACGTGCGCCGAACGGTCGGCATAAGACGGGCGTAAGCCTCGATCAGGCGCTGAGGACTCAATCTTGCCGTTTCGAACGATACGCGCACTTGCAGCAGAGGGGGACCCTTGCGCCAGACCATGTGCGCCTCCATCGGCTGTCGGCCCGGATGCGGGCCGCCGATGGCGCATCAAGTCTTGCGATGGCTCCGATTCGCCTGCGACAAATCGACTCGCTCGCCCGTCGCCGCTCACCGCAACGAGAGGCGGCCGCCGCCGACGGCCCTGGCGTTCGATGAACGAGGACCACTCAAAGCCCAAACTGGCAACATTGTACGGTCGGTCACGACCCATCTTTTGGGCAAGACGATGAAGCCGGTGAGTTGTTTGTCCGTGCGCTGAACGACGGTGATGGAAATGCGGCTTGCCTCGAAAGCAGCCCGTTGCGCTTCGTCGCGCTGACAACCGCCGTCGACAAAGGGCATAGTCACCCATGGACTCTTGCGATGCGCGGCGCCGAGCAGCGGCGCGAGGGGGTCGCGATCCTGAACGCTGGCGGCGGTGATTTGACATTCGATCGGCAGCCCCATTGTATCGACGGCGATATCTCGCTTGCGGCCCTTGATTTTCTTGCCGGCGTCAAAGCCGCGCGGCCCGCCCGCTTCCGTCGTCTTGACCGACTGGTTGTCGACGACGAGCGCCGTCGGCGCGGGCTCACGGCCCTCGGCCTCGTGCGCGGCCATCACCAGCACGCTGACGATTTGCGGCCATAGTCCGCTGTCGCGCCAAGCGTAAAATCTGTTTTGAACGGTCGTGAACGGCGGAAAATCCTTCGGCAACAGCCGCCACGGACAGCCGACCCGGATCATGTGGAACACGGAGTTCGGGACGATGCGAAAAGCGGTCGGCTTGCGCTCTCGTCTCTTCGGCGCCGGCAGCAGAGGCGAAATCAACTCGAACTCCGCATCCGACATGTCGCTTGAATAGCGACCCCGACCCCATACTTCACCCGATCGGCCGAGGAGATGAAGTAGCGCGTTTCGAAGCTGCGCCGGTCGGAGTGTTCGACGCGGGCATGAACCTTGACGATGGTCTTGACGCCGGCGAAGCGCGGCTCTCCGGGATAGCTTCGGTCCGATGCGATCCAATCGACGGCGCTGGAAGCCGTATATACGCGCGTCTCGATGCGGCCATGGCCGTTCTCGACGCCGGATTTGGAAACGAGTTCGGCGGCGGGCGCAGTGTCGAAGTAGCTCTCGACATCGGCTTCCAACGTCGGCTGATTGCCCTTCAGGGCGAGCAGATAATCGGCCTTGTGGGACACGATTTTATCGGCGATCTC
>JBEKLU010000224.1:0-4572 GCA_050010035.1 Roseiarcus sp.
GTGAGGTGGCAGTTTCCGCGCAGGCGATTGTTTTCGAACTGCTCCTTGTCGGGAAGGTCGACGCGCGAATCGTTGATGGCGATGACGTGATCGGTCGGCGTCGGCTGGCTGATCTGATCGCCAAAAAAGAAGACGACGCCTTGCACCGTCGCGAAAGCGACGAACTCCTGCCCGTTCGTGCGGACCGCGTACATGGCCTGCGGTCCGCAAGCCAGCGGCTGGCCGAGGAATTGCGCGACGCAAGTTCCCGTCATCGAGACAAGCGACTTGGTGTCGGGCGTCTGCGCCGACGCGAGGCCGGGTGAGCCCAGCGCCAGCGCGGCGGCGAAAATGACCAGAGGCAGACGCATCGGATGCCCTCCTTTTCTTGCCAAGCAGCGAGCGCCCCCCGCGCCTTGATTTTGCCGCTCGCCGGGGAGCTTCCGCGAGCCCGGCGCCGGCGTCAACACCGGGGCGTCGAGGCGGAGCGACCGTGACGACATGCCGCGCCCTGGCCTCGCAAATGACCCATGCGCTGCGCCAGCAATGGCGGCGGCGGTTGTCCTCACGCCAGGACGGCTCTTGCGCGTAAGGGAGCGAACGCACGCTCGCAAACGGTCGCTGGAAACCGCGCGGCACCCTTTACGCGGGTGTCAGTCTGAAATCGCGGGCTCTTGGCGATAGTGGAAAGCGCCCCGGTGTCATGCCATATTCCACGATATGAAGCAGCCGACGAAAAAGCCGGAAATGCGCCCGCGCGAGCTAAAGGATGGCTCGGGATGGTACGTGCTTGTCCAGTGGGGCGACCGACCTTCCCAACAGGTGGGAGGATTTCCGACAGAGGACGAAGCTCAAAAGTGGATCGAACGAGACTCCTCGAGCTGGCTCAAGGCGCGTTTTCAGGAGTCGCCCCCGGGCTAAATCCCCCAAGCGCCCGCGCCACACAAGCCAAATCGCCAAGCTAATGGTTGAAATCCTGACTGGCAGGTCGCCGGCCGCCGGCGGCCGTCTCGATGTCCTTCTCAGCGACCTCAACCCGTGGTCCGCTCGTGGTCCGGTCCGCATGGTCCGGTCCGCTCAAAAGGAGACGCGCTCGCGCCTCAGCATCGCGCACCCCAAAAGATCCGTTACAGTGCGATCGGGACTAGGGGGGATGCAAATGGCGCGCTTGACCGCACTTGGCGCCACCGTTGGCGCGCTCTCGCTTTGCGGGTGCGTGACGACATCGATGCAAGGCTACGCCGACCGGGCGTTGCCGGCCCACGCGGCGACGCATTTGGCCGCCCTCGTAGACGCGGACTGGCTCCAGCGCGCGCCCTGGCGGCCGCGCAGGGCTCGCCGTCCGTCGCAGCCGATTGAGCGGCTGCCGATCGCCGAGAGCCTCACGCGCGGCCCGCGTTGGACGTCGAGGAAAAGTCCGTCGACGCGCAGCTCGATCGCTTGGGCAACGCGAACGCGGGGCGGTTCCGATAGGGGTACAAGAGGCTCTTGCCTGGCGGGTGTAAATAGGGCGGCGTAAGCATAGTCGAGCGCAAAAGGCGGCCGTGATGGGTTTAGGGCAAATCTGGCAGAGCGTCGTCCTCCCGTTCGCGGCGGCTGCGTTCGGCGGCTGGTTGACCGCGCAGTTCGCGCTGGGCAGGTTTCGCAAGGAGAAGATGTGGGAGCGGAAGACCGCGGCGTACACTTCAATGTTCGAGGCGCTGCACGACATGCGGGTTTGGTTTGATCGGCACTGGGACGCCGAAGTCGAGCGGAGGGATATTTCTGAGGAAGAGAGCCGCCGATTGGGAGCGGAATATCGGAGCGCGCGAGATGCTCTTCTCCGCCGCATCGCATCAGAGTCTTGGCTTTTGCCGGACGCGTGCATTGAGCGGATAAATCATCTCAATGCGACGTTGGCCGAACGCCACGAGACGTTCTTCGATGAAGTCGATAGCGGTAGTGCGGCTCTTACGTCGGCCGTTACGGACCTGAAGACGATCGTGCGGGATGATCTAGGGCTTGTGAAGCGCCGATGGTTCGCATTTCCGCCGCGTTCGCGCGTCGCCAGTGCGGGCGCAAGCGCGTGCACGACGCGGCCGAAATGACGGCGGGCATCGTTGCCAGGCGCCTTGTCGAGCATCTGGAGCGATCGGGCTTCGTCGTCACGAAGCAACGTCAGTCACCTAAAAACATTTGATTGTAGCCGTGAGGGTCGATAACACGCACGTCAACCTCTATAATTAGATGAACGTCGTGTCTTGTTGCGTTCGGCTTTGCCAGAAGTTTATGGGTTTGCACGGCGGCGGCGCCGGCGTGAGGCTGAGGAAGGGGAAGCCGGATGCGGGCTCGATCGCCGCCGAGGACCTGAACGCGAGCAACGACGAATAGGGCCGGCTCCTACTTCACTTCGCCGGGCCCCTCGGCGAATGCGTCACGCCGGAGAAGCTCTTCGACCGTGCGGCTTACTGAAATGTCCGGTCGGAAATGTCGCTTACCTCTTCAAAGTCCTCAGCGACCCCGCCCCAAATCACTACTTGCGGTGTGAAGCGCACGTCCACCCTCTCCGCCTTGGCGCGATCCCTCGCCAGCATTCGATAAGAGCACGTCACCGTCCCCTGAGCGTCGGGCGGAATGTTCCAATGTCGCGCTGCGACCGAGGTGGACTTGAAGCGAACCCGTTGCCCGACTTTCATGGTTGCCTCCGTAGCCCGGAGAAATCACCTATCTGATGGCGGATGACGAATGCGGCATCGCGTCATATTATCGTCGCAATGCAGCAACGCAAGCGGCATCTGATCGCAATCTCGTTCAAGAGGGCGAACGGCGAACAGCGCAAGAAGCGAAAGGGTGGCGCGCTCCCGCCAATCGGCGGTCTATTCATGACGACGAAGCCCGATCGCTCCAGGTGCTCGACGAGGCGCTTCGCGACGATCCTCGACATCATCTCGGCGGAGTCATGCTCCCGCCTGCGGCCATCGAATCGCAGAGCGAACGCCAGAGCGTCGGCGCCCTTGCTTCAGAAGTCGACAAGGCTACCGTCTTCCCTGACCACGGTTTCTGGGCTCATCAGGGACATAGTCGGCTGAGGGACACAGGACGTGACTGCCTCGTCTTGCCAGGGCGATTGGTCCCCCTCCGCGCCGTACTTGGCGAAGCCGGACTTAGCGGCGACCAAGTCGCGCGCCTGCTTCGCCGTCGGAGCGCAGGCCCAAACCGTGTCCTTTTCGTCGGAAAATCGCCAGCTGGGATGGCCGGGCTTGATCGGGTCCAGGCGATAGATGTTCATCGGCGCGTCTCCAGGGTGGGCCGCGCGCAGTTGGCCGGGATTTCCGGTCAACTGCCCTGCGAGCGCCGCTTGATACGCGGCCGTGAACTCGGGCGAGCCATACTCGCCCCGAATCCGAACGCGCGGCCCGTCGCCGCGTCGGAAATACCAGACGACGGCGCCGTGTCGCGTACGCTCGCGCTGCAAATATGGCGGCCGTGGGCGGGGCATGGCGATATCAGAGCACCGTCGGGCGTCTCGGCGCAAGTGGGGGACTGGCGGGGCTAGTGGGCGCCGCGCGGCACTCCATGGTGATGGCCCCGTCGGGATTGATCACGACGCGGGCTCTGTCGCCCCACGCCTCGCGGGCGACCTTGAGCACGCGGGCGAGTTCGGCGGCCGTGAACGAAGGGCGGCGGGGCATGAGCGCGCTTCCGGGTAGTGTCTCAGTTTGAAAATAACGCGGATTGACAAGCGCTCGCGTCATACCTCGCCGTCGTGGTATGCTTAAGAGGACGAAGAGGGCGACAAACAATGACCGTGAAAATTGAGCGCTATATAGCCGTCTTGTCGGTGGCGCCGGGGACGAACGAAGAGGTCACGCGCGATACCACCTTCATTCATGCCGTCGACGATGACGATGCCGTTCGGAAAGCGGAGGAATGGGCTCACGGACTAGCAGTTGACGGCGATGTTCTCCAAATCGTCAAAGACGGACGCGAGATCAAGAGCATTCCGTTGAGGGTTGTCCGCTAATGCCTAAAGGCCCTAAAGGCGAGAAGCGCCCCGCCGCAGAGCCAGAAAAATCGAATTAGACGTAAGTCCGAACAAGGCCGGAGACGTCAGCTAAGGGATTCTGATGCGCGCGTGGTTGGCTGCTTTGGTTTTCGTGGCGGGGGTGATCGAAACTCGCGCTGAACCAATGCCGGCCGCCTTGCGCGGAAAATCGCTCGTTTTGAACTGGAGCAGAACTTTTACGGTCTTCGGCGCCGGCGGCATGACCAATGCCGCGGCCGCCTCGGGCCAATTGCATACAGTCGCAAATTACCTGACCCTCAAAGTCTACGTGAGTCTTCAGGGACGTGTCTTTAGCTCACTTCGCCAGTCAGGCGGTCTCGACCACAATGCCGTTTCGGGAACGGGGAATAATGGTCTGAACTGGCAATTTGAGGGCGGCGCTCTCATCGCCGATCAGGCCTTTATTCAAGGCGCAAGAAGGATAACCGTCAATTTCGGCGATGGGTTCGACACCTGTTCGCTCAATGTCATTTACGGGAAGCGAGACGGAACGGCGACGATAATCGCGAAAACCGATCAGGGCGGGGGAGAGGTCGAGGAAGACAACA
>JBEKLU010000225.1:0-4567 GCA_050010035.1 Roseiarcus sp.
AGATCGATCGGGCCGTGAACGATGCTGGCGCCGCGGTCCTAACGCGGCGGAACGACTTGAGTAGGGCTCTTGAAGAGTTCGACGAGACAATCGACGTGGACACGTTGGCCGTTGCTGTTGCTACGCTGGCGACGGAAATCGGGAACCTGCACCAACGAATCGGTGTGCTTTCCGCCGCGGTGGTGCGAGACGACGAGGCGCGTCTGACCACCAGATCAGCGCTTCGGCATGGAGAGCAGAACAAGAGTCCCTACCGATCCGTCAGGGGTCGGTTGTCCGTCGGGCGAATGTCCGTGGTATAGTTGGGACCGGGAGAAGACCGGCACTGGCTATCGGACAAAGGACGAAACGATGCGTGCAGTTGGACTATTCACTCATGGCGGTCCTGAAGTTCTCCAGGTCGTTGAATTGCCCGAAGTTCACGCTGGCCCGGGACAGGTGCGGATCCGCGTTCACGCAGCGACGGTCAACCCAACCGACGTCGGGGTCCGCAACGGCACGCGCGCCGAACAGCAGAAGGCCGACCCGCCGCCCTACGTGCCAGGGATGGAGGCGGCGGGGATCGTCGATGAGGTTGGAAGCGGCGTTCCTGACAGACTCAAGGTTGGCGACGCCGTCATGGCGATCGTGGTGCCGAAAGGCAGCCATGGCGCGTATCGCGAGCAAATTGTGCTCGATGTCCGATCGGTCGTGCGCGCCCCTGCCGGAAAGACCGGGACCGTTAAATTAACTGGGGTGTTACGCCGTCTTGAGCAGCGGCGGTGTCGGTTCGAACATCCACGCCATCCTCGATCGATGGGCTTGTTTCGGCGGCTTATACCAAAGGTCATGGGGCTTGACCGACGTGGGCCCATTCTCGCATTCCGATTGAGGTTATGACCTCGGGCCTTGCGATGAGGTTGCGCCAGGCCTGGCAGGCTGCGTCGATGATGTCGTCGAAGGTTTCGAAGACGGTGTTCGAGAGCCAGTTCGCGCGCAGATATTGCCAGACGTTTTCGACCGGGTTCAGTTCGGGGGCGCGCGAGGGCAGCCAGATCGGCGTGATGTTGGGCGGGATGACGAGATTGGGCGTGGTGTGCCAGCCGGCGCGGTCGAAGATCAGCACGGCGTGCGCGCCGGGGGCGACGTTGGCGGCGATTTCGTCGAGGTGGAGCTGCATCGCCTCGGTGTCGGCGAAGGGCAACGCCAGCGCGGCGCCGGTTCCGCGCGCGGGACAGATCGCGCCGAACAAGTAGGCGTTCTCGTAGCGCTGGTCGGCGGGTTGGCGCGGCCGCGTTCCCCGCCGCGCCCATTGGCGCACGAGGCCGTTCTTCTGGCCGATCCGAGCCTCGTCCTGGAACCAGATTTCGATCGGCGTCCCCTCGGGCAAATCCGGCACATGCACGTTCAGGACGTTGGCGAAGTTTTTTTGAAAGCCTCGACGATCCGCTCGTCCTGCGCGGGATGGCGGGGTCGCGCGCTGATGTGCGAGAAACCGAGCTTCTTCAAAAGCGTTCCGACGTAGCGCTCGTGATAGTCGACGCCGAACCGCTCGGCGATGACGCGTTTGAGGTCCGCCCGCCGCCAGCGCACGACGCCATCGACGGCGCGATCCGGGCCGGCCTCGACGATCTTGGCCAACTCGCCCAATTGCTCCGGCCTCAGCCGCGGCGTCGGACCGTTCGTCCAACGATCGAGCAGGCCCTCAGGGCCCGCCGCGTTGAACCGATGAACCCAGTCGCGCAACGTCTGCCGGTCCATGCCGCCGATCTTGGCCGCCGCGCCGCGGTCCATCCCGTCCTTGACCGCCGCCAGAGACAAAAGCCGCCGGCTCTGATGGACGTCCTTCGAACGTCTGGCCAAGCGCCGAAGCGCCTCGGCCGAAAAGTCGTCCCGCAATCGCACCGCTGACGGCATGATCCGAATCCTCCGCCCCTCAAAGGAGTCAGAAAATTCGCGCCAAGGGAATCCCCCATGAGTCAGCCGGCGGAGCCGCTGGTATTATACGCGAGGCGCTCCCGAAGATTGTGAATCGGCCTAGGGTCCCGACGCCGATCGGCGCTCTAAGCCTATGACGAAATTGGGTTGAATGGGGTCAACATGTGGAGCCGCTTCACAGCCATCGGCATGAGGCGGCGAGCCTGGACTCCGTGAATGGCGCGCTCGACCCTATGCAGATCGCCTACCGGTCCTCTCGGCGGCAGCGAGCAATCAGTGTCCAGGTGCGGACGGTCGCTCCAACAGCACATCGAAGGCGAAGAAGCGATCGAAGAGCGGAGATTTTCGATAGAAATGACGCCGTCCCAAACGCACTCCCGGAATTTCTTCCCACCGGTCTAAAAGGCCGAACCAAAGCAGTGGTCTCAAGATGCGGGCTTCCATCAGCATCGAGCCGGTGTCCCGAGTCGATTCAAGGACGCCGATCACTGGTATGGCGCAGAGGCGAGTCAATTTCTCCGGCGTTTGCCAATCCGCAGCGCAAACGCTCAGTGACCAGAACAGGACGCCCGAGTCGAATTGCGGCCACGAGCCAAACATGCCTCGGCCGAAATTGCTGAGATCGGCATGCCAGAATGTGATGTGGACGAGGATCGCTTGGAGGGCTCGCTGTCGAGCGTCTTTCAACAGATCACGTCCCAACCGCCTATCGTTGCAGCACATAGGCGCCCGGGGCGTTGCAGATCGGCATGAAGCCGGGCGCACCTATCGGTGGCGGATCAACCCGTGCGCCCGAGTGCCGATCGAGCCATGCGTTCCATTCGAGCCACCAGGATCCATCTTGCGGGGGCGTATCGCGCTCCCATTCGTCCGGACCGAGGGTGCGGCCGCCGGCGTCACGGACGCGGATCCGGAAGTGGCGGTGTGGGTGGCCGGGTTCGCTGACGATGCCCGCGTTGTGACCGCCGGAGGTCAGCACGAAGGTCAGCTCGCCGTCATTCTGAAGGTGCAGTTTGAAAACCGAATGCCAAGGCGCGATGTGATCGCGCTCAGTTCCCACTACGAACATCGGCAGCTTCATGTCATCCAGCGCCAGCGGTCGGCCAGTGATCAGAAGGCGACCCTCTGCAAGTTCGTTTTCGAGATACAAGCGGCGCAGGTATTCAATATGCATGCGCGCTGGCAGACGTGTGCCGTCGGCATTCCATGCCATTAGATCGCTTGGCGTATCTTGTTCGCCAAGCAGGTAATCGCGAATCGCATGCGACCAGACGAGATCGTTGGAGCGCAACATTTGGAACGTGCCGCCCATCTGCGCGCTGCTCAAAAAACCTTGAGTCTGCATGGTGTCCTTGAGGAAATCGAGCTGGTCCTCGGTGATGAACAGTTGCAGCTCACCGGCCTCGGTGAAATCGGTCTGCGCGGCGAATAAAGACAGGCTGGCGAGCCGGTGGTCGCTGTCGCGCGCCATGGTGGCGGCTGCGATGGCCAACAATGTGCCGCCAAGGCAGTATCCAGCGGCGTGGATCTTCGCATCGCCGCAAATTGCTTCGACTGCGTCAATAGCCGCCATGACGCCCTGCGCCCGGTAATCATCGAGCGACGTGTTGTGCATGTCGGAGCCGGGATTACGCCATGAGATCATAAATACGGTGCGCCCTTGCGCCACCAGCCAGCCCACCAGCGAATTATGGGCCGAAAGATCAAGGATATAATATTTCATGATCCAGGCGGGCACGAACAAAATTGGCTCCGCGCCAACCTTCGCGGTCGTCGGCGCGTACTGAATCAGTTCGATCAACGCATTTCGAAAGATGACCTTGCCTGGCGTGGCGGCGAGATCCCTTCCGACCGTGAAACCGTTTGCGGCTACTCCACCATGCGTCACTGCCAGGTCGCGCAGCAAGTTACTCAGCCCCGCCGCGAGGTTGGCGCCACAGCTCGTGCGCGCGGCCTGTATCACTTCGGGGTTGAGCCAGGGGACATTCGACGGCGACATCAGATCCAGCCATTGCCGCACGCAAAAGGCGACCATGCGTTCATTGGGCCGGGCCATCCCGCCGGGACCGCGCACGACGGTGTCCCACCACTGCTCGCCGAGCAATACCGCTTGGGTCACCATGTCATAGGGGCGCCGCTTCCAAGCCGGATCGGCGAACCGACCGTCATCCGGCTGCGGCGAGATCACTGTCTCTCCGCCCAACGCCGCGCGCATGAGGCGCTGCCATTGCCCTAGCGCCATGCGCCCGAGCGCCGCCGCCTGGAACGGAGAATTCGCAGTGTGTGCAGCCCAATCGAGAAACGCGAGACCAACAGTGCTGGGCGATCGCCCGCCAGTTAAATGACTCTGCCAAACGTGCAACATGCGGTCGAGGTCGGCGGGCGTGGCCGTGCTCAGGGATGGCTCCTGCAACGATCGAACATCGGGAACCGGAATCGGCGGATCGACGGGTGTCGGAATTTCGGGCACAGCGTCATGTCCCTGATCGTTATTCGCGGCGCTATTTTCGAGTCTCGGCGACGACTTCAATCTGCCGGCGGATTTGGCTTGGCGTGCGACCCCGAATCGTCCGCGAAATTTTGTATTTCTGATGACCTTCGGCAATTGATTCTTACCTCACAGTTTTCGGTCGAGTGGCGGGGGGGGGTA
>JBEKLU010000226.1:0-4543 GCA_050010035.1 Roseiarcus sp.
CAATCGTTCCCGCCGATCGCGAAGCGCAGCCGATAGGGAAACGGGCCTTCGGCGTCCAAGCGGCCCGCGAAAAGACCACCAGCGTGGACGCGCTCGAGTTCCAGCCGAGTTTCGCCGGTTCGTGCGTCGACGACCGCGGCCGCGTCCGCCTCCGGATGAAAAGCGCGGACCACCATGCCGCCGGCGGGATCCGGCCCGTGCATGCCCAGCTCCGAGAACGGATCGCCGTGGTCACCCGCGACGATCGCCGTCGCGGCTGCGGCGTCCACCAGTTGCCGCTGTTCACTTGCCATAACCGATAATCTCCACGATCCCGGCCAGCATATCGCCATGCCCGCGATAACGCGGCGGCCCCGCTCCCGGCGTACTGGTTAGGAGCGCTTAGTCGTGGGCCGCCGTCGCTTTGGCGGCGCCTCGCTTCCCGTTTGCGCGCTCTGCGTTGTCCCCAGCTCAGCCTCCGCACGGAGCCAATGCTCGAGGTCTCTTCCGGTCGGCCAGCCTTCCAGCTCCCACATGGCATAGGCTCGCTTCGCGATCTGGGCATGGCGGTCGGGTGTCATCGCACGTTGCCTCCTATCCAGAATCCTTTTCGAACACGGGCTCGGCCGTCACGGCCTCAGATATCGCGACTGTCCGTGGCGCGAGCTCATGGTAGAGCGCGAGATAGCGGCGCGCAGGTTCCGACCAATCGAAATGCTGAGCCATCGCGTGTCGCTGCACCTTGCCCCAAGCCACAGGCTGCCGGTACAGCCCCAGCGCCCGTTCGAGGCAGTGAAGCATATCGGCGGCATTCGCGCTCTCGAACGCGAACCCGGTTGCCGTACCTTGACGGAGCGAGCAGTCGGTCGCAGCCACTATGGTGTCGCAGAGGCCGCCTGTGCGCCTTACGACGGGCAAGGCGCCGTAGCGCATCCCATAAAGCTGCGTGAGGCCGCACGGCTCGAAGCGGGCCGGATGAAGCAAGATGTCGCCGCCCGCGAGAACCCGGTGTGCAAGCGGCTCCTCGTAGCCGATGTGGACCGCAATCCGACCCGGGTGCTCACGCGCCGCCATCTCAAAGCGATCTTCGAGGAGGCGATCTCCCTCCCCGACCAGCGCGCATTGGGCGCCACTCTCGATGATCCCGGGCAACGCGACGGCAACCACATCCGCCATCTTCTGTTCGGTGATCCTTTCCAGAAGAACGACGAGCGCGGCCTCCGAATCCACATCGAGACCGAGTTCCGCTTGCAGCGCCGTCTTGCACACCCGCTTGCCGGCGATGTTTTGCACATCGAAGTTAGCGGAGAGATGGGCGTCGGTCGCGGGATCCCAAATCCGGTAATCCGCCCCATTGAGGATGCCGACCAGATCTTTCGCCCGAAGTTGCAGCAACCCTTCGAGCCCGCAGCCATATTCGGCAGTGAGGATCTCCCGCGCATATGTGGGGCTCACGGTTGTCAGACGATCGCTGTAGCTGACGCCGGCTTTGAGAAACGATATCTTGCCGTAGAACTCGAGCCCGTCCGGGATACGGTTGTCGCCAGGAAGGCCGAGCAGGGGAAACAGGTCAGCGGGAAACAGACCCTGAAAGGCGAGGTTGTGTATCGTGAACACCGTCGCCGGCCTCTGGCCGGAGGTTCCCGCCAAGATCGCCGGCAGAAGCCCGGCATGCCAGTCGTTGGCATGGACAACGTCGGCCCGCCAATCCGGCGCTAGCAAGCCGAGCGAAAGGCGAGCAGCGACATGGTCGAACATTGCGAAGCGCTGCGCGTTGTCGGGCCAATCTTGCCCATTCTCGTCCTGGTAAGGGCCACCGGAACGCCGAAACAGCGAAGGGCAGTCGATGAGCCAGAGGGGGAGGGCTGTGTCAGGCATGCGCGCGGAGATCAGCCGCATCGGACCCGCGCCCATGAAATCCGCGAGTTCGACCTCTACCGACTTGTTGACCGCGGATTCGATGGCCTTCGGATAGCCCGGGAGCAGCAGCCGCATTTCGGCGCCGAGCGCGGTCAGCGCCTTTGGGAGCGCCGCGCTTACATCGGCGAGGCCGCCGGTCTTGATGAGAGGGTAGATCTCCGAAGATACGAAGAGCACGCGCATCATGATCTCCACAAAGCGCTGCAATTCCGAGCCTCCATCATCTTTTCAACGACGGCGATTGGCTTGATTTCGGCTTCGCCCATGACGCCATCGTCGGCGACCCAAGCTCCGCCCCGCCCGCCGCGACCAGCGCCAATCGGGCCAGCTCCGGAAGCGACTTCGACCCCGTTCTCTTCATGATGGAGGCGCGATGGTTCTCGACGGTGCGTTGGCTGATGCCGAGGTCGGCCGCGATGTTCCTGCTGGGGTGGCCGGCGAGAACTCGTTCCATCACCTCGCGCTGTCGCGGCGTCAGACCCGCGAGGTGAGTCGCCGCCGACTCCCGCCATTCCTGCAACTTGCTCGAATCTTGCGACATTTCGAGAGCCCGCTCGATGCTGGCGATCAGTTCTTCGCGGCCGACCGGCTTCTCGATGAAGTCCAAGGCGCCCGCCTTCATCGCTTCGACCGCCATGGGCACGTCGCTGTTGCCGGTGATCATGATCGAGGGCAGGCGATGGCCGTCGTCATGGAGCTTGCGCAGCAACTCGAGCCCGCTCATTCCCGGCAGATAGGCGTCGATCAATAGGCACGCGGACTTGTCGGAACGAAAGGCCTCGAGAAACGCCTCGCAGCTCGGATACGTTTCGACGACGCGGCCGTCGTCCTCCAGCACGACGCGCAACGCCTCGCGAACCAGGTGGTCGTCATCGACGATGAAAATCTTGGGCAGTCCGGAAGCGCTCGATTCTTCGACCGGGCGAACGGGGCGCGGCGCGGGCGCGGCGGGCGGCTTCGCCAGCAGCTTCTCGATCGCATGCGTCAATTCCCTCAACTTGACGGGTTTGTTGAACTGAACACAGTCGTGAAGGGCGATGTCGCGCAGGGCCTGGGTCGAAATATCGCCGGTGAGAACGATGAAGGGAATCTCGCGACTGAGCTCCTGCCTCAATTTCTGACAAACCTGGATTCCGTTCATGCCGTTCGGCAGATTGTAGTCGGCGAGGACGAGATCCGGCCGGATCGTCCGGCGAGCCGCCAATTCCAGAGCGGCGGGGCCGTCGATGGCCGTCGCGGCGGCGTAGCCCTCTTCCCTCAGGAAGAGTTCGAAGTGCTCGCGCACTTCCGGATCGTCCTCGATGATCAGGATCGTTCCTGAGCGAGGCGCCGTGCGCATCGACGCGTCAGCGGCGTCGCTCGGACCATGGTCAGGCGCCGACGCGGCGTCGCTCGGCGTCAGCGGGACCTCAATCGAGAATACGGAGCCCTTTCCATGCAGCGAGCGCACCCGCACCGGGTGGCCGAGCAGTTCGCCTAGGCTCTTGACGATGGACAGCCCCAGGCCCAGGCCGTGGCTCCGCTGCCGGGCGGCGTTGTCCAATTGATGGTATTCCTCGAAGATCGCCTGCAGCTCCGGCGTGGGGATGCCGATTCCGGTGTCCCAGATTTCGATGCGCAACTTTGCCCGGCGGCGACGGCAGCCGACGAGCACCTTGCCGCGCTGGGTGTATTTCAGGGCGTTCGAGAGCAGGTTGCGGATCATCTGCTCGAGCAGACGCGGATCGCTTCGAATGGACAGAGCGCAGGGCATCACGCGCAAGGCGAGGCCCGCGGCCTGCGCGTGGTAGGTCAATTCGTCCCGAAGGCGGTCGAACAGGTCGTTCACGGGGAAGTCGACCGTTTCGGCCTTAACGGCGCCCACTTCGATCTGGTTGATGTCGAGCAGCGTATTCAGCATGCCCGTCATCGCGCCTAAAGCCTCGTCGATGCGCTCGACCAGCTTCTGGGCCTTCTCCCCGGCCACCCGCTTCGCCAGCAAGCCCTGAAGCAGGGCGAGCGTCTGCAAGGGCTGGCGCAGATCGTGGCTCGCCGCCGCCAGAAAGCGCGACTTGGCGACGGTCGCCAATTCCGCCTGTCGCTTGGCGGCGGTCAACGCATCCGCCGTGCGCCGCCGTTCCGTCACGTCTTCATAGGTGATGACGACGCCCTTGGTCCTCTCGTCGCTGGCGCGATAGGGCAAGATCCGGCGTATGAACCAGTAGCCGCTCTGACCCTCGATTTCCCGCTCGACCGGGGTATGGTTTTTCAGAACCTTGCGGGCGTCGTCCAGGAGGGCGTCATCGGCGGCCAGCGACTTAAGATCGGTGAGCGGGCGCCCGATGTCGCTCGCGATCACATTGAAAAGCGCTTTCGTCGCCGGCGTGAAAAAGCGGATGTTGAAGCGGGTGTCGAGGAAAATCGTCGCGACGTCGGTGCTGTAAAGGACGTTCTGCAAATCGTCTGCGGTCGTGCGCTGCCGATCGAGCGTTTCCTGCAACTGGGTGTTGAGAGCGTTCAGCTCCTCGTTCAGCGATTGAAGTTCCTCTTTGGATGCGAGCAGCTCCTCGTTCGTCGATTGATATTCCTCATTGACGGACAACGCCTCGTCGTTGATCGCCGTCTGCTCTTCGCTCGAGGTTTCGAGGCTGCGGATGGCGTTCTG
>JBEKLU010000227.1:0-4473 GCA_050010035.1 Roseiarcus sp.
TCGAGCCGCGCGTTCTCGACCGCGGCGTCGCGAAACACCAGCACGGCCCCGGCCATCTGGCCGATCTCGTCGGTTCGATCCTGGGCGGGAACCTCGATCGTCGTGTCGCCTTCCGCCAGGCGCCGCATCGCCTGCGTCATGCCGGTCAACGGCCGCGTCACCACCCGACCGAGAACCAGCCAGACCACCAAGATCGAGAACAGGGCTCCGATGACCGCGCCGGTCGCCATGAGCCCCATCAGTCCACGCAGGGCGGCCATGTCCTTGTCGGTCGACAAGCTGCTCGAGAACACGGCGATCACCTCGCCGTCGTTCAGACCGTCCCCGGCGGTATGGCAGCTTTCGCAATTTTCCTTCGGCGCGGCCAGGGTCTGGCCGAGGATGATCGGCAGGCTGTAGCGATAGGCGCCGTCGACGAAGCGCGCGACCGGGCGAGCCGTGCTCAGCGCCTCCTTGTCGACTTCGTCGAGCGGCGCCTTGGCGGCGCGGTCCGGATACGCCTGCGCCATGTAGGCTGTGACCTTCGGGCTCCAGACGCTCCAAAGTTTTCCCGGATACTCTTTGTTGCGGCTCTCGAACCAGCCGTTGAACACCTTGATGGCGACATTCTGCGGGTCTTCGGCGCGCTGCTGCATCGCCGCCTCGACCAACGCGTTGAGCGAACTCAACTCGTCCTCCGAAAGGCCGCGCAACTTGCCTTCCAGGGACGCGAACTGGAACCACGTGACGACGGCGATGGTGACGGCGGCGAGCGCCAGTATGCCGACCGCGGCGATCGCCATGAAGCGCGCCTGGACGCCGAGATTCTTCCAACCGATCGTCATGATGCACCCATCGCGCCGCTGCCGCCCGAAAGGCGAGCGGGCCGCCGACTCTGCCTAACGGAAACCCATTGACCGTGCGTTAACGTTGATTTTTCCAATTCCAAGCGGGCGCGACTTCGGTCGGCGCCGGGAAGCGGCTCCGAACAGGCGGCCGATCGCCTTTCGATAGGATTGCGACGCCGCGGCAATAGCTTGAACCGATGCGCCGCGCCCCCCTACGGCGTCCGCTATTTCTGGCCGAGCGCGGTTGGCCTGCGTCATTCTGTCGCTGCTGCGGCATAGCGTTCGCGGATCGACGCCGGCGGCGAGCCGACGAGCCGGCGCGTCGGCCGTTGCGAAACGATTCGTTAATCAATTCGTTTACGCCCGTCGCCGCGCGCCTCGCGTCTGGCGCGCGCTCGATTGCGAAGCGCCGCCTTTTGCGATTGTTGGATTTCGGCGTAAAAGGCGCGCCCTCTCGAACCCCGGGGGTGATCCTTGTCCGACCTCGACGCCGCCGTGACCGAGGTCGCCGCCGAAATGAAGGCGCGCTCCGATCGCGGCGCGGTGGCGCGTTACATTCCCGAACTCGCCCGCGTCGATCCCGGCGCGTTCGGCGTCGCGGTCGCCGAGGTCGGCGGGCGGGTCGTCGTCGCCGGCGACGCGGATGCGCCCTTCTCGATCCAGAGCGTCTCGAAGGTGTTCACGCTGACGCTTGCGCTGGGTCTGGTCGGCGACCGGCTGTGGCGGCGCGTCGGCCGCGAACCTTCCGGCAATCCGTTCAACTCGATCGTCCAGCTCGAACACGAGCAGGGCGTGCCGCGCAATCCCTTCGTCAACGCCGGCGCCATCGCGGTGACGGACGTGATCCTTTCCGGGCATCAGCCGCGCGAGGCGCTGGGAGAAATCCTGCGATTCGTGCGCTTTCTGGCCGAGGACGATTCGATCTTCATCGACCGGGCCGTCGCGCAGTCGGAAAAACGGGCCGGCCACCGCAACGCCGCGCTCGCCAATTACATGAAGTCCTTCGCTCGGCTCGACAACCCGGTGGACTTCATCCTCGGCGTCTACTTCCATCATTGCGCCATCGCCATGTCCTGTCGCCAGCTGGCGATGGCCGGGCGATATCTGGCGTCCTCGGGACGCCATCCAGCCACCGGCATGTCGGTGGTCTCGCCGGAGCGGGCGCGGCGCATCAACGCGCTGATGTTGACCTGCGGCCATTACGACGGCTCCGGCGATTTCGCCTTCCGCGTCGGCCTGCCGGGCAAGAGCGGCGTCGGCGGCGGCGTGCTCGCCATCGCGCCGGGCAAGGCCTCGATCGCCGTCTGGTCGCCGGGCCTCGACGCCAACGGCAATTCGCATCTCGGCGCCGTCGCGCTGGAGAAGCTCGCCAAGCGCATGGGCTGGTCGATCTTCGGCGAGTGAGCGGCGCGATGTCGATCGCCGCGTGCGGGCGGTATGGCGCGTCTGCGCGCGCGACTCCTCTGCGACGAGCCGTTGCGTGCAAGCGCTGCGCAGCGAGCCTGCGCAAGTCAGTCGGCCGAGCGCGCGCCGTCCCTCGCGTGGCGAGAGAGGGTTGGGGCGAGAGCCGGCCCCGGCGCGCTCGCCGCTTGCGAGCTCCAGCCTTCGCGACGGAAGACCTCCGGGACCTACATCACGAGCGCGGAACAGCGGTCCATGGTTCCGGTCGGCTGAGCCGCCTGGGCCGCGGTTTCCGATTGGGACGCTGGCGATGGCGACTGGGGCGGAGTCAACGTCACGCTCACGTCCGCTATGGCGATCAGTCGATCGAGCGGGTCTAAGATTGCATACTGAAAGCGGTCGCTTCCGACATAACCAGCCGCGGGCCTGAAATAGACGACGCGCATCATGGTCTCCACGCCCATGCAGGGATGCGGGCCCGGTTTGACCGCGTGTTTGATTACCGCTCGCTCGTCGCGGGAACAAACGCTCCCGTGGAGCGCCGACTTGAGCAGCCGATAGTTGGGTAGGGCTTTCAAGCCGCATCGTTCATTCGAAGAGGTGCGACCGAGGATTCGCACGTCCTCTTGCGATGGCGAGGTCGTCACAATCGTGATCTTACGCGGCGCGCCATCCACAATGGTGACTTCCGAATTCGGAGTCTTGAACGTTTGGCTCTGCGCGGCGGCCGCCCCGACCAGCAGCAGAAGACCGCAACCCGCCCCGACCAACGCCCTCATCGCACGGCTCCGCTTGGGTTGAACGTCCCCGGTTCATGACGCCCCACCGTCACGGACAACTCGGCCCGCCCTTGCCGATCTCGAAGCCGTTGAGCCACACGCGCCACGAGGCGGCGGTGATGGGCGCCGAGGTCGGCGCGTCGAGCCGGCCGCAGATCTCCGCCTCGTCGATCTTGACGTAGGCGTTGACGCCGGTGGCGAGGAAATCGATCGGCTGAGCGGTATTTTCCGTCGCCGTCACCGTCTCCAACCACGACCCGAGCGGCGCCGGCGTCAGCCCGACGACGATCTCGCCGTCCTTCGGCGCGGCGGTCCCGAGCTTCGACAGGCGGGGCGTCCCGGCGACGACATGGCCGTCGACGATCGCGATCGCAATCGTCAGCTCCTGGCCGGGCTTGAGGTCGAACGGCGTCGGCTTCTGCGGCAGCTCTTTCGCCGCGCAAGGCGCGGCGAGAGCGAGCGCGAACGCCGCGGCGCTGGCGCGAGTGACGAAGGTTCTCATGGCGCCTCGCTGGCGGTGACGGATGCGGCCAAGTCTAGCGCCGCCGCCGGCGCCGCCAAGCTGACGAAGCGCCGCGCCCTACTCGCAGCTCCCGGCGCCCTTGCCGACTTCGAAGCCGTTGAGCCAGAACCGCCACGGCACCGAGCCGATGTGGGCTTTGAGCGGCGCGTCGAGCCGGCCGCAGATCTCCGTTTCGTCGATCTTGGTGCCGCCGTTGAGCCCGGTGACGAGGAAATCGATCGGCTGCGCGGTCTTCTCGACCACGGCGATCTCATTGTAGAGCGTCCCCTGCTGGCGCTCGAGCCCGACCGTGATCTCGCCGTCCTTCGGCTGGCTCGCGCCGAGTTTCGACGCGCGCGGGGCGCCGGTCGCCACGTGGCCGTCGACGATCGAGATCGGGATCGTCAGCTCCTGGCCCGGCTTGAGGTCGAGCGGCGGGGGGCGCTTGTCCATGCCGGCCGCCGAGCCCGGCGCGGCGGCGGCGAGCGCCAACGCCAACCCCGTCGCAGCCAGTCGAAGATCGAAGGTTCCCATGACGCCTCGCGGTTCGGATCGCGGCGCGAGTTTACCCGGTTCGCGGCTGAGGCCAAGCGGGGAAATCGAGGCGCGTCGCCAGCACACGATATGTCCGGTTTAGGCGGCGCACGATCTGTCCGGTAGCGTCGGAGCTTTTTGAGTTACGGAGTCACGGAAGGGGCGCCGTCCAGACAGGACGTGCCTGGCGGGCGGGTCGAAGGCATCGACGAATCCGCGGGTTTGATGTAAAGACTCTTCACATGAGTTGGAACAAGGACGAGCCGGGCGAGCGCGACGAGCCGCGCGCCTATCATCACGGCAACTTACGCGAGGCGCTGATCCGCGCGGCGCTGGAGCTGATCGCCAAGAAGGGCCCGGCCGGCTTCACCTTCGCCGAGGCCGCGCGTTTCGCCGGCGTCAGCCCGGCGGCGCCCTACCGGCATTTCCG
>JBEKLU010000228.1:0-4398 GCA_050010035.1 Roseiarcus sp.
CCAGATCGCCTGCTGAATGATCTCAGGCGGAAACCGGTACCCGGTGTAACTGATTTTCTTCATCCCCCTGGCTACCGAGCCGCCAGTGGGACCGCAAGCCAGAGGCGCCGTGACAACGCCAGCGTAACATCAAGCTAGACGCAAGCCGACCCTATGGACGCGGACTAAGAGTCTGAACCGCCTCGAATCCCTCGAATTCGGGATGGCCAAGATGGAGCGGTCGGTTACTGCCAGCGTCGCGATGAGCGGCTCGGAATTGCTCCGATTGCGTCCAGGCGGTGAACGCTTGCTTGCTCGTCCACGTTGTATGCGAAGAATATAACGTATATTCCTCACGCTCGGGCCCCCGCAGGAGATGAAACGTTACAAAGCCGGGGACCTGATCGAGGTAACTTTCGCGCTCGAGCCAGCGCTGCTCGAAGGCCTGCTCCTGGCCCTTGATTACTTTAAAGCGGTTCATCGCAATGAACATTCGAGGACTCCATAGCGTGAGGTGTTTCTGTCGGTTAGGACAACTATCATTTTGGCGGCAAGGGTTCGCTTTATCGTGAGGTTCTGAAGCTGGCCGTCTCCGCTCTCGGCGATGCCTCGTTGCACGACGAAGACACAATTGAACGGGTCTCCCGCGACGAAGCGGTGCGTCTCTTTATCCGCCAACAGGTGACGCCGCTCCTCAAACATGGCCAGATTAGCCGCTATCTGCGCATTTTCGCTTGGGAGACGCCGGCTCCGACACCGGTCTATCGCGATTTCATCGCCAGCGAGAAGCTGCCGGTTATCCGTTTCAACGCGCGGATGGATAGGCCGGAAAATTGCAGCCGGTTTTCCACGACAGGGCCACGGCGCCGAGGAAAACAGGCTCGGAGTCTGTGGCCTGCAAAACAATGGTCTTCGCGTATCTTGAGAACGGGAGGCTCGGCGTCAAGGGCTTCGGTTCCGAGCAGGGCGTTCAGTCGGATTCGTCGAGGACACGCCGAAGCGTTCGCCCGGGATCGGAAATTGCAGAGCGCAGTGCCCCGCAGGTAGGAGATGATCATGATCAAAATCGCGATTCTCGACGATTGGCAGGACGTAGCGCGCAAGAGCGCCGACTGGTCCGCGCTCGCTTCCCGCGCCGATCTCGCATTCTTCGCCGACGCTTTCGCCTCGGAGGACGAAACCGCCATCGCGCTGGCCAATTTCGACATTCTCCTGACGATGCGGGAGCGCACGGCTTTTCCCGAGACCCTTATTCGTCGCCTCCCCAAACTGCGCATGATCAGCATCACGGCCGCATCTGTCGCGACGCTGGACGTCGCGGCCTGCACTCACAAGGGCATCATGGTCTGCAACACCGCGGGCGGCGGCCCCGGCGCTCCCTATGCAACGGCTGAACTGGCCCTCGGCCTGCTGATGGCCGCCGCCCGCGCCATCCCGGCTGCCGACGCGACCATGCGGGCCGGCGGCTTTCAACGCGGTGTGCCCGCGGGCCTGAGCCTTGCCCGCAAGACGCTCGGCATTATCGGTCTCGGTCGGCTGGGCGCCCGAATGGCGCGCTACGCCTCCGCACTCGAAATGAAAGTGATCGCCTGGAGTCCAAACCTGACCGAAGCCAGGGCCCGGGACGCCGGCGCGCGTCTCGTTGGGAAATCCGACCTCATGGCCGAGTCAGACGCAATCTCCGTGCACATGGTCCTCTCGCCGCGAAGTCGCGGCGTTATCGGGGCCGAAGACATTGGCCGCATGAAAAAGGGCGCGATTCTGATCAACACGTCGCGTGGCCCTCTGATCGACGAGGGCTCTCTCGTCGCTGCAGTCAGGGCCGGCAAGATCATCGCGGCGCTGGACGTCTACGACAAAGAACCTCTTCCGCAGGACCACCCGCTCCGCGCTTCCCGCAACACGGTGCTCACGCCCCATCTCGGATACGGGGTGGAAGAGACCTGGCGCGATTTCTATCCACGCAGCATCGAGAATGCTCTCGCCTTCCTGGATGGCGCGCCAATCAGGGTTTTGAACGCCGCCTAACCCTGACGGCCTCGTCGGCGCTGGGGGACGGGGCGCACTCGCCTTCGGCGACGATGTCAGACAGGCGATTCTTCGCTCGCCGCTGGCTGCGGTTGGTGTCGGCGCGGCGCTGTATTGGCTGGTGGAGCGACCGTTCCTGCAACTCCGGGACCGTCTCGAAGGTCCCTCCCAGAGTTCTCTGGCCACCTCTCCGGCCACACCACTCGTGGCGGAGTAGCGTCAATCGGCCTCTCAGTTTCGCCACCGGAATGCGCAAGAAGCGGAAATTCTGGATCTAGCTTAAGGCTTGAGTTTCACGGGCATAGGTCCGCAAGTTGCAGACGCTTCGCCCGCGCTGGAATCGCCATGTTGTCTCGCCTACTCGCCCTCTCTTTGCTCCTGCTACCCGTCCCCGCCCTGGCCGGCGTCAAGGAGACGGTGGCGACCCTCGCTCCGTCGGCGTTGGTGCTCGTGATGGACGCCAAGGGCAACGAATTGGTGGCCCAGAATGCTGATGAGCCGTTCGTCCCGGCCTCGGTCACCAAGATCGTGACGGCTTGGCTGGCGACGGAGGTCTTGGGCGGCGACTACCGCTTCGAGACCCGCTTCTACCTCGACAACAAGCGGGTGCTCTACGTGCGCGGAGGCGGCGATCCTTTCCTGATCTCGGAGGAGCTGGCGACGCTCGCGACCGAGCTGGTCGCGACGGTCGGCAAGGAGCCGATCACCGGCATCGTGCTCGACGCAAGCTACTATCCCTCAGATCTTCGCATCCCGGGCATCGAGAACGACGACGAGCCCTACGATGCGCTGAACTCCGCGCTGGCGGTGAATTTCAACACCGTCTACGCCGTGCGCAGCGGCGACAAGGTGCTTTCCGTCGAGAAGCAAACCCCGATCACCCCGCTCGCGATCACCGAGTTCCGGGCGCGCGGCCCTAGCGGAAGCGGTCGCATCAGCCTGAGCCAAGATCCCACGGTGAGCCTCCAGTATGCCGGCGAGCTGATCGCCGCGTTCATCGAGCGGGCCGGCGGCAGAGTGAACGGCAAGATCTTGACCGGAACCGTCCCCGAGGCCCTGAAGCCGGTCTACGCTCATCGACAGTCGCGTCCTCTTTCGGAGATTCTTGTCGAGCTGCTGCGCGCCTCAAACAACTACATCGCCAACCAGGTCTTCCTGGAGATCGGTGGGCGCCGCCTGGGCGGCCCAGTCAGCCTCGAGAAGTCGCTACAGATCGCGAACGAGATGCTCGCCGCGCACGGCCTCGCTGCGACCATCCATCTTGAGGAGGGCTCGGGCATCAGCCGCAATAACCGCTTTACCGCCCACGGACTCGCCAAAGTGCTCGAGCTCTTCGCGCCCCATGCCGACCTGCTCCGTGGCCATGACGGCGGTATGAACAAGAGCGGCACCATGGAGGGGGTTCGCACGCTCGCAGGCTACGCCAACACCTCAAGCCATGGGCAGGTCCGTTTCGTGATATCGCTCGCGAGCAATAACGGCGAAATGCGGTTCCGGCTGCTGCGGGCTATCGAGTCCGAGCTGTAGCCGGAGTCGCGCCCACCAAGTCGATGCTTCCCCGGAAGGACGGATAGTGGGAAAGTCTCCATCTGCACTCTGTGCGTAGCGGTGCGATATTCGGCTACCGAGCGCTGCGTCCTCGACATGCTGTTCCGAGTGGGCAATAATTGGCGTTGCGTTGGTAACATCCGCACCCTCCAATCGGCCGAGTTGCGCTAGAGCACGGGATGCCGTTCCATGTCTACTTCCACTTGCAGGCTCTGAACGTCACGGAAGATTGAGGCGATGGCGAGCGTGCGCCCCTCGCGCATGAAGCGAACCAGGCAGTCCCTGCCCGCAATGTCGCCCTCGACTGCGAGCTCGTCCCACTTCTCGGCATGACCAACATAGTTGATCGGAATGTCGTAGTGCTGGCTCCAAAAGAAGGGGACGGCGGCAAATTTCTCGCGGCGGCCGAGCATATTGAGCGCCGCCGTTTGTCCCTGGCGCTCAGCCACCACCCAATGCTCGACCCGAATAGCCTCGCCGCAATGAGGATCCGGCCAACGCGCGATGTCGCCAGCAGCGTAAATCCCCGGTGCGCTCGTTTCGAGATAGGCGTCAACCACGACACCGCGATCCACGGCGAGCCCAGCCCCTTCGGCGAGTTCGATCCGCGGGCGGACGCCGATGCCGGCGACCATGAGGTCGGCATCGAGCGCACTTCCGCTCTTGAGCTTCACCTGCTTGCCATCAATAGAGCCCGCCGTGTTCTCAAGATGGAATACGACGCCGGGTGTTGTCACGTTGTCGGTGGAAGAACGCAAAGGGCCTGCGGCTCTTGAAATTTCAAGCGGCCGCGACCGTTTCGCGCCACGTCCTCATCGCCGCGGCGCGGAAGGTGCGATGCGT
>JBEKLU010000229.1:0-4397 GCA_050010035.1 Roseiarcus sp.
ACGCCAGAGCCGCGCCGCCTCAGCGTAGTCGCCGCTCCGATACGCAGCCTCGCCGTCCTCTAATTGTCCCGCCGCCGCAATGCCGAACAGGACGAGCGCGAGAAGGCCGCCAACAAACAGAGCCGCAATCCGTCGTTTCATGCCGCGCCCGCCTCGAGGGACAACAAACGCAGGCCCAATAGACGCCGCCCGCTGTGAGCCGTCAAACGCCGCGACAATCCGCAGCGCGACGCAAGCGGCGTCGGCGAGATCGCGGCGGTATTGCCAAAACGCCTCAAACGCGGCAATCTTCTTGCTCGGCAACGCCGTCATTCGGCGGATGCGGGCTAGGAGCGCTGCCCCGCCCGGTTACAATTGCTTTGACGTGCAAGAAACGTCGGGAGGGAGTCGAATGCGCTTAACCATCGCTTGCGTCGCCATCATCGCGGTATTTGCTGTTGCGGGATGCTCAAAGGGAGATAAGGGCGATCAAGGATCGCCGGGGCCCAAGGGCGACCCGGGAGCCGTGGGGCCGGCTGGCCCGCCGGGACCGAAGGGTGACGCGGGGCTGGCGGGAGCCGTCGGCGACGTCGGACCCAAAGGCGACACAGGAGCCGTGGGGCCGGCTGGCCCGCCGGGACCGAAGGGTGACGCGGGGCCGGCGGGAGCCGTCGGCGACGTCGGACCCAAAGGCGACACAGGAGCCACTGGACCCGCAGGGCCAGCTGGACCGCCGGGAGCCGGTTCCGCTCTGCGAATTATCAGCGATCAGGCGAAGGCCACTTGCGATGCCAGCGAGATCATGATCAGCGCTTATTGCGTTGGCGGATACAGTACTCTACATCTCGACGGGACGACCGGAGCAAGTTGCGAAGGCGGGGCAAACACCGCGGTGGTCGCAAACAACGTGGTGGTCGTCTGCGCAAAGCAGTAGGAAGACTCGCAGGCTCATGCTTTCCGTCTTCGAAAGCGTCATTTAAACGAAACGGCCGCCGGGTAGTTTCCGACGGCCGGATTGCGTCAGGCAGCCGCTCGGGATCGCCCCACTGGCGCACTTCCGCCGATCGGCGGCCTCTTCATGACGACGAAGCCCGATCGCTCCAGGCGCTCCACAAGACGCTTCGCGACGATCCGCGCCATCATCTCGGCGGCGTCATGCTTCCGCCTTCTGCCATCGAAGCGCAGCGCGAACGCGAGGGCGTCGGCGAGGTCTTCGGGGGCGACTTCGGGGCATGTTCCTATTTTTGCTCACGGCGAGCGACGTCGAGTCGAGAGAGCACGCTCGTAGGCGCGCTTTGGCCAAGGGCGGTCCTGACCACCGTCGACCCATCATCGGTTATCGGCACATGTCGACATAGCGGCGTCCAAGGTATCCGCGTCATCCAAGTCCTGTTGGGGCACAGCAAGCTCGATACGACCGCGCTCTATGCTCGCGTTGCGACCAAGACGATCCGCTCGGTGACCAGTCCTCTCGAACATTTGGCGTTGCTGATGCAGGGCGAGGAACACAGCGACTGAACCCGCTTGCGCGCCTCGCTCGATGTCGCCGATATCTTCCGAGCTGAAGGGGCCGGCTATCGCGCCGTTCAGCCCGGTCACCTGAGCCTTACCCAGCTCAAGGTCATGTCGGCGATCGAGAATTGCCGGACGGCTGCGCTTGGCGGCCACGTCGATGCCTGCGAGGACTGCGGGCACTGGCGCATTGCCTACAATAGCTGCCGCAATCGGCACTGTCCCAAGTGCCAGGGCGCCGCGGCTCGAATCTGGCTGGCCGAGCGCGAAGCCGACCTGCTGCCGATCGGCTATTTCCACGTCGTTTTCACGCTGCCGGCGGAGGTCGCCGACGTCGCCTGGCAGAACAAGGCGATCCTCTACGATCTGCTGTTCGGGGCAGCGTCGGAGACGATGATGACGATCGCGGCCGATCCCAGACATCTTGGCGCGCGCATCGGCATCACCGCCGTGCTCCACACTTGGGGATCGGCGATGACGCATCATCCCCATATCCACATGATCGTGCCAGGCGGCGGCATCTCGCTCGACGGGCGGCGGTGGATATCGTCGCGTCCGGCCTTCCTCCTGCCGGTGCGGGTGCTGGGCGCGCTCTTCCGCCGCCTGTTTCTCACCCGGCTGATCAAGCTACATGGGGCCGGACAACTTGCCTTCTTCGGCGCCCAGGCCGGTCTCGGCGACCGCCGCCTTTTCCTGCGTCATCTCGCTGGGGTCAGGAAGAAGCGATGGGTGATCTATGCTAAGCCTCCGTTCACCGGCCCCGAGGCTGTGCTCGCCTATCTCTCGCGCTACACCCACCGGGTCGCCATCTCCAATCGGCGTCTGATTGCCTACGACGAGACCGGAGTCACCTTCCGCTACAAGGACTACCGCCGCGATGGTCCGGAGCGGCAACGCGTGATGACGCTCGCGCCGCACGAGTTCATCCGCCGCTTCCTGCTCCATGTCCTGCCACATGGCTTCCACCGTATTCGCCACTACGGCTTGCTCGCCAGTTCCGCACGCAAGGCCAATATAGCGCGTGCCCGCGAACTGCTTGCCGTGGCACCGCCGCCGGAGCCTGTCGAAGCGCCAGAAGCTCTCGATTGGCTCCCACCCTGTCCTTGCTGCGGCGGGCGCATGCGCATCATCGAGACCTTCGAACGCTGGATGCAGCCGCGCGCCCCGCCCCGCGCTCCCGCAGCAACCGGGACACCGTCGTGACCCGGCACGGCTTACGCTCAACTCGCGCCGCAACGCCCTCGGTTCCGGCGACCGCCATCTGCACGCACTTCGCCAAGACCGTGACAAACGACCTGAACCCCACAAACGGCCAGCTCTCAATCCAGCGACCGCCCGGAGCAAAGTCTCACTCGCCGCGTCCCCGTCGGCGCCGTCGCCGCCCTGACGCCGCCACCATTACGCTCGGGCAAAATCCGAAATCCCCATAGACCGTCGCCGCAGGCCCGCGGGTTCGTGCTTGGGCGGTTTTCGTACGCCTGACGGCATCCGAAAACCTTCACCAACTTCTTAGCCGTTCAGCCGGTGGTCGCTACACCTCCGAAGCCGACATTCAGGCGACGGGCCGGCTCGGCTGCTGTCGGTCGATTCGAGTCGATGAGCGAAGCATCCACGAGTGGCCGCTCAATGGCGCGAAACGGCCAAACGGGCTTCGCGACTGTCGCGCTACGCAATTGGATTGCGCTGCGCCGGCGGGCAGGAATGCCTCGGTCGGCGGTCCAATAGCCGCGGCCAACGCGCAACGACGCAATGGGTGGGCCGTCGCGACATGCGTGTGCAGGAGTTCGCCGCGGAACACGAGCTTCAACAGCCAGGGAGCGCGTGGAAAGACGAGCGGCGACGAAGAGTTTCGTGGCTCCGGTTGAGATCCCGAACGGCGAAATCGATTTGATTGGTCGCGCGCTGGCGTCGCCAGCCGCGCGCCATTCGAAACTCTTTGCAAGATGTCTATACTGGTTCGCAAAAGTTGCACGCGATTGTAGTTCATGCAAAACGCTGTTCGTACCAGAGACGTACCAAACAGGAGAGGACATGGCTAAAGCCGTTGCACGGACGAAGAAGGCGCCTGCTAGGCGACCTTGGTCGAAAGATGATGTCCGCCTTCTCAAGGGCATGGCTCGCAAGGAACCCGCCTCAAAGATTGCGAAAGCTCTCAAACGAACAGAGGCTGCAACGCGTCAAAAGGCGATGAGCATCGGCGTCTCGGTCAGCATGACGCGCAAGAGGCGAGCACCCGCGAAAAAGCGCTAAGAAGGCGCGCGAACCGGCAAACCGGTTAGCGCCCAATCAGTTACCAATGTTCAGGTTACGCCGCCAGCTAGACGATGAACCGCGCCTCGTCGAGCGCAATTCTCGCCCAGCCGTTGATGGACGAGCCATTGAATACGACAGAGCTCGTGGACGTCGTCGCCGAAGCCAAGCAATCGAGCGTTACAGCAATTTTCGCGAACGCTTCGCACATCCCCGTTTATGACGACGACGACCAACAGATCGAACACGCCGCGCTTGTCGCGCTATAGCGAACGTCGAAAGCGCCCGCTCTGAAGCGGCTCGGTCGAGTTCCTCCGGCGGCGACACGCCCGCTTGTATAGTTTCTTTCTTTCTGTAGCTTCAGAGGGCCGTGCGCTGCGATAAGGAGCGTCCATGTCGCCGATTGTTTCCGTCGCCGCCGTCACCAAAAGATACAAATCGGGCCTCACAGCGATTGATGCGGTCAATTTGGAGATTGCGAAAGGCGAGATTTTCGCGCTCCTGGGACCCAATGGCGCCGGTAAGACGACGCTCATAGGCGTCATCTGCGGCATCGTTTCGATGACCTCGGGACAGATCCTCGTCGACGGCCACGACATTGCGCGCGAGTATCGCGCCGCCCGCTCGAAGGTGGGCCTGGTCCCACAGGAGATCGC
>JBEKLU010000230.1:0-4325 GCA_050010035.1 Roseiarcus sp.
ACGACCGTCGACACCGCAAGGCTCAAGGGCGCAAATCCCTTCGCAGTGATCGTCGGCATCCTGGCTTGAACGCGCTCCGAGCCGCAAGCGTCCGCCTCATCAAATAAGGGGTGGGTAATTGCGATCGGAAGGACGCCGTGGCCAACGACAAGCAGTAAGCCTAAGCGCCAGTTCCAGGGGATGAGGGCGGGAGCGACGCTATGCTCCCACCCCCTGCCAATTTCCTACTTCATTGCCTGGGGCTGGGGCATCTGCACGTTTGAAACGTGGACGAGAATGACGTTCTTCCCATCCCGTGTTTCGTCCGCTGACATCCAGTGACCCTGGAGCGAGACGTCCTTGCCATCTGGACCTTTCATCGTCGCTGTCCAGGTGCCGTCGGAGACGGTCGTCGCGCCAGTCATACTCGAATGGTCGCAGACTCTGGACGTAATCGTCGCGGCAAAACTCATCCCGGCTTTGAATTCGGCTTTGAATCCGGCCAGAATCGCATCGTGACCGGTCGCTGTCCAGAATGGTCCAGAATACATTCCGGCTTTGGCGTCGTACAAATTGGCGAGAGCGTCAGCATCACGATTATTGTAGACGGTTCGCCATACCTCAGCAGACTTGTTGCAGTCAGCCTTGGTGTCGACCGTCTGCGCGTAAGCGCTCGATGACAGCAGTATCGCCGCGGCTGCCATCACAGTCATCGATTTATTCATGACAATCCTCCTCTCGCGCAGTTCGCGCTGCGTCTTCAAATTGTCCGATGTCTAGTCCCGAGTTTCGTTCGTGCATTGACCTGCCTCAAAAAGACAGCATTTTGGCTCGCCCCATGGGCCTCAGTAGTGGATTGGATCGGAAGGATCGGACCCTTCGATCAAGAAACGACCGCTTCCCACCCTGAGCGGACCTATGAAAAGAGCGGCAAGCGTACGATTTTATCTCCTAGAGGCAGCGCGCCCTACCGCCCGTCGCCGAAGACCTTGCGATGACACTCCAGCATGACCTCGTCGAGGCTCCGCTCCGCCCTGTAGCTCGACATTCCCTCAGGGCGGGTCACGCCCTCCATTTGGCGGGGGCACTCCGCCGCCGCGCCGACGACGGTGCGAATGGGGAACAGCGCCGTCCAGGCCGGCACGGCGTAGTCCTCCTCGTCGTCGTGCACAGGCTCGTTGCGAATCTTCGCCGACGCCTGCTCGATTTCCATGCGCAGGAAAGTCGTCGCCTTGATCTCGTCCTTGGTCGGCGGCCGAATCAATTTGGAGCGCCCCGGGTAAAAGCGATCGACGCAGTTGTTTATCGCGGCCAGCTTTTCCGCGGGGTCTTCGATCGCGTGCGCTTTGCCGTAGACCATCGCCGAGCGGTAGTTGATCGAGTGGTTGAAGCCGCAGCGCGCAAGGACGAGGGCGTCGACGTGCGTGGCCGTCAGGCAGACCGGAATGCCCTTAGCCTGGTTGCGCACCATCCGGCTCGCCGACGATCCGTGCCAATAGAGATGGTCCCCTTCGCGCCAGAACGAGGTCGGGGTGCAATAGGGCTGGCCGTCGACGACGTAGGCGATGTGGCAGACCATCGCCGAATCGAGAATGTCGTAAACCGTCGCCCGGTCGTACCTGCCGCGCGCCGGGCGGCGCACGACGCGGTTGCGTTTGGTTATCTCGAAGGATGATCCGGCATCGGTCTCGGACATGGGGGCCTCTCCTGGCGGCGGGAGCGTGGGGCGACCAAAGCGCGCCGGAATGGTTTGGAAAAGAGCCAATTTGTTCCTCGACGCCAGACCAATTGACGCAAGGGACAATGCGCGGACGGGCTGTGGAGCGGCCGGATGAGGGACGGCGCGAGCCCGAGACCTTCGTCTCGACCGAGCGCCGCCCTATCCCGCCGAAGTCTGCAGCGCCAACGCGTGCAGCTCGCCGCCCATGCGACCCTTGAGGGCGCCGTAGACCATCTGGTGCTGCTGCACCCGGCTCTTGCCGGCGAAGGCGGCGCTGACGACGTTGGCGGCGTAATGCTCGCCGTCTCCCGCGAGGTCCTTGACCTCGATGCGCGCGTCGGGAAACGCCTCGCGGATCATGCTTTCGATTTCGGCGACGGACATGGCCATGACTATTTCGGCTCCTCTTGCGTTTCACCCGCGGGTTCCGCGGTCGCGGCCTCCAACCTGGCGATCACGTCCTTGACCGGCTCCGAACAGGGGATCGTCACGCCGCCGACCAAGTAGATGGTGCACTTCGTCGGCTCGGACGCGGCGATCGCGACGACCTGATCGGCGCGGACGTAGTTGAAGCCGGCGAGCGCCTTCACCGCCATGAGGTTGATCATGCCCGCTCTCCCCCAGGCCCGTCCATATAGGCGGGAAACCATGATTCGAACGCCTCGACGAGCGCCGCGATCGTCACAAGCGCCCCGCCGGGCAGATCGAGGCTCCGCCCGCCCGTCGTCCCCAGCCGCGCCGCCGGGACGCCGGCGCGCCGCGCTTCGGCGAGGAGCGTCTCGCAATCTTCAGGGCGCGCCGTCACGACGTAGCGCGCCTGATCCTCGCCGAAGAAGAAGGCGTGCGCGCTTCCTTCGACCGCGTTTCGATCGATCGTGGCGCCGATCCCGCCCGCCATCGCCATCTCGGCCAGCGCGACGGCGAGGCCGCCGTCGGAGACATCGTGCACGGCGCTCACGCGCCCCGAGCGAATGAGCGCAGAGACGAACTCGCCGTTGCGCCGCTCGGCGGCGAGATCGACCGGCGGCGGCGCGCCCTCGTCGCGCTGCAGAATCGTCGCCAGCCAGGCCGAGCGGCCGAGCCAGCCCGGCGCGCCGCCGATCATCAGCACGGCGTCGCCTTCGCGCTTGAACGCCAGCGAAGCGGCTTTGGCCACGTCCTCGACGAGCCCGACGCCGCCGATCGCCGGCGTCGGCGGGATGCCGACGCCGCTGGTTTCGTTGTAGAGCGAGACGTTGCCGGAGACGATGGGGAAGTCGAGCGCGCGCGCCGCCTCGCCGATGCCGGTCAGGCAGCCGACGAGCTGGCCCATCGCCTCGCGCTTTTCCGGGTTGCCGAAGTTGAGATTGTCGGTGAGCGCGAGCGGGCGCGCGCCGACGGCGATGAGATTGCGCCAGGCTTCCGCGACCGCTTGCTTGCCGCCCTCGACCGGGTCCGCCGCGCAATAGCGCTCGCTGGCGTCGATCACCAGCGCCAGGCCCTTCGGCCCGTCGCCGAGCCGCACCACCGCCGCGTCGCCGCCCGGGCCTTCGATGGTGTTGCCGAGGATCAGCGTGTCGTATTGCTCATAGACCCAGCGCTTGCAGCTGAGATCGGGCGAAGCGAGGAGTTTGAGCAGCGCCTCGCGCGTTGAGACGGGCGGCGTCAGACTCGCCGCGTCGAGAACCGGCGGCTTCGGCGTCGGCGTCCACGGCCGATCGTAGAGCGGCGCCTCGTCGCCCATCTCCTTGATCGGCAGATCGGCCTTGACCTCGCCGCGATGCTTGACGACGAAGCGTTTCGTGTCTGTGGTCTTGCCGATGATCGCGAAGTCGAGGCCCCACTTGCGGAAGATCGCCTCGGCCGCCGGCTCCTTCTCCGGGCGCAGCACCATCAGCATGCGCTCCTGGCTTTCCGACAGCATCATCTCGTAGGCGCTCATCCCCGATTCGCGGCAGGGGACGCGATCGAGATCGAGTTCGACGCCGAGATCGCCCTTGGCGCCCATCTCGACCGCCGAGGAGGTGAGCCCAGCCGCGCCCATGTCCTGAATGGCGACGACCGCGCCCGAGGCCATCAGTTCGAGGCACGCCTCGAGCAGCAGCTTCTCGGCGAAGGGATCGCCGACCTGCACCGTCGGACGCTTCTCCTCGGCGTCGGCCTCGAACGCCGCCGAGGCCATCGTCGCGCCGTGGATGCCGTCGCGCCCGGTCTTGGAGCCGAGATAGACGATCGGATTGCCCACTCCCGTCGCCTTGGCGGTGAAAATCGCGTCGGCGCGCGCGACGCCGACCGCCATCGCATTGACGAGAATGTTGCCGTCGTAACCCTTGTGGAAGCCGACCGAGCCGCCGACCGTCGGCACGCCGAAGGAATTGCCGTAGCCGCCGATGCCGGCCACGACGCCCGCCACGAGGTGGCGCGTCTTGGGGTGATCGGGCGAGCCGAAGCGCAGGAAGTCGAGGCAGGCGACGGGGCGCGCGCCCATGGTGAAGACGTCGCGCAGGATTCCGCCGACCCCGGTCGCCGCGCCCTGATAGGGCTCGATGAACGAGGGATGGTTGTGGCTCTCCATCTTGAAGACGCAGGCCTGCCCATCGCCGATGTCGATGACGCCGGCGTTCTCGCCCGGCCCCTGGATGACCCA
>JBEKLU010000231.1:0-4323 GCA_050010035.1 Roseiarcus sp.
AATCTCGAAAGTTTCTTGCGGCGGAGCCGCGTGGATGGCCGGGACGAGCCCGGCCATGACGCGCGGAGGTTGCAAAGACTTCCTGCCCTGCAATCGATTTTGGTTCCCCGGACAGCCGTGCCGCAAGCGGGGAGAGGGGGCTCGCCGCGTCGACCAAAAAGCAAACGCTCTAGGAAGCATCGCATTGACGCGCCCGCCCCGCCGGGGCTAAAGAGGCGCGTTCGTGGTCATTTGAGCCGGTCGGCTTGCCGCCACGTTAAACAACGGGCTAAAAGATCGGGGCTCCTTTAGATACGCGCCCTGTTCTCTAGAGTCCGCGCTCGGACGATGGGTCCGGGCAGGAAAGGAGCGCGCGATTGACCAATCCCCGCAAGACCCGCGATCCCCGGACGCTGCGCCCGGCGACCCAGCTCGTCCACGGCGGCTCGCTGCGTTCGCAGTTCGAGGAGACGTCGGAAGCGCTGTTCCTCACCCAGGGCTATTTCTACGACACGATGGAGGAGGCGGAGACGCGCTTCAAAGGCGACGCGCCGGGCTTCATCTATTCGCGCTTCGCCAATCCGACGGTCTCCATGTTCGAGCGCCGCATGGCGCTGTTCGAGGGCGCCGAGGCGGCGCGCGCCACCGCCAGCGGCATGGCGGCGGTCACGGCGGCGCTGATGGGCCAGCTCAAGGCCGGCGATCACGTCGTCGCGGCCAAGGCGCTGTTCGGCTCGTGTCTCTATGTCGTCGAGGAGCTGCTGCCCCGTTTCGGCGTCGCCTCGACCCTGGTCGCGGGCGCCGACCTTGCCGCCTGGCGCGCCGCGATGCGCCCCAACACCAAAACCGCCTTTCTCGAAAGCCCGACCAACCCGACGCTGGAGGTGATCGACATCGCCGGCGTGGCGGAAATCGCCCATGCCGGCGGCGCGACGCTGGTGGTCGACAACGTCTTCGCTTCGCCGATGCTGCAACATCCGCTGAAGCTCGGCGCCGATTGCGTGGTGTATTCCGCCACCAAGCACATCGACGGACAGGGGCGCACGCTCGGCGGCGTCATTCTCGCCTCCGAGGCGTTCATCGGCGCGCACATCCACAATTTCCTGCGCCAGACCGGGCCGTGCCTGTCGCCGTTCAACGCCTGGGTGCTCCTCAAGTCGCTGGAGACGCTGCCGCTGCGCGTCGCCCAGCAGGAGCGCTCGGCGGGAAAAATCGCCGACTTTCTCGCCGCCCATCCCAAGATTGCGCGCGTGGTCTATCCCGGACGCGCCGATCACCCGCAGCGCGCGATCGTCGAGCGGCAGATGTCGGGCGGCGGCACGCTCATCGCGTTCGACGTCGCGGGCGGCAAGAGCGAGGCCTTCGCAATGGCGAACGCGCTGTCGATCGTCGGCATTTCCAACAATCTCGGCGACGCCAAGAGCCTGATCACCCATCCCGAGACGACGACGCACCAGCGCCTCAAGCCCGAGCAGCGCTCGGCGCTCGGCATCGGGCCGGGCCTGCTTCGCCTGTCCGTCGGCCTCGAAGACGCCGACGACCTGATCGAGGATTTCGCGCAGGCGCTGGCGGCGATGGAGCGCGGCGAGCGGCGGGCGGCCGAATGAGGCGGCGCGGCGCCCGGTGACGGCGCGGGGTCGATTGGATTGGAAGCGGCGCCGCGGAGGCGACCGCCATGCGAGAGGGTCCGATGTCCGAATGGCCGCAATCGCTCGTCCTCGTCGGGGCGGGCAAAATGGGCGAGGCGATGCTGACGGGATGGCTCGCCGCCGGCCTCGAGCCGACGCGCGTCGCCATCCTCGAGCCCGCGCCGTCGCCGTCGATCAAGGAGCTGACGGCCCGGCTCGCCATGCCGCTCAATCCCGCGCTCGCCGCGCTTCGTCCGCCCGAGGTCCTCTTTCTCGCCATCAAGCCGCAGACGCTCGACGCGGCGGCGCCCGACCTCGCGCCGCTGACGGGCGCGGCGACGCTGGTCGTGTCGATCCTGGCGGGCAAGCGGATCGCCGATCTCGAGGCGCGCCTGCCGATGGCCGGCGCCTTCGTGCGCGTCATGTCGAACACGCCCGCCGCGGTTCTGCGCGGCGCGTCGGCGGGCTTCGCCACGCCTTCGGCGACCTCGCGGCAGCGTCAATGGGCGCAGAGCCTGATGGGCGCGGTCGGCGCCTTCGAATGGCTCGCCGACGAGGCGCTGATCGACGCGGTCACCGCGCTTTCCGGCTCGGGTCCCGCATACGTCTTCGCGCTGGTCGAGGCGATGGCGCAAGCAGGGGAAAAGGTCGGCCTGCCCGCCGATCTCGCGATGAAGCTGGCGCGCGCCACCGTCGAGGGCGCCGGCGAGCTCATGCATCGCGAGCCGGGAGTTCCGGCCGCCAGGTTGCGCGAGAACGTCACCTCGCCGGGCGGCACCACCGCCGCGGCGCTGGCGACGCTGCGAGCGGAGGACGGCCTCGCCGCGCTGATGACGCGCGCCGTCGCCGCCGCGCACAGACGCGCCGGCGAACTGGCGGGCTGAGGGCGTTGGCGGAACGCGCGCGAGCGCTTACATTGAGCGCTCGAGCAGGTGAGGAGTCCGTCATGACCAAAGAGCCGAAATCCGCCGCCGTCGCCTCGACCGATCCGCGCGGAAAAATCGTCGACGCGCTGATGGCGCTCGCCTCCGAGCGGCGTTTCGAGGAGATCACGCTCCGCGACATCTGCGCGGCGGCGAAGGTCTCGCTCGCCGACTTCCGCGACGCTTTTCCCTCGAAGGGCGCGGTTCTCGCCGGATTCGCGAGGCGCATCGACCGCGCCGTGCTTTCGACGGAAGACGAGGAGATTTCGCGCGAGGCGGCGCGCGAGCGCCTGTTCGACGTGCTGATGCGCCGGCTCGACGCGCTGGCGCCCTATCGCGAGGGGTTGCGCGAAATCACCGCCTGGCTGCGGCGCGATCCCGTCGCGGCGCTGGCGATGAACCAGTCGATCGTCAATTCGATGCGCTTCATGCTCGAGGCGGCGGGCATCGACAGCCAGGGCGTGGCGGGCGCGATCAAGCTGCAAGGCCTGGCGCTCGCCTGGATGCGCATCGTCGCGGTGTGGCTCGAGGATTCCGAGCCGGAGCTCTCCAAGACCATGGCCGAACTCGATCGCGAGCTGACGCGCGGCGAGCGCGCGGTCGCCGGGGTCGATCGGCTCGACCGCTTCGCGGCGCCTTTCAAGGCGATCGCGCTCGCCGCCTTCGAGCAGCGCAAGCGGGCGCGCGACGCGTTCCGCCGCCGCGCGCGTCAGACCGAGGAGCGGCGCGACGCCGACGCATTCTGATCGGCCGCGCCCCGCTTGGGAGCGAGGGCGTCGGCGATTGCTTCGAATTTGACGCTTTCGCGAAATCCCGCGCCAGCCATGTCGCGCGAAAGAGTCCCATAAGGCCCTGATTCAGCGGGGTTTAACCATCCACGTTAGGCGGCTTTGAGCCGTCGGCCGTCAATCTCGCCTCTCATGATCTCGGTCAGGGGAGAGATTTGGCGATGCAACCTGCTCCAAAGCACAGCGCCTTCGCGCCGCGACGCTTCGCGGCGCCGGACCCGCGCGCCGACGGTCGTCGACGGCAGGTGCGGCTGGACAGCGACAACGTCGTCATCGCCCGCGTCGTCGCCGGCGTCTTCATGAACGTCACGGTCGCCACCAGCGCCTACCGCGGCGTCATGCTGCGGATCGCCAGCGCGCGCGAGGACGGCTTTTCCTACGAAATCCGCCTCGTCCACGCCGATCCCGACCTTTGCGTCGCGCTCGCGCAGGCGAACGACGATTGGGACATCCAGGCCGAATGGCGGTTGTGGGCGCGGGTGCTCGGCCTGCCGGCGCTCGTCGAGCGCGTCGAGGGCCGCGACGAACCGGACCGGCCTATGCTCGGCAAAGTCGCCGTGCGCCGCGCGGCCCCGCGGCGGCGCGGCAAGACGATCACGGCGCGGCGCGCGCGCTTCCTGACCCGGCGCAAGGTCGGGCGCCCCGAGCTTTGCGCGCAGGTGATCGCGGGCGCGCGCGAATTGTTCGGCGGCGCCGATCCGGAGCGGTGAGGCGCAATCTCCGCCGCGCCGGCCGAGGAACCGTCTGTATCGGCCGCTGCGCCGGTACGCTTTAGAGTCCCTCATCGGGGATCCGTAAACCCCCCGGCTTTAGCCGGCTGGGATAGTGCGTATAATATGGGATGCAGAGTTTCAAGAGTGGCAGCCATACCGTATGGGGCTGAAAGTATCATATTGTATGGATTACGAAATATCGATTTTCGGTACTGAGCGGCGACATCGGGGAACGATGTCGTGAGTTGCTGCGTGAAATCGCGCAAAGTCAGGAGATGACGATCCACGCCGG
>JBEKLU010000232.1:0-4269 GCA_050010035.1 Roseiarcus sp.
CGCCCCCGCTAGGAAAATCGCCGTCGCTGCGACAAAGGCGGCGCTCGGACGCCGGCGCGCAGCGTTTCGAATCTCAGCCCATCCGCCGGAAATGCGGGCGCGTCGTGGAAGTCCATGCTCGCAAGGATCTCTTGTCAAGGCCGCGCCTCGCGAATGGCGATCTTCTCGACATCGCGCATTGCATGCACGACCGTGAGAGCCTTTTCAGCGGCGACAATTCGCATGTCGAATTGCTCAAGGACTTCGTCAATTTTTGCTGAGAGGCTGGCAAACTCGCTTTCCAGCGACTCTGAAAGAGATGGGAACCGCGTCTGGGGAAGTCGCTTCTCATCGAGGCGATAGCGCATGAAAGCACCTGCATCCGATCGGGATGCAGTTCTAGCGCCGTCATCAGACGGCGATAGCGCCGGAATATACTCAGCGTCGGCGCGGCCCCGAGGCGGGCCGTGAAGCTTTATCGAGCGGATTTGATCGTGGCGACCACCGGGGCGAGCATCCCCGCATCCATCTTCTGGACGCCATCTTCGTTTTTCACGAGAAAAAGCCGCACCCCGATGATGGAGCGCGGCTCGAAAAGGAGCGGCGGTCGGAAAGATCTGCCGGCTTAGTTCCGCGCGGTCCTCTGCACCGCCTCGATCTGCTTCTTCACCGGCTCGAAAGCCGCGGTGAACACGGCAGCAGTCAATTGGGCAATGTTCTGGCTATCACGGACGGCGGCGTCGACGCCATCCTTGATCAACCTCTGCTGTAGTTCGATGAACTCTGTTGGCTTCTTCACGGCGCTAAGCGCCTGGATCGCTGCGGTTAGATTGCTGGCATTCTTGGACGCCAATTCTTGATACGCTTTGGTCAACTCCCGAAAAGCGGCGCTCGAGGCATTGCGGCTATCGGTCAGAGCGTCGGTATTAGCTTTTGCGATAGGCGCGACGGTTGGGTTGGCCATGACAGGAAATCCTTTGTAAATCAGGTCCGCGGCGCACGGACAGTGGCCACCGGCTGATGACCATGTGACCCCTGCACGGTATCCCGCGGCGGACTGGCCGCAAGACTCGGAAAGTACTTAGATCGGCATCGGGGCGGCGTTTGAGCGTAACCGACGCCGGCGCCCCGCGCTCCGGCGGGCGGAGACTTGTGGACGCCGCGCATTCTTGGATTGACGAGCGAGTGGCGCGGTGGCGTCGTCTCCGATCAGCGCAGCGCCACTGGAAGCGGGGTGGCGCCCGCCGACTGGGGAGCCGAAGTCTCCAGAACCTGAAACGCGCGTTCCAGCCCGCCTTGTCCAAGCAGCAATGGTCGAATTGCGATAACGGCAGGCTCGTCGGCGACCTCAGTGACGTCTTGTGGCGATGCGGAGGGTGACCGAGCATTGTCGAAGCTTGGCGGTTACCGCACCGCTGCATGCATTTGTCGATTTCGTCGACCAGCAAGCGCGTATTTGTGAAAGCATTGCTCGACGCAAGTCGAAATTTCAACACAATGGCGGCACATCGTGTCATGACTATCGGGGATCGTGTTTGGCGGGCGGGCGGACCTCGAGCCGCCAGTCCCGGGCTAGAGAGAGTTCGGAACTATCTCGGGCCAAGGAGGACATCATGCGAACGAAAAAGGATCCCACGACCAGTCAAGCTTCATCGAAGCCTAACCCACATGCGTCTCTCGGGACTATCGGCAGCAATCGCACTCGCCTATCGCCGACAACCGAGCATGAACGGCCAATGATCGTCGAGGATGTGGGGGAGGGAGTCGTGCTGATCGAGCCTTATTTACCTCCCACAAAGCGTTTTCTCTATTTTCTGATGGCTCTCGTGGGTGAAGTTTTGAGACCGCGACGTCGTGTGAACGATCCTAGGAGGTGAAGCGGAGAAATTCGTCGATGCGACTAACGGGATGATGATCGAGGATTTTGGCCGACGCGTCTGCGATATAGGGTTGCGGGTCGACGCTGCTGATCTTGCAGCGCTTGAGCAAAGGGGCGAGAATCGCCCAGCGCTCAGCGCCGCCGTCGGAACCGGCGGAGAGACGGTTCTTCATTCCCACGACAGGATCGTGCCCCAGCACCCCATCAAACTGCGGGCCGCATGCTCGCGATTGACGCAGGCGCGAAGGCTGCTCAAGCGGATTTTCGTCACAATCAATCACCAAAATTCTCGTACGGAAGATTTTGGGTGATAGCGCACATAATCCTGCGGTTCTTCGGCGCCTGGCGCCGAACGTCATTCTGAAAGAGGCGTCCGAAGTGTCCTCACGCGACGAATTCGAACGATCCGGATGGGATGACGGCCATTATTCGCCACTGCCCGGCTGATTATGAATACCGTTGCCCCGCTCCGCGTCACCCTCGAGGCGCGGCATTCCAAGGCCGGGGGGGATGAAAGACCGAGAGTCGTCGTCACGCCTCCGGGCCGGCGTGAGTAGATTCCGACTCTGCCGTCTCGAGCCCGAAGCTGGGTACGGTGATTTTTGATTGGCTTTGCGATTGCCGGAGCAATCCATGACTTTACGGACAGAACCTAGAGACCGGTCGGCGAGTTATCCCGCCAGTGATGTTTCTTTGTCGTGGCCGCTTCCCGGTGGAGGCTCTACATTCGGAGGCAATATGCTCCAAGGCATCAACAGCCCGAGAGACTTGCGAGTCCATAAGTCGGCGGACCTCGAGCAAATCGCGAAAGAACTCAGAGCAGAGACGATAAAGGCTGTTTCCATTACGGGCGGCCACCTGGGCGCGGGTCTTGGCGTCGTCGAGCTGACTATAGCGCTTCACTACATCTTCGACACGCCCAAAGATCGGCTGATCTGGGACGTCGGGCACCAAGCCTATCCCCATAAAATTTTGACCGGTCGCCGAGATCGGATTCGTACGCTGCGGACCGCGGGAGGGCTTTCCGGCTTTACCAAACGATCCGAAAGCGAATACGACCCGTTCGGCGCCGCGCACGCCTCGACCTCGATTTCAGCAGCCCTCGGCATGGCGGTGGCGCGTGACCTGAGACATGACAATCACAATATTATAGCGGTGATTGGCGACGGCTCGATGTCGGCCGGGATGGCTTACGAGGCCATGAACAACGCCGGGGCAATGAATAGTCGGCTGATTGTGGTCCTCAATGACAACGACATGTCGATCGCGCCATCGGTCGGCGCCATGTCCGGACATCTTTCGCGCCTGATTTCAAGCCAAACCTATCGTTCCCTGCGAGATATCGGCAAGCAACTCGCTCGGCGACTGCCGAAATTCCTAGAAATCAAGGCCGAGCGCCTCGACCAATTTGCGCGCGGCTTCTGGACCGGCGGATCGCTGTTCGAAGAACTTGGATTTTTTTATGTGGGGCCGATCGACGGCCACAACTTCGACCACCTCCTGCCGGTGCTGCGAAACGTTCGTGACGCCCGCAACGGCCCGATCCTCGTGCACGTCGTAACGAAGAAGGGCAAAGGCTACCCGCCCGCGGAAGCCTCTAGCGACAAATACCATGCCGTCGCAAAATTCGACGTCGCGACGGGAGAACAATCGAAAGCCAAGGCGAAGGCGCCGTCTTTCACCAAGGTGTTCGCAGAAAGCCTCGTCAAGGAGGCGACGAAGGACGATCGCATCGTCGCCGTAACGGCGGCGATGCCGGCGGGCACGGGGCTCGATGTTTTCGGCAAGGCCTTCCCGACGCGAATGTTCGACGTAGGCATAGCCGAGCAGCACGCGGTGACCTTCGCCGCTGGCCTCGCCACGGAAGGCTACAAACCGTTCTGCGCTATTTACTCGACGTTTTTGCAGCGCGGTTACGACCAAGTTGTGCACGATGTGGCGATTCAATCGTTGCCCGTGCGCTTTGCGATCGACCGGGCTGGGCTTGTTGGCGCCGACGGTCCCACACATGCCGGTTCATTCGACGTGGCCTATCTCGGCTGCCTGCCGGGCTTCGTAATTATGGCTGCGGCGGACGAGGCTGAGCTCACCCATATGATTGCGACAGCCGCCGCGATCGACGATCGCCCCTCGGCGGTTCGTTACCCGCGCGGCGACGGCCTCGGCGTGGCGATCCCGGAAGTCGGCGTTCCGCTCGAAATCGGCAAGGGACGAATTGTTCGCCATGGCGACAAAGTCGCACTCCTCTCGTTTGGCGCCCGCCTTGCGGAATGTTCGAAGGCCGCAGTGGAACTCGCCAAATTTGGTCTTTCCACCACGGTCGCGGACGCTCGCTTCGCCAAGCCGCTCGATGTCGATCTCGTCTTGAAGCTCGCTCGTGAGCACGAAATCCTCATCACGATCGAAGAAGG
>JBEKLU010000233.1:0-4256 GCA_050010035.1 Roseiarcus sp.
TCCTCCCTGCACCTGGCGCTGTTCGCATTGAGCCTCCAAAAATCCGGCGGCGGCTGACGAACAGACCGCCGCCGGAGAGCCTTCGGAGGACGCCCGGGACGGCGCACCGCCGCGGGCAGTCAGGCAAGAAATGAATAGCTATGCATTTCGTAAAGTCAAGCTCCATCAGCAGGCTCGCTGCAAACGCGGCTCCGTAATAGGCGCGGGCCAAGCGACTCCAACGCAAGACACGGACGACAAACGTGTTTGGCGATCTTGTGCGCCACGCCTGGAAAAGGCCGCGGCCAATCCCACCTGCTGCGCGCCGAATGCGATAGGTCAACTGGAACGACGCGTGCTGCCCCGCTCTATCAACGGAGCCTGGACAAGTTGGAGCGCGCCGCCCGATTGTTGCTCACCCGAAATCATCCGATCGAGAATAGCCAGAGCTTCCTCGACCATTCGAGGTCCGTCCTGGCGTAGCGTCGTGAGATCGATGCTCGGCCACGATGCTGCCGGAATATCGTCGAAGCCTGCGATCATCACGTCCTCGGGAACCCTCAAGTGATATTTTGATCGACACGCCTCCATTGTGCCGATCGCCATCAGGTCGTTGGCGCAAAAAATCGCGTCGGGCCGCTCTTCCTGACCGATGAGTTCACAGGCCGCGGCGAACCCTTCTTCGTAACGAAAATTGCCGTAGGCAATGCGGACGTCGCGCTCCCCCAGTTCTATGAGTCCCCCGACGAAACCGGCAAGCCGATCCTCGTTGGCCATGTTGCCTTTTTTACCAGCGATGTACCCAAAACGCTTTGCGCCGCGCTTGACGAAAAGCGAAGCGATCTCTCGGCCGCCGGTAACATTGTCACTGCACACGGATGCGACCCACTCGTTGCGAACCTTGCCATTGAACAGGACGACAGGCACATTCATCTTCGCGCAGCTTTGCGCAGCTTCCGCGGAAATGATAGAAAGAGCGGAGATAATTCCGTCAACGCGGTATCCCAATATCTTGGGAATAACTTCGTCGATATATTCGCCGTGATCAACCGAGAAAAGCAATACGTTGCTTCCGCGTTTCTGGATTTCTCTAGCGAACAACTCGATCATCTGAGCGTAGAACGGATTGTAAAGGCCGCCGCTGACAATCGCGATCAGCGAAGACTTTTGAGTGAGCATGATCCGGGGAATCACGCTTGGCCGGTATCCCAATTCCTCCGCGGCGATGATGACCTTTTTTCGGGTCTTCGCGGATACGCTCGCCCCTTCGGTGAACGTGCGCGAGACAGCCGCCTGCGAGACACCGGCCAGACGGGCGACATCGATAGACGAAGAGTATTTCTTGCGCGAGGGCCCGTCTTTTTGCGGACGAGAGCCCCTCTCTGAGTCGTTCAAAATAGGCGATCCTCTTACCCGTCTACACATGCCATCGAAGGCTTATGCATACCAATACAATCGGTCTGACCGACTGACAACCACCTCTCGGGGCCAAAGAGCTGTATGTGTTTCAGCTTCGGAATGGGACCCGCTAGGGAATCCGATCCAGCGCTCTGGCGCAACATCGAGAATACCAGCGCAAGCGGGGTCCTAATCGGTGCCGATCGGGACCCGGCCATCGAAGCATATTCGTATTCGATTTCAGAGTATTGCTGCCCTCTCGGGGTGGGTCTAATTCCTGTGCTGAAACACACTTGCGACTTCGCGGACCATGCGGCGCCAAGGACGAGTTCCTGCTCGCCGCGACGGCACAAAACCTGCGGCGCCTCGCCGGATTGCGGCCAGCAGAGTTCGCAATGGCGGCATAAGCCGCCCACGACGGCGGCTCTGCCGCCATCGTAGCGAAGAAGGCGCAGTCCAAAATCTTGAAAAATGCCTTCAACGGAGGCTACGGCCACTGAACTGCGGAGTTTTTCAACGAAATCCGCCAAGAGCGGAAATTGGCGTGAGAGCAGCGTCAGGACGGACCTGTTAACGCCAGGCGCTGGCCGCCTCGTTCACGAAGGCCTGAAAGCACACTGGGTCTTGTCTGGTCAGATCCTTGACGCAAGTCGTGATCCGGTTTTCCGCGCATTTGGCGATCGCATGATCCATCGCTGCAAGCGCGTGCGCCGCGATCGAATTCAAGCCAGCCTTTTGATGCGCAGCGGCGAGTTGCGCCGGCGTAAGGCGGACATGAACCACGCTGCGGCCGGTGGCGTCGGAGATCTTCTGGGCCACGTCATCATAGGTGAGCAGGTCCACTCCGGTCAGGATGAAATCGGTATTGGCGGCCCGTTTGGCGGTCAGCATGGCGAACGCGCTGCGGGCGATGTCGCCCACGTGGATGAACGGCACGGGACCGTCGCCAGCGGCTGAGTAGATTTTTCCCTCGGCGCGGATGGTGCGCACATGCGCGCCTTCCGAAAAATTCTGCATGAACCAGCTCGGCCTCAACACCGCCCATTGGGGCGCATTGTCGGCAAGCCATTGGTGGACCTTGCCCATGGCGGGGCCGCCCGCCGGCAGCAGTGAGGCGCTTTGCAGCACGAAGCGGCGGATTCCTTGCGACATGGCCTTCTTGACGAAGTCAATCAAGAGCGGCGCTGGATCTTCCGACATCGTCGGCGACAGGAGATAGACGGCGGCCGTTCCGTCTAGAGCCGCCTCCCATGTGGAGCGGTCGGTCCAATCGAAATGCACAACCGTTGGCCCGGCGCCACTTCGGGCAGCCGCGCGATAGGGGACACCGGCGTTTTCGAGCGTCTCGATGATCCTGCGGCCGGTCTTGCCGCTGCCGCCGGTGACAAGGATTTGGCCGCTCATGCTCGTTCTCCCACCGGCCCGGTGGACGCCAGCCACGCCTCGACGCCGCCATAGGCGACGAGCGCGACAAGTGGATTCCAATATTCGCGATAGCGCTTGATCTGCCCGTTCTCGATTTCGAAGAAGACGACATATTGCTGGTCGTAAGGCGCGCCGGTCGAGTTGAGGCGCCCATTGATGGACATCTCGCCACAGACGATGCGCGGATCCAGCATCGGGTGGACCTGTCGGCTGACGACGCTTTCAATCGTAAAGTCTCCCCCCGCCGCGCGCATATAGTTCAGGATGGCGGCCCGCCCGACATAGGTTTTCGGACGGCCGGCCGGCGCGAACGGAAATTCGAGCGTCCCGTCTTCCGCCCAAAGCTCGATCCATTCATCCCAGCGCTGCTGCGCCATCAAAAACTGATAAGCGTCGACGATCGACAGGGTCTGCTTGCGGAACGTTTCATCATCTGACACGTGGTTTCTCCTGAATTTTGCGGAACTCGATCAGGCGAAGGTTTCGTCGAGCCAGTCGAATATTCGCGCGAACGCTTTTCTGTTGATTTCCGCTGAGAAGTGACCCGGGATTTTCACCGAGAAGTGACCCGCCTTTTTATGTTCCCGAGGTCATGTTTTGGTCAAGGCATCGGCCTTCCCCTTTCGTGCTTTTGTGGTGGCGGTGCTGGCCTTGAACCGGAAGCTGTCGTTCCCGGTTTCGAGGATGTGGCAGTGGTGGGTGAGACGATCGAGCAGCGCCGTGGTCATCTTGGCGTCGCCGAACACGCCGGCCCATTCGCTGAAGCTCAGGTTCGTGGTGATGACGACGCTGGTGCGCTCGTAAAGCTTGCTGAGCAGATGGAAGAGCAAGGCTCCGCCGGACGCACTGAACGGCAGGTATCCCAGTTCATCCAAGATCAGGAGGTCGGATCGCGCCAGCCGATCGGCGATCTGGCCGGCTTTGCCTTGAGCCTTTTCCTGTTCGAGCGTGTTGACGAGTTCGACGGTGGAGAAGAAGCGGACCCTCTTGTGGAGATGTTCGACCGCGTGAACGCCGAGCGCCGTCGCAATATGGGTCTTGCCGGTTCCTGGTCCGCCGATGAGCACGACGTTGTGGGCGCCGTCCATGAACTCACAACGGTGCAGTTGCCGCACCAAGGCCTCATTGATTTCACTGGAGGCAAAGTCGAAGCCGGCCAGGTCCTTGTATGCGGGAAAGCGGGCGGACTTGATCTGGTAGGCCACCGACCGGACCTCGCGTTCCGCGGTTTCCGCCTTCAACAGTTGAGAGAGGATCGGAACCGCGGCGTCAAAGGCCGGCGATCCCTGTTCCGCGAGATCACTGACCGCCTGGGCCATGCCGTACATCTTTACCAATCCGCTCGAACGCCTCAACAAGGAGGTCAAACGGCGCGCCGACGTCGTCGGCATCTTTCCCAACGAAGCCTCGATCATGCGCCTCGTCGGAGCCATTCTGCTCGAACAAAACGACGA
>JBEKLU010000234.1:0-4186 GCA_050010035.1 Roseiarcus sp.
TCCTTCGTGGTATCTTTCATCATGGCGTGGTCTCCGTTCCGGCGCGCTAACGCCGGAATCATTGGGGTTGAGCAACCCGGAGACTACGCCAACCCAATTCCAACCACCTCCGCGACGGGACCAAGGCCTGCGCCAGGATCATGGTCGTCGCCGCCGTCGAACGTGAGATGCCGGCATGACAATGGATGAGCAGATGGCCGCGGTCGCCGCGCATTTCGCGGCCGAACGTCAGAATCGCCTCGACGTGCGCGAATTGAGGCAGCACGATTTCGTCAGCGGGCTCGATCGCGTCGTGGAACCGCAGCGTGATGCGCGAATGGGCGTCGAACGTTGAGAATACCGAAGGCTCCGGCCAGTCCGGGTCAAGAATCGACAGAACGTGCGTGACGCCTCGGGCGCTGTGGCGATCGAGTTCGTCAAGGCCGCAGATGGTCAGCGTGGAGAATGCAGGAGCGTTCATGGCGGGGCGCTTAGCACGAACATCGAGCGCGGACCATTACGCAACCTAGCCTCCTGGGGAGTAGGCGACCGCCAACGCGGCTCCTAGGTTAAAGCCCTGATTTTGGAGGCTTCCATGGCAAACCCCGCGCCTGCCAGTTCCTTGCAACAGCTTTCCGACGCGCTCTCCGAAGTCGTCGCTGATGTCGCGAAGAGCGTTGTCGCCGTTCACTCGACCCATTCGCGTTCGAGCGGATTCGTCTGGCGACCCGGCTTGATCGTTACGGCGGACGAGGCTCTCGCTGAAGAGGGCGAGATTTCTCTCGTATCGCCCAGTGGAGAAACGGCCGCTGCGACCTTGGTCGGACGCGACCCGACGACCGATATCGCCCTTCTTCGCGCCGATGATGTCAACGCGCCGGCCGTCCCGCTACAATCCATGTCGCTAAGGGCAGGCGCGCTCGCGCTGGCCGTCGGCGCTCGGAGCAACGCGCCAATCGCCGCCTTCGGCGCCGTGTCATTCGTTGGCCCGGCATGGCGCAGCCTACGCGGCGGCGAGATCGATGGGCGAGTCGAGCTGGATCTGTCCCTGCGCCGCGCCGGCGAGGGCGGTCTCGCGCTCGATGTCTCAGGCCGCGCTTTCGGCATGGTCGTGTTTGGGCCGCGACGAACGGTTCTGGTCATTCCCGCGGCGACCATCGAACGCGTCGCCGGCAAGTTGCAGACCCACGGCCGCATTGCGCGCGGTTACCTTGGCCTCGGCCTCCAAGCTGCTAATCTCGACGGCGACGGCGGAATCGGGGCGATGGTTATGAGCGTCGACCCCACCGGGCCCGGCTCAGCCGCCGGGGTGCGGCAGGGCGACCTCATCGTCAATTGGAATGGGGGGCGCATTCGCGACGTGCGAACGCTTCTGCGAGCGCTTGGGCCCGAGAGCGTTGGTCAAACCGTCAAGCTTTCCTTGTCGCGTGGCGGCGAGGCGATCGAGGTCACGCTGACAATAGGGGAAAGGCCCGAGAGTTGACGAAGGAAGGCGCGCCAGAGCCGGTCGTGATTGTGAGTCGGCCCGATTCGCCGCACTTCAACATGCATATCCGCCTCGCATCGCGAGGGGAACCGGGCGAAGTCCGCGTGACGTCAATTCCCGGGTCAATTCGTCGCAGTCGTCTCTTTCGTCGTCGATCGCGTCGGAATCGTCCTGCCCGGTATCGAGCATCGCCGCGGACTGGCGCGCGATTGCCCAGGCAAGCTCCGCCTGCCTCGCAAGCAGCGCTGGCGTGTCGACGCCGATATAGTGCCCAAAGCGCTTATGCATTGTCGTTTCTGCCCTTTTTGGCGGGCGGGAAAGCCCCTGGCGCAGTCCGGCCAGGGGCCTCGCGTTTTGTGCGTCGCGAGAGGGGGGAAACCCTCACGACGGTCCTTTATAGATTAAGTAACGTTAAGGGCGAGTTAGCGTGCTGGGCGCCAGCGGACCCGGCGGGCTGTAGGGGGGACCGAACCGCCCGCCGGGGAAACAAGTTCGCGCTCGCTGGACAGTTCCGAGCCTATGCCTTCTTCCGTCGCTTTTGACCGAGTCCCATTCCCTTCGCCAAGGCCGAGCGGGCGGCGGCGTAATTTGGGGCCACCATGGGATAATCGGCGGGCAGGTTCCATTTGGCGCGGTACTGATCGGGCGTCATCCCGAGTGAACCAAGATGCCGCTTCAACGATTTGAATCTTTTCCCGTCGTCCAGGCAAATGATATGGTCGGGCGTGATGGACTTGCGAACTGATACCGCTGGCGCACGAGCTTCTGGTTCTGGTGTTTTCGCGGTAGCTGATCCGTCGCCCATCTTTGCCAAAGCTCCGTGCACGGTGCTTAGCAGGTTGGGCAGTTCAGCAACCGGCAATGAATTGTGGGCGACAAACGCCGAGACAATTTCGGCGGCTAATTCGACGACATCGAAAGGCTCGGTGTTTGATGTTGGCATAAGTTGCTACTCCTTTGTTAGTTTCGATGTTCCGATAGACCGGTAAATGTTTTTCCGCAAGGGGGAGAAGCAAACTTCCCACAATTTTAGTGCAATATTATCGGAAGGTATGGAGCTATTAACCGATTCCCTTCAGGCAGCTTGCGTCATAATTCAATCGTCCTCCTCCCTACCTATATCCCAGTCGGACTCGTGAATTGAGGCATGGATGGCGTTGCTTTTAGACGTTCTCGGCTTGACCTCCCAAATTTTTTCAACTTTTTCAACGACAAAATTCGCCGCATGTTTCTTTCGGCTATATTCTTTCGCCATTTTAATTGCGTCGTTTAGCTCGACGGCCTCACCAGAAATATCTCCAAAACTCACACCTTCGCGAAATACACGGTACATGACCATGCAGCCATTCCCCGTTGAGGCGAAGATCGATCCGGGCGCCGAGATTATTGATCCCTCGGAAGCGGATCTTGCCTTTGGGGAGCATTACGAGGCTTGGCTAAGGGACCATCTCTCCGGCCAGACCGAAGACGACATCGTCGCCGAGTTCGAGATGCTGCCGGTATCATCGAAAACAACAGGAGACATGCGTCTTGATGACAGGAAACTCGCTGCTAATCGGCTCGCGACTGGGAGCCGAAGGGCTCCGAAGCGGATCGGCAACCCGCAACGACGCGCCCATCTTGCAAAGGGACGCCAGCGGCGGCAATCTCAGCCTCGCCGGGGCCTCATCTGGGGGATCTCGGTTTGACAAACAGTAAGTTAGGTCACTTGATTGGCTATCGAGGCCTCCAGCGCGAGCAGTGGATCGGCGGCGAGGATCGGCGGGCACTCTCCGTCGTTCGCCATGCTCCTGATCGCCCTGGCTTGGGCCTGCGGATTGGGAAAAGCTTGCCTACAAATGACTGAGACATACAACTCTTGGAGAAGGGCGAGTTTGAACTCGTACGCCGCCCCGCTATTGATGAAGTGAATTTGGTCGCCGTAAGCGACCGATCCCATCGGGTCGACCGCGCCGTCGTGATAGACAGGCATGAGAGTGCTGGCCTGCTCGAACCAAGACATCGCCGCATCAGTGTTCGGCCCCCAGTCCCCATCGACGTCGCTAACGCCGATCGGACAGTCGCCGTTGGATAGGGCCGGGCCGTTTGCGAAAGGGTAGGAGATCGCTTCCGGAGCGCGCGCCAGGAGATACTGCACCATCGCAACGTCGGTGCCCGCAGAACCCAAGCAGAGGTGACGGAAGATGTTGTAATACATCCTGTTGTCCGGCGGGACTGTCATGGTGGTAAAATATGACATTGCCTCCGCCCTTCACCTGAGGTTCTCCAACTGGAGGCCTCAGTGGTGCCGAGATTGCCGCGCCTGTTGACCTTTTTCAACAGACATCCGCCAGATGATAGCTTTACCGAGGCTGAGATTGTCACTGTGGACGGATTTGAGCAAGCCTGAATCGATGCGTTCGGTACCGCATTCACACTCCACAACGGCGTATCGGTCTTGCAAAAGGCCCTGAGAGTCGGCAACCTCAGCCCCACCGTCTCATTCATCTGTAGAATAGCGGATTACAACAGGTTCGACCGGAGGGAGCAAACCATGTCGGCAACGCCGTCGCGTCCGCCCATCTTGCATCACGTCAATCTGAAGACTACGCGCTTGCGAGGTAATTGCTCAGGCCGGTTGCGGCATGGCTACGCGGCGCATGGGATCGGCAGGCCTTCGAGGGTGAGGCGGATTGCGTCGATGGCGCGGATTGATCGTCGACGTGCGGTTTCGACGACGGA
>JBEKLU010000235.1:0-4130 GCA_050010035.1 Roseiarcus sp.
AACGTCAACAGGTAGGCGGCGAAGTTATCGCGATCGTTCTCGGTCTGAAAGCCGACAAGATCGTAGTATGTAAGGGCGCCGAGAATCTCTTCGTGGTGCGGCAACGTGCGCAGAATGTCCAACGGAGCGCAGGGGATGTGTAGGAAAAAGCCGATCGGATTGAGATGCCCGCGAGCGCGCAGCTCGCGCGCCAACGGCATCAGGTGGTAGTCGTGCACCCAGAGGACATCGTCTTCTCTGATGAAGGCGCTGAGCTTGTCGGCGAACTGGCGATTGACGCGCATATAGCCTGAATGGTCGGCGCGCGAATATTCTTGCAAATCGACGCGATAGTGCAAGATGGGCCACAGGACCCGGTTCGCCAGCCCATTGTAATATTCCTCAAAATGTAATATTCCTCAAAATCATTTTTCGACAGATCGATGGTGGCATAAGTCATATGATTGCGCTCGACGGTGCGCGGCTCCGCTGTCTCCGTCTCGTCGATCTTGCCGCTCCAACCGAACCATACGCCTGTGCGGTTTCTCAGCGCCGCTTTCACCGCGACCACGAGCCCCCCCGCCATCTGTTTGCTTCCCGGCTCAGGCACGGCGACTCGGTTTGAGACGATGATCAGACGCGGGCCCATGCTTCCTCCCAACTCGACGACAGATGGGTTGCGGTGTTGATGATCCCCGCCATCGCTGTCTCGACTCGGCGCGCGTTCTGAAGCCGCCTCCTGAGCGCCGATCGTCCGATCCAGCGCGCTGGATCCCCAATTGGCGCGTGCTCGCATTGACCCTATGGACAACGCGCCCAGCGCGACCAGACCGCTTCCGATCAAGTTGTATGCCAGCATGCCTCCGCCTCTTCCGGCCTTGATACGAGGCACAGAATACCGGCTCCCCGCCACGGCGATAGGTTCGGATTTTACCTATGGGACCGAATGGCCGTGCGGTTCAACGCGCCCGAATCCATCTCGAAACGCCGAACGGTCGCGCGCCGAATCGCGAAGTGAGCCCTTCTGCTTCGAGCGCTGCATCGTTTTACTGTGTCATAAAATTGCTCTTTGGCAACACGGGCATCGAAACCACTAACCGGGGTGTTTATGCGGTTACGAGCGCGCCACAGGCCGCATTAACCGCCGGAGGTGGTACCGAACTCGCTACTTCTGCAAAACGATTACAGGCGCACCTACGGGAACTCGATTGTAGAGATCGATGATGTCTTGGTTGACGAGGCGGATGCAACCACTGGAGACGGCCGTCCCAATCGTCTCCGGTTCCATCGTTCCATGCAATCTGAAATGCGTGTCCTCGCCATCGCGATAGAGATAGAGGGCCCGAGCCCCCAAGGGATTATCTATGCCCCCCGGCATGCCTCCAGCGTAGGCTGCGTATCGCGGGATGGCGCTAATCATGGTCGCCGTTGGCGTCCAACTCGGCCATTCCGCCTTGCGCCCGATAATCGCAGAGCCTTGGAAATTGAGCGCCTCCTCCCGTCCAACTCCAACGGCGTAGCGAAGCGCGCGTCCGCCTGCCTGAACTAGATACAATCTGCGCTCAGCAATGTTTACGACCACCGTTCCAGGTCGATAAGGCCCTGAAAACGCGACTTCCTGTCGAAGCAATTCTGGATCGCGCGCGCTGACGTCAATCCCGGTGATCGGAAATGGCTCGTTGGTCGCAGGGCCATAGTTCGCACCGGCGCTTACTGAGCCAGTCCCGGGGGCGTTGCATCCGGCTGGAAGGGCGAGAACGCCAGCGAGAAAGACACGACGGGTCAATGTTGAATTGATCGCGCCTCGAACGTTATGCGGGATTTTTTCGGTCATGTCGGTCTCGCCATGAATTTCGCGAATCGGCAGCCACTGACGTTCCATTCTGGAGTCCAAGCTGCAAGAGCCAGCACTCGGACCTCTCGCACAGCGCTCCATTTGCTGTGGCGCTCGGTAGGATGTTGATATGCTTGACGTCCCGTCGGGCGCGGGTTTGTCTAAGTTGCCGATGGTCATGTGCGGAGGCGGCATGAAGACGCAGATCGGCATGGCGCTTGTCGCGCCGGCTCTTTTCATCGCGCATCCGGCGCTCGCGCGCGAGCAGCCCATCGCGCCGCAGGTCCTGTTCGAGGACCTCTACGCGGATGTCGAGCTCCAACGCGTCTTCCCCGATAGCAAGGAATTCGCCGACGCGACTCCAAGGACGCCGCCGCCCGACATTCTCGCGCTCTACCATGCGCAGAATCCCCTTTCGCCGGAGGCTCTGAAGCGCTTCGTCGTGGCGCATTTCGACTTGCCCGCCGATCCTGCCGCGCCACCCGTCGCGTCCGAGTTCGCGCCCATCCGTCAGCACATTGACATCCTCTGGGAGCGCCTGACGCGCGATACGCCGACGACGGCGCCCTATTCCTCGCTGCTGCCGCTCCCGCAGCCCTATGTCGTTCCCGGCGGCCGCTTCCGCGAGCTCTATTATTGGGACTCGTATTTCACGATGCTGGGCCTCGCCGAAAGCGGCCGGCTGGATCTGCTCGAGGACATGGTTCAGAACTTCGCCCATCTCATCGACGCGTACGGGCATGCGCCGAACGGCGCTCGTTCCTATTACCTGACTCGGTCGCAACCGCCATTCTTCTTTGCCATGGTTGGGCTCCTCTCTCCGGCTGACCCGGCGGCGGCCTTCGCCCGCTATCTGACACAACTGAAGACGGAATATGCCTTCTGGATGGAGGGCGCGAATGAATTGACTGCCGGCGGCGTGCATCGCCGCGTCGTCGCGCTCGACGACGGGTCGATCCTCAATCGCTATTGGGACGATAGCGATGCGCCGCGCGACGAATCCTATCGCGAGGACGTCGCGCAGGCACAGGCGACGCCGCGGGAGCCCCGACAGACCTATCGGGAGATTCGCGCCGCCGCCGAGAGCGGGTGGGATTTCAGCTCGCGGTGGTTCGCGGATTCGCGAACGCTGGCTTCGATCGACACGACCGAAATCGTTCCGATCGACCTCAACAGTCTGCTGTTCGGCCTAGAGGGTGCAATCCGCTCTGGTTGCGAGCGGGCAGGCGATCACGATTGCGCTGAAGATTACGCCCGCCGCGCCGCCGCCCGCCGCGCCGCAATCGATCGCTACCTCTGGGATCAATCCCGCGGCGCCTTTTTCGATTATCGCTGGACGCTCAAGCAGCGCGTCGACGGCGTCAGCGCCGCGACCTTGTATCCGCTGTTTACGCAAGTCGCGAGCGAGGCGCAGGCAGCTTCGGTTGCGCAGGCGGCCGCGAGAGAACTGCTGAAGACCGGCGGGATCGTCGCGACCGCGCTCGACACCGGGCAGCAATGGGACGCGCCCAACGGATGGGCGCCGCTTCAGTGGATCGCCGTGGCGGGTTTGACCAGCTATGGGCGGAACCAGCTCGCCGAGCAGATCGCATGCCGCTGGATGGTCAATGTCTCGCGCGTCTATCGCCAGACCGGCAAGCTGCTCGAAAAATACGACGTAATCACAACCGATCGGCCGGGAGGCGGCGGCGAATACCCGACGCAGGACGGCTTTGGCTGGACCAACGGCGTGACGCGCAAGCTGATGGCGCTCTATCCGGGCGACGCCGATCTTGCGAGCGTCGACCAGTGCCCCGGCGGCCGAGGCGGTTAAACCTCAGGGCCGCTGGCTGTCAGCGGCCGGGATAGAATGCGTCGTCCGATTCGCGCCCAGGCGCCGGTCCGGGTGAGTTCGCGGTAGGCTCGGCCCAGGCTCAGCTTAGGACTTTCTGTCAACGCACGCTGCCCTCTACTCCACATTCAATGTCCTACGCCACGCGTGCAAAATATGTGAGCGAATGTCCCCTCTCCCCCCGAACGGGACGTTGATGGCAACCGGCGCGAGATGATCGGCGACCGTCGCGAGTCCCCCCATTTGAGACGATCGAGGCGACCGTCGCAACTCGGTAGAGTAGGAGTGTGGCGCGGTGGCTGTAGGTCGAACGTATCTGTTGCCGCCCCTTTCGTCTGGCGGTGCCTGACGAGTTCGACCATGGCTCCGTTTCCACACCCCTCTCATCGAACCGGACGTGCAGTTTGCCCGCATCCGGCTCTCGGACAAGACCTCACGCCTTCGTCCACGACACGTCGTGCCCAAGCCGACCCAGACGTACGAGCC
>JBEKLU010000236.1:0-4005 GCA_050010035.1 Roseiarcus sp.
AGCCCAAACGCATCGCACCTTCCGCGCCGCGGCGATGAGGACGTGGCGCGAAACGGTCGCGGCCGCTTGAAATTTCAAGAGCCGCAGGCCCTTTGCGTTCTTCCACCGACAACGTGACAACATCCACCCCATCGTGGCAAATCGTTTTGGGCGAGTGTTGCTGGCCGCCGATCGCATGCGGTTCAAGGCGGTCAATACCGAGGATCGTGTCGACTTTCCTCACACGGTGGTTTTAGTATAATCTTCGTTTCGAGATCGCGGCGCTTAAGCTTTCTTGGGAGCCGTTCGCGTTGTTGTTTGGCGGGCAAAGCCCACACGGCGTTTGCGGTCACAGGCGAGTTGTCTTTTTTGGGGGTGTCATGTCCTTTGCAAAGAGCGACCGACAATCCGCACGGACCATCACCCGCGCCGACCTGTCCGAAGTCGTCTATAACCGCATCGGCCTATCGCGCACTGAAGCGGCGGAACTGGTTGAGGCCGTTCTCGACGAAATCTGTGACGCGGCCGCGCTTGGCGAGGCGGTCAAGCTCTCCTCATTCGGCAACTTCGTGGTCCGCTCGAGAGGCCAGCGCATCGGACGCAATCCGAAGACCGGCGTGGAAGCGCCAATCCCGCCCCGCCGCGTGCTGGTCTTCAAGGCGTCCAACGTGTTGAAGTCGCGGATCAACGGAAAGCCGCCAGCGGCGAAAGCGCGAGCTGAGGAGCAAGACGACGCAGGGAGCCGACGCCGGATTACGCGGAGCACGGCAAGTTAGTCGCCTTCGTCGTGCTCGCGCTGAATCGATCCAGGGGAATATCGAAATTTCCCGCCAACACTTGAGGTCCTGGCATGCCCCAATCCACATCTGAGTCCGTCGACGCGCTCGCCATGACGGGCGAGATCGTCTCGGCCTTCGTCGCCAACAATTCTTTGCCGTTGGCTGAACTGCCGGCCCTGATTCAGTCCGTGCATGCGGGGTTGGTGAAGGTTGCAGCCGGGGAGGCCGCGCCGCCCGCGCCCGAGCCGGCAACGCCGGCCGTTTCGGTTCGCAAGTCGATCACGCCGGATTATCTCGTCTGTCTAGACGACGGCAAGAAATTCAAATCCTTGCGGCGTCACCTGACGGTGCTGGGCATGACGCCGGAGCAGTATCGCGCGAAGTGGAGCCTGCCGCCCGATTATCCGATGGTGGCCGCCAATTACGCGGCGCAGCGATCGGAGTTGGCGAAGAGGATTGGACTTGGTCAGATACGGGCAAAGGCTGGAGCGAGGAAGAGCGCCGCGTCGCCGAGCGTCGGCAAACGCAAGGCCGGGCGGCCTCGCAAGCCGGCGGCCGAATCGACAGCTTCCTAACCGAGAGATCACGCGGCTGACCGAGCGTTTACCCCTGGTGTTTTGATGGTGCAGATTACATGTGATAATAATGTCGTTTATCAAATGGTGAAGGGAGCGCGCGAGGGTGCTGGATGGAGCAGATCAGCATCGAACTCGTGCGAGCCCGCGACGATCCGCCGGCGCACGACCCCCAATTCCAGGAAGAAGTTCGAGCGTTCGCCCAGTCGCTTCGACAGGCGGGGATGGCCTATTCCCAGCGGGAATCGGTCGGGTATTCGCTTCCTGAGTTCTTCATCACGTATTTCCCGGCGCACGGTGCGACCTTCGCGCTGATCCTCATGGCGTGGCTCCAGAACCAATCCGGGCGCGCCATCCGCGCGACAACGGTCGATGACGAGGTCGACCTGCAAACCGTGACAGACGTTGAAGGCTTTGTCGCGAAGCTCGAACGAATTGAGAAAGGCGCGCCCCCAAAGGACGAAGGGGCTCGATCATGACCCGCATCATCGAATATCGTCGGGTCATTACCCCCACCGTGCTCGAACTGCGGGTCTTCAGAGCGCTGCACGGCGATGTGCTTGGCTGCGTCATTTCCGACCAAGTGATCCTAGACGAAACCACGATGGAGCAAGTGAGCGTGCCCGTCGCATAGGAGTTTCTTGATGCGCTTGCGCTCTGCGAGCACGAACACATTGCGAGTCTATGGGTGAACGATCCGCTTAATCTCTTCCCTCCTGACGTTCGGCACGTATGGAAAATCCGACGACCCCGGACTTCGGCTTTCGGCTATCGAAAAGGGAGCGTTGACATGGCCCCCGTGGAAAAGATTCCCGCTGTCTGGACAACCCATATGCGGAGGCTTCACGCCGAGTTGCAAGAGATCGAAAGCAAGCTGAAGGACGCGAAGGGCGACGAAGCGCTTACGTTACGCGCCCGCGCCGAGAAAATCCGCAAAGACATCGGGCGGCTGAAATGAACCAGCTCGCCCCCGTCATCGCCTGTCATGTCCCTGCCCCGGTCGTCGCCGCCGGCGCGCGCATCCTATCGCTTCCTCGAATTCTTCACCGCGCAGATCAGGAAACAGAACGCGTCTTGCACAACGGCGGAGCCGCCCCCGGGGCGAGGAGCTTTCATGACCCGCATTATCGAGCATCGGGACGAGGCTTCGACTGACGCCCGCGTCGCCGAGTTCAGAGTGTACCCAAGCCCGGAGGATCGGAGCCGTGTGCTCGGCTATATCGTGCCGTACCTGGGCAGCGAGGGTGGAGAATCGGCGCGGACGCGCACCGAATTCGAATTTGGCGAACCCGTCGTCGAAGCCTTTTTGCTCGCTCTGGCGCTTTGCCAGAAGCACGAAGTGAAGTTCCTTTGGGTCCATGACCCCGAGCATCTGTTCCCGCCCGACAAGCGACCGGTGCGCGACGTGAGGACGCCATGAACTAGCTCACCACGATCGCGGCATCGCGCGCTCCGGCCCTCATCGCCGCCGCCGGCGCGCGCGCCGCCTACCGCTTCCTCGAATTCTTCACCGCGCAGATCAGGAACCCGCACACGCGCCGCGGCTAAGCCATTGATATTGCGATAATCAGCGTCCCTCCCTTCGGGCGCGCCACTCCGTTTCCGTCTTTGATATTGTTCGAGTTTTCGCTTATTGGCCTGAACAAAAGTGAGAACTGGCATTCGCCGCCGCCTTACGCGCCTGCGGCATGAAATGCATGCACCGCCCCAGTAACCCCAAAGCCGCACGCACCAGTTTGCGGCTCAGCGTCGAGCTGGAGAAGCCGGGCCGATCGGGGGCGCGTGAATATTGTGATAAGCGGCTTCAGCGGCAGACCCACGCAGAGTGAGGCAGGCCCCCTTCTCGCTTTGGCCACACTATCGAGGATTTCACGCCGCATTTGCGGGTCATACCGCGATCTAAACCTTCGCGGCGAGGACTCCGAAATGAAATTCACCGCATCATTGCTCGTCCTCTGCGCCCTCGCCTCGACAGAAGTCGCGGCTGCGACTCCCCTGTCATGCACCGCCGCCACTCCCTGCCCGACGATACAAAAAATTTTCGGCGCCTGCGCGAATTTCAAAGCAGATGAGGTCGTGTGCAAGACGGAAAGCAAATCGCTGACCAGTCGAGCGCATTCGAGCAGGACGTCTTTCGGTTACTACCTCCCGCCGGCCGGATACTCTCTCGAACCGGAGACCGCGCGCGCCGTGTTCGAAGGTCGAGGGACGCACGGCGTGGCTGCGCGCATTTCAGATGACCAGCAGCTTTACTGCCTTTGGGGAACCGCAGGAGGAGGAGGCTATGTCGCCGGATACTTCGAGGTGCGGGCTCGGCTGATCAAGGCCCAGTGACAGCGAAGCTGCGCAACTTGACTAAGCGTATTGTTTCAACTGTTTTTGAAGACACACACTCCACCGCGAAAAGTTCTCATCTTTATCTCCCCCGGTGCGCCATGATGACAGGAGGGGACTCCAGCGGACAGGAGGGGACTCCGCAGGACAGACAAGGACTCTCGCGCCTGCAAATATCGCCCACAGCTCTTGGAGCCGGGTTCGGCGACGACGGAGACTACCGCTTCATCGCCGCTCGCGAACGGCGCGTTTCGGTAGAGTAGGAGTGTGGCGCGGTGGCTGTAGGTCGAACGTATCTGTTGCCGCCCCTTTCGTCTGGCGGTGCCTGACGAGTTCGA
>JBEKLU010000237.1:0-3913 GCA_050010035.1 Roseiarcus sp.
CGGCGCACCGGCGAGGTGTTCCGCCATGTCGAGCCCGAGGATCTGCTCAAGTTCGGCCTGATCCCGGAATTCGTCGGCCGCCTGCCGGTCATCGCGACGCTCGAGGATCTCGACGAGGACGCGCTGAAGAAGATCCTCACCGAGCCGAAGAACGCGCTGGTCAAGCAATATCAGCGCCTGTTTGAAATGGAGAACACGGACCTCACCTTCCAGGACGAGGCGCTGACCGTCGTCGCCAAGAAGGCGATCGAACGGCGCACCGGCGCGCGCGGATTGCGCTCCATCATGGAGGGCATTCTGCTGGACACGATGTTCGATCTTCCCGGCCTCGACGGGGTCGAGCAGGTGGTGATCGGGCCTGAAGTGGTCGAGGGCAAGGCGCGGCCGCTCTACATCTATTCCGAGCGCGCCGAGAAGGCCGGCTGACCGAAGAAGCCGCGCCGAGGAATGGGCGCTTTCGACGCTTGAAACTCGCGCGGCGAGCCGCCATCTTGTTCGTTGACCGTTTTCGCGTCGGCGAACGATGTGAACTCTGTTAAGCGTCGAGGCGTGGGTGCGGATTCTCGATCCGGCCGGCGTATGGCGGCGGAATCCGGCGCCCTTTTTGATCTGGGTCGGGACTCGTCGGCTGATTGGCGTTTCAAGCTCGGGGCGGGGATTCGCCCGCGCCCGGGTCACAAAGAAACAGGATCGTCCATGACCATCACCCGCAAGACCATCGCTCCCGGTTCGCTCGGAACCTATCCGATCCTGCCGTTGCGCGACATCGTCGTGTTCCCCCACATGATCGTGCCGCTGTTCGTGGGACGCGAAAAGTCGATTCGCGCCCTCGAGGAGGTGATGAAGGCGGACAAGCCGATTCTGCTGGCCACGCAGATGAACGCCGCCGACGACGACCCGGCGACCGACGCGATCTTTTCCACCGGCACGTTGGCCAAGGTCCTGCAACTGCTGAAGCTGCCCGACGGCACCGTGAAGGTTCTCGTCGAAGGCGATTCGCGCGCCCGCATCAAGGCCTATTTGCCGACCGAGGGCTACTACGAGGCGGAAGCCGAGGCGGTGGCGGACGACCCGATCGATCCGATCGAGGCGGAGGCGCTGTCGCGCTCGGTGGTCTCCGAGTTCGAGAACTATGTGAAGCTCAACAAGAAGATTTCGCCGGAGGTCGTCTCGGCCGTCACCCAGATCGAGGACTACGGCAAGCTCGCCGACACCATCGCCTCGCATCTGGCGGTCAAGCTCGCCGACAAGCAGGCGATCCTCGAGATCCATTCGATCGCCAAGCGCTTCGAGAAGTGCCTGGGCCTGATGGAGAGCGAAATCTCGGTCCTGCAGGTCGAGAAGCGCATCCGCACGCGCGTCAAGCGCCAGATGGAGAAGACGCAGCGCGAGTATTATCTCAACGAGCAGATGAAGGCGATCCAGAAGGAGCTCGGCGACGAGGACGGCAAGGACGAAATGTCCGAGCTCGAGGATCGCATCAAGAAGCTCAAGCTCAGCAAGGAAGCGCGCGACAAGGCGCTGGGCGAGGTCAAGAAGCTGCGTCAGATGTCGCCGATGTCCGCCGAGGCCACGGTGGTGCGCAACTATCTCGACTGGCTGCTGTCGATCCCGTGGCAGAAGAAGTCGAAAATCAAGAAGGACCTGCCCGCTGCGCAGGCGATCCTCGACGCCGATCATTTCGGCCTCGACAAGGTCAAGGAACGCATCGTCGAGTATCTGGCGGTGCAGCAGCGCGCCAACAAGCTGACCGGGCCGATTCTCTGCCTCGTCGGCCCTCCCGGCGTCGGCAAGACCTCGCTCGGCAAGTCGATCGCCAGGGCGACCGGGCGCGAATTCGTGCGCATGTCGCTCGGCGGCGTGCGCGACGAAGCGGAGATTCGCGGCCATCGGCGCACCTACATCGGTTCGATGCCCGGCAAGGTCATCCAGTCGATGCGCAAGGCGAAGACCTCCAACCCGCTCTTCCTGCTCGACGAGATCGACAAGATGGGGATGGATTTCCGCGGCGATCCGTCGTCGGCGCTGCTCGAGGTGCTCGATCCCGAGCAGAACGTTGCGTTCAACGACCATTACCTCGAGGTCGATTACGATCTGTCGAGCGTGATGTTCGTGACCACCGCCAACACGCTCAACATCCCGCCGGCGCTGATGGACCGCATGGAGATCATCCGCATCGCCGGCTACACCGAGGACGAGAAGGTCGAAATCGCCAAGCGGCACCTGTTGCCCAATTCGATGACCAAGCACGGCCTCGACGCGAAGGAGTGGGTGGTCGAGGACAGCGCTCTGATGGAGCTCGTGCGCCGCTACACGCGCGAGGCCGGGGTGCGCAACCTCGAGCGCGAGATCTCCAATCTCGCGCGCAAGGCGGTCAAGGACATCCTCACCAACAAGAAGAAGAAGATCGTCGTTTCCGGGGAGACCGTCGCCGAATATCTCGGCCCGCCACGGTATCGCTACGGCGAGATCGAGGCGGACGATCAGGTCGGCCTGGTGACGGGTCTGGCCTGGACGGAGGTCGGCGGCGAGCTGCTGACGATCGAAGGCGTGATGATGCCGGGCAAGGGACGGATGACCGTGACCGGCAACCTGAAGGACGTGATGAAGGAGTCGATTTCGGCGGCGGCGTCCTACGTGCGCTCGCGCGCGGTCGATTTCGGCATCGAGCCGCCCTCGTTCGATCGGCGCGACATCCACGTCCACGTTCCCGAAGGCGCGACGCCTAAGGACGGGCCGTCGGCGGGCGTGGCGATGGCGACGGTCATCGTTTCCATGCTCACCGGCATTCCGGTTCGGCGCGACGTCGCCATGACGGGAGAGATCACCTTGCGCGGCCGCGTGCTGCCGATCGGCGGCTTGAAGGAGAAGCTGCTGGCGGCGCTGCGCGGCGGCATCAAGAAGGTGTTGATCCCCGAGGAGAACGCCAAGGATCTGGTGGACATCCCGAGTTCGGTGAAGAACGGCCTCGAGATCGTCCCGGTGTCGCGGATGGAGGAAGTGCTGGCCCACGCGCTGGTGCGCCAGCCCCAGGCCATCGAATGGGAAGAGAGCGCCAAGGCCGCCGCGGCGCCGCCGCCCGCCGATGACGAGGGCGCCGGCGTCGTCGCCCATTAGGGCGTCGCGCGAAACGCGTCGAACGGCTGCAAGAGGGCCACGAATCCAGCCGGATTCGCGGCCCTTTTGCATTTGTGCGTCCTGAATCGCCGGGAAGACCTATATTTTTGTGCGTCGAACCTCCGCAGAGCCTTGCTTTTGCGCGGCCAATTGGCGAGCAATGAGATTACCTCGGGCGTCGATTCGCCAAAGCGGGCGACGGCCGGCTTCGGGCGGGAGGCGGGAGAAAGCGCGCGACGTCGCGGTCACGTCGCAACTGGCAAAGGAGAGGCCAAATGAATAAACTCGAGCTCGTCGAGCACATCGCAAAAGAAGCGGAATTGACCAAGGTGAGCGCCGCGGCCGCGCTGGAGGCAACGCTCGACGGCATCGCCAAGTCGCTCAAGAAGGGCGACGAAGTGCGCCTGGTAGGCTTCGGCACGTTCTCGGTGCGCGAACGCGCCGCCGGCAAGGGCCGCAACCCGGCGACCGGCAAGGAAATCAAGATCGCAGCCTCCAAGAACGCCCGCTTCAAGGCCGGCGCGGCGCTCAAGGCGAGCCTGAACAAGAAAGCCGCCAAGAAATAGGCGCGTGAATCGGCGCGGCCGAAGAGCGGCGCCGGGGATGGATTTCGAGGGCGGCCCGCACGGCCGCCCTTTTTCGTCGCACGCCTCGGCGTTGGATCGGGCCGAGGCCCACGGCACGGATTCCAGGTTAACAAAACACTTGAGTCGATCGCGCAATGCCCACTCGTGGTTGCATTTGAACTCTTCAAGACTCGGTCCCCGAGCATTTTTCGCCGCGGCGATCATTCCTG
>JBEKLU010000238.1:0-3804 GCA_050010035.1 Roseiarcus sp.
CGCCTGCTGGTGCAAGACGGCGTTTACGACGCCTTCGCCGGCAAGCTGGCCAAGGCGGTCGCCGGCCTCAAGGTGGGCAATGGGCTGGAGCCCGGCGCCACCCAGGGTCCGCTGATCGACATGAAGGCGGTCGCCAAGGTGGAGGAGCACATCGCCGACGCAGTGAGCAAGGGCGCGCGGGTGATTGTCGGCGGGCATCGTCACGCCCTCGGGCGCAGCTTCTTTGAGCCGACCATCCTGGCGGACGTGACGCCGGCCATGTTGGTGGCGCGGGAGGAGACGTTCGGACCGGTGGCGCCTTTGTTCCGCTTCGAGACCGAGGCCGAGGCGATCCACCTCGCCAACGACACCGAGTTCGGCCTCGCCAGCTACTTCTACGGCCGTGACCTCGGGCGGGTCTGGCGCGTGGCGGAAGCGCTGGAGTACGGCATGGTCGGCATCAACACCGGCATGATCTCCACCGAGGTGGCGCCCTTCGGCGGCGTCAAGGAGTCGGGACTTGGCCGCGAGGGCGCCAAGTACGGCATCGAGGAGTTCCTCGAGGTCAAATACCTCTGCATGGGCGGCATCTAGAGTTCCGCCCGCCTAACGCGGCGTGAACGAGCGCCGATGCGGGATTCCGATCGTGCGGCGATCGAATACGAAACCTCAACGAGGGCGACTCGCTGAAGAAAGCTCTAACGCCGACTCCCGCCGAGCGCGACTCGACGGGAGGGATTGAACGAAGCCGCTGCCGCGGCGGGAATGTTGGGATGGCGTGAGCGTCCTCCCGTCTGAGAGGATTTGGGTGTTGCAGCCCTCTCTCAGACGCGCGGCTCGCTGGCGGCGCTGCTCGGTGGTTCGATCGGTGCGAATCCGTCGGTTCTCCTCCCGCACGAGATGCTTGCTCCGGGGCAGGCCGCGGGAAGGTGGCGATTCACGCCTTCCCCTTTTCGCGCATCACGCGAAGCAAGCCGTCGATGATTTCGTCGGTCCGCGCACAAGCCGCGCGTTCGAGAACCTTCGAGATGCTTGGCGCCGCCTCGGCGCCTGTGACCCTTTGCACGGGTTGATCCAGCCAGTCGAAGAAGCGACGTTGGATCTCGTCGGCCAGCCACCCGCCATATGAGGTTCCGCGTGGGCCTTGCTCGACGATGAGCACGTTGTTGGTCTTCCGGACGCTCAGCTCGATCGTCTCCCAGTCGACGCTGGCGCGATCGAGCCAACGCAAATCGATCGCTTCCGCGTCGACCCCTGTCTGGGCGATGGCCTCGAGCGAGTGCCCGACCATCGAAAGATAGGAAATCACCGTCATTTCATGCCCGCTGCGGCGGATCGCCGCCTTCCCGACAGGCAGATGGAAGTCAAAATCGTCCGTCGGACCGAGGCCGGTCGAGGCGTAAAGGTCAACGTGCTCGATCACCAGGACTGGATCGTTGCACGCCAGTGCGGTGTTCATCAGTCCGACATAGTCAAATGGCGTCGACGGCGCTACGATTCGCCATCCGGGAGACGTGGCGACGATGCCGGCCGGATCCATTGAATGTTGAGACCCATATCCTGCGCCCATGGCCACCTTGGTCCGCAGCACCAGCGGAACGCTGTTGCCGCCGCCAAACATGTGACGCGCCTTGCCGATCTGGTTGAAGACCTGATCGGCGGCGACCCACAAGAAATCGGGATACATGAACTCGACGACGGGCTTGAATCGCCCGTCGAGCGCCATGCCGCCCGCCAGTCCGACGAACGCGTTCTCGCAGATCGGCGTGCCGAGCACACGATCGGGAAAACGCTCGTGAAGACCCCGCGTCGCGCCGTTGGTGCCCCCTTTGAGTCGGTGCACGTCCTCGCCCAGGACCACCACGGATGCGTCGGTCTCCATGCGGCGCGCCATGACGTCGGCGACCACGTCGATGAACTTTCGCGGCTCGAGCTTGCCCGAGAAAGACGACTCCTCCTCGAAGCGCAGATGCTCGAGTTCGGAAAGGTCGCTACGGATGCCGTAGTCGCGGAATTCGGGGCTTGGCCAGAGATCAGGACGGATGCGGCGCTTATCGGTCCTGCCGGACGGATCCGCTTCGGTGAGCGCCGCCGACGATTCGCGCATCGCGGCCGTCACGCGCGCGCGTAAGGACGCGACCTCGGTGGACGTGACAAGGCCGCGATCAATCATCCGTTTCGCGATCAGTTCGAGCGGGTCCCGACTTCGCCAACTCGCCTCCTCTTCCTTCGAGCGATACCCGAAAGCGCTGCCGGGAAAAGGGCCGTTCTGATGAAAGTAGCGATAGACATCCGCCTCGATGATCGTCGGTCCGCGGCCAGCGCGCATATGGGCGAGCGCTTCCTGCATGGTCAGATGAACCGCCAACGGGTCCATGCCGTCGACTTTCCAGCTCGGAATGGCGAAGCCGAGCCCACGCGCCGAAAGTCGAGGCTCGGCGGTGGACTCCTCGACTTTCGTCGACACCGCGTAGCGATTGTTCTCGATGAAAAAGCAGAGTGGCAGCTTCCAGGCGGCCGCCAAATTCATCGTCTCCAACACGGACCCGATATTGATAGCGCCGTCGCCGAAATAAGTGACGGCGACCGCGTCGGTCCCCGCATGGCGATGCGCCCAAGCCGCGCCGGCCGCGAGCGGCGCGCCGCCGCCGACGATCGCATTGGTGCCCAGCGCGCCCGCTTGCGCCCATTGCAAGTGCATTGATCCGCCGCGCCCTTTGCAGAAGCCTTGCGAAAGTCCGAGGATTTCCGCGAGCGTGCGTTGCAAGAATGCGGTGACGTCGGGCGCGAACGTGGCGCGCAGGTCGAACCCTTGCGGCGCCAGAAACGCGAGCGCCTTGGACAGGAATTGGTGGTGGCCGCGATGCGAGCCATTAACCGTGTCGGACGGTCTCAATCCTACGATCGAGCCGAGCGCCCCCCCTTCTTGACCGATGCTCGAATGCGCCGGACCGTGGACTAGACCCTCGCTGGCCAATTGCAGGACCGTCTCCTCGAACCCGCGGATTATATTGGCATGAACCAGAAGGGTGCTCAGCAACGCGGGATCAGCGGCCGCCCAATCGGCGTCAGTGGAACGAATCTCCACCCAATCAGCCAAAGGTTTCAGCGCAATGCGTTCAGACATCGGACATCTCGATTCAGGTCAGGTGGACGACAATGTCTCCGCAGCCGCGGACATCCTCTAACGGCCCGCCGACGCGCGCCGCGCCGACGCCGCAGCTTGCTCCGGCCACGACCGCGACGCGGTTGGACCGGCTCACGCCCGATCTCCGTAATCGACCGGCGTGGACTTCCATCCTTCGGCGTGGCGCCGCCAGTAGAAGTCGTGAAGCGCGTTTGTGATTCGTCCGGGACTGCCGTCTCCAAGCATGACGCCGTCGAGGACCGTGACCGGCATGACCCCTCCCGCGGTGCTGGCGATGAAGATTTCGTTCGCCTTGCGCAGTTCAACGGCGGGCAACGCCCTGACCTCGACGGGAAGGCGAAGTTCGCTTGCCAGTTCGATGATTGTCCGGCGGGTCATGCCTTCGAAAACGCCGCGATCCGGCGTGACGAGACGCCCGTTCGAGACGATGAAAATGTTGAACCCGGCTACCTCGGTGACGTTGCCATCCGCATCCGGAAGCACAGCGACCGTGGCGTCCGGCATTGTCACGTCGACCCGATGTTGCGATCGCTTCGCCAGCGCGGTAGCCAAAGGGAATGACGAAAATCAGCTACGCTGGGTACCGGTTCCCGCCCGAGATCATTCAGCAGGCGATTTGGCTCTATCTTCGGTTCACGCTGAGCTTTCGCGACGTCGAAGATTTGCTCGCTGAGCGT
>JBEKLU010000239.1:0-4545 GCA_050010035.1 Roseiarcus sp.
CCCAAACGCATCGCACCTTCCGCGCCGCGGCGATGAGGACGTGGCGCGAAACGGTCGCGGCCGCTTGAAATTTCAAGAGCCGCAGGCCCTTTGCGTTCTTCCACCGACAACGTGACAACACCGATGGCGGCGCTGCTCGTCGCCTCGATCGTGCCGGTGCTCTGTGAGGGTTAGCGCGCGCTGCGTTTAGGCGGGAGCGACCCCCTCTCCCCGCGCGCCGGGAGAAGGGACGAGGCGCGACATCGCGGCGTGCGTCGATCCAATCGCAACACGCTCCCGCCTTCAGCGGAACGGCGGCTCGTCGAAGCTGCGCAATTTGCGCGAGTGCAGCGTCGCGTGCTGGTTTTGCAGCGTCTCCAGCGCGGCGATGCCGATCTGCAAGTGCTCGCCGATCGCGCGCTCGTAGAAGGCGTTGGCTGCGCCGGGCAGTTTGATCTCGCCGTGCAGCGGCTTGTCGGAGACGCACAGCAGCGTGCCGTAGGGCACGCGCATGCGGAAGCCTTGCGTCGCGACCGTCGCCGATTCCATGTCGACCGCGACGGCGCGGGAGAGGTTGATGCGCCGGCGCTCCTGCGTCCAGCGCAATTCCCAGTTGCGATCGTCGTTGGTGACCACGGTTCCCGTGCGCAGGCGCCGCTTCAGCGCCTCGCCGCGATCGCCGGTGACCCGCGCGACCGCCTCCTGCAGCGCGACCTGCACCTCGGCGAGCGCCGGGATCGGCACGTCCGGCGGCACCGCGTTGTCGAGGATCTTGTCCTGGCGCAGATAAGCGTGCGCGAGCACGTAGTCGCCAATGCGTTGCGATTGCCTGAGGCCGGCGCAGTGGCCGACCATCAGCCAGCAATGCGGGCGCAGCACCGCGATGTGGTCGGTGATGGTCTTGGCGTTGGCGGGCCCGACGCCGATGTTGACGAGGCTGACGCCGCGCCCGTCGGCGCGCACGACGTGATAGGCGGGCATCTGGAAGCCCGCGCCTCGGCTTCCTCCGGCGTCACGCCGGCCTCGATCGCGACATTGCCGGGCAGCACCATTCTTTCGGCGGCGCCGACGCGCAGTTGCTCCAGGCCCCAGCCGATGAACTGGTCGACATAGCGATGATAGTTGGTCAGCAGCACCCACGGCTGCATCGCGCGCCAGTCGGAGCCGGTGTAGTGCACCAGCCGGCGCAGGGAATAGTCGACCCGCGCGGCGTCGAACAGCGCGATCGGGCGCTCGAAGCCGGGGCGAACGTCGAACGCGCCGTCCGCCACTTCGTCGCCGACCACCAACAGCGAAGGTACGGGAAAGAAGCGCGCGAGCTCGGAAGCGCTCGCGCCGCCGCGCCCCAATTCGTCGCCGCTCTCGAAGACGTAGGGGTAGGGGATTTCCTGCGCGCCGACGCCGACTTCGATTCCCGCGCCGAATTCGGCGACCAGCGGTTCGAGCTGTTCGAGCAAGTAGGCGCGAAAATCCTCCGGCTGGGTCACGGTGGTGGAATAGACGCCCGCTTCGGTGAACTTGGCGAACGCGCGCGGGCTCGACGGCGGCACGCCCTCGGGCTGATAGGTCACGCGCAGTTCGGGGTAGCGAAAGCGCGCGCGCGCCTCGGCGCTCGGCGGGACGCCGTCGACGAGGAAGCTCTCGACGGCGGCGCGCAACGACCCCGCCGCCTGCCCGTAGAGCTCGGCGAGGCGATCGACGGCCTCGGCGGGCGTCGCGACGCGTTCGAACATTCCCCGCACGCCGCCCTCTAGAGCTTTGTCCACGCTTCTAGCCCTCTATTTTGACGGTTTGGCTGCGATGCAGGCGATCTCGACGCGATAGGCGGGCCCCGCGAGCTTGGCCTCGAGCGTGGCGCGCGCCGGCGGATGGCCTTTGACGACCCAATCGTCCCAGACCGCGTTCATCTCGGCGAAAGTCCGGATGTCGGCGAGATAGATCGTCGCCGAGAGGATATGCGTCTTGTCCGATCCGGCCTCGGCGAGCAGCCGATCGATCGAGCCAAGAATTTCCTGGGTTTGTTCGCCGACGCTCGCCTCCGCGGTTTTGTCGGCGACCTGGCCGGCGAGATAAATCGTGTGGCCGTGGACGACCGCCTGCGACATGCGCGGGCCGACGCCGATGCGTTCGATGCTCATGAATTGCGCCTCGTTGGATGGAGAGCGGATCGGGTCAGATCAGCGTGAAGCCGGGAACGGCGCCCATGAAATCGCGCTTGCCGACCGGGACGCCTGCATAGCGCAGGATGTCGTAGGCGGTCGTCAGGTGGAAATAGAAGTTCGGCAGCGCGTAATGCACGAGGTAGTTCGCGCCCAGCATTTTCGCCTTGTTCGGCCCGGAGGGAAAAACGATCTCGCGCTCGCTCGCCGCGTCGATCGCCTTCGCGTCGAGGCCGGCGAGGAAATCGAGCGTCTTCTTGATGCGCGCCCTAAGCTCGTCGAGCGAGGCCTCCTTGTCCTCGAACTTGGGCGCCTCCACGCCGGCGAGCCGCGCCGCGCCGTTCTTGGCGTGGTCGCAGAACGCCTGCGTCTGGCGCGCGAAGGCGAACATGTCCGGGCGCAGCCGCATCGTCAGGTAGATCGCCGGGTCGAACTTGCACGCCGCCGCGTGCGCAGCCGCCTTGTCGAGAATCGCGATGAAGGCGTTCAGCGAACGCTCGAACACGGGAACGCTGGATTGATAGAGCGAAAGGGACATGGCGGGGGCTTCCTCATGAGGATTCGCGACGCGCGAAGGCGCGCAACTTGCACATAATGGGCGGCGAATTCAACGGGACGACGACGGCGGAGGCAAAACGGCCGAGAGTCCGGGCGGCGCCCTTCTGTAGCCGCGCGCGCTGAGCGCGGCCGGCGCTGAAAGCGCCTCTTCCGGCGCGCCTCGTCCAAGCGGAACCAACGCGGTCGACGCCCGTGTCTACAAACCCGCCCGGACTTTCGCCCCTCGTGCCGCCGGAGAAGGCGGCGAAGGCGGATCGAGACGATCGCGCCGCCGCGCGTCGAGCGCGGCCGCGCCGAGCGAGGCCGGGATTTCGCCGACGAAATCCGCAAGTCGTTGAAATCATTGCGCCGTGAAATCGGAAATTTCGTCGCTCTGTTCCTTTTCAACGCCTTGCGGGATTTGCCGATTCGCCGTCTCGCCGACTTGGGCCTCGGTCGCGGCGGCGAAGCGCTCGGCGACGATCTCGCGGGCGGCGTCGAGCCGCACCAGGCCCTCGAGCGCCCAGGCGACCCCTTCGGCCGGCGCGGCGAAATTGGTGATGTTGAGCGGCGACTTGGTCATTCGCGACAGCATGTCGATCGCCCGCAGGAAGGCCGGCACCGCCGCCGTCTTGCCCTCGTCGATCTGCCGGCCGAGCCGGTCGACGACGCGCTCGAGGCGGGCGATCTGCAGCAGCGCGTAGTCGCGCGCCGGGTCGGCGCGGCGGCGTTCGCACTCCTCACGCAGGATCTGTTGCACGCGCCGCACGCCGAGGCCCTCGGCGGCGGCGATTTCGGCCGTCGTGCGCCCTTCCATCAGGCGGGCGACGATGTGCCGGGCGCGCTCCGAGCGCTCGGCGGCGGCGGTCTGCGGTTTGGCGGCCACGGGAGGCCCTCCGTCCTGAATTGGAAAGCATGAGGATAGCGTGATTTCTGATTTTCAGGAAGAATTTGTTCGCAAGGCGCCGCTCCGGAAGCGGCAGCGCGCTCACGCCGCGGGGGACGAATCGGCGGGAAAAGCGAGCCGCAGCGCGTAGGCGCGGACATCCTCGGGCCAGGCGGCGATGCGCGCCGCGAAGGCCGCGCAGTCGCCGGCGAACAGGGCGCGCGCGGCTTCCTCGAAGCCTGGAAAGTCGCCGGCGATCGCGTGAAGGAAGCGGTAGGCCGCCGCGCTCGCCTGCTTCGCCTCGCTCGCGCCGCCGTCGGCGCGCCGCGCCTGGTCGACGAGCCGGCGCAAGGCGACCGAGGCGCCGCCGGGCTGGGCGGCGAGCCACTCCCAATGTCGCGGCAGCAGCGTCACCTCGCGCGCGACGACGCCGAGTTTTGGCCGGCCGCGGCCGCGCGGCGGCGGCGCGCCGTCCTCGCCGGCGCGCAGGCGCGCCACGATCTCGGCGTCCGAGCCGCGCAGATCGAGATCGACGACTTCGCCGGTCGCGTCGTCGAAGGTCAGCGACGGCCCCGCCGCCCCGGCGGCGAGCGCCGCTTTAACCGCCAGCGCGACCTCGGTCAGCGGCCCCGCCGCGATCAGGCGAACGCCGTCGAAGGCGGCGCAGCGTCGTGCAGAGGATTGGGACATCGATCGGACCCTGGAGCGTGTCGCCTCGAGACGAAACCGACGATGCTCTCGCCCCGCTTCATTCCCGCGAAAGCGCTAGGCGATTCACACATCTCGAAGGCGGCGCGCCCCCTTCCCCCCTTGCGGGGGAAGGTGGCCGGCGGAGCCGGCCGGATGAGGGGGCGCGCCGCAAGTGGCTTATCCCGCTGTCCCAGGTGCCTCTAGATGTGGTATGCGGGCGTAGTTGAGTCGCCGTTCGAGGCGGCCGCGACGGGGCGCGCAATGGCCAAGGGTCGATCGCTTTCGCAGTTTCAA
>JBEKLU010000240.1:0-3678 GCA_050010035.1 Roseiarcus sp.
ACGACGTCGGCGTCGTTGATCTCGTCGACCCACGCTTTGGCGCCGCCGACTATGGCCTCAATGATTGTCTTGCGCGACATTGCCGCGCGGGTCCAAGTTCCAACACGCCGGCCGTCGCGCAGCACGGTGACGCGATCGGCGATGTCAAACACTTCGGTCAACCGGTGACTGACATAAAGAAAGGAATGACCTTCTGAGGCCAGACGGCGCATGTGACCGAAAAGGATCGACACCTCGGCTGGCAACAGCGCGGACGTCGGTTCATCGAGAATGATGATTTTCGCGTCGCTGCCGATCGCCTTGGCGATCGCGACCATCGCGCTTTCGTCCGGTCGAAGTTTGCTCACCTCAATTTTCGGATCAATTCGGAGTCCGACACGATCGAGTAGCTTCTTGGCCCGATGCTCCATCGCGTTCCAGTCGACAAAGATTCCGCCGCGACGCGGCAGCGAGTCCGCGAGAGCGAGGTTTTCCCGCACGGACAGCTGCGGCACGAGATTGAAATGCTGATGAACGACGGCAATGCCGAGCGCCCGCGCCTCCTGCGGCGAGTTGAATGTGACCATACGCCCATCGACGAGGATGCTGCCCGCCGTAGGTCGACTGGCGCCGCAGACAGCCCGAATCAGCGTTGACTTACCGGCGCCATTCTCACCAAGCAGGGCGTGGATTTCGCCTCGCCGAATCCGCAGATCGACTCCGTCGAGCGCGCGCGTGCCCGGAAATTCCTTGACGAGCCCCTTAACCTCAAGAACGATCTCAGAAGCGCCCGGAGCAGTATCCGCCCCATCCACTACGGATGGGGCGCCATTGGCGTCGGCAGAAGACATGCTGACAACTCACCGTCTTTGGGGAGCGGGCGTCAATTCGCCTTCGGAATGTCCGCGGTAAACAGCGGGCAGGTCTTGAAGTCGGGATATTGGCCCGCCGGCGGCACGGTTTCCTTGACGATGAGGCAAGGCTTTTTATAGACTTGCCGCTCGCTGAACGACTTGCCATCCACCGCGTCCGCTGCAGCCTGGACGGCTTGTGTGCCCATGCCTCGCACGTCGTATGCGACCGTCAACGCCAAAGGAGAGCCTTCCCGGATCAAGTCATAGGCGGCATCGTTGCCGTCCATGCTGACGACGAACGGCTTATGCTCCGAATGCGATTGCTGAACGGCGCGGGCGGCCGCAACGCCGACTTCGTCCCAGCCCATCCAAATCGCCTTGACGTCCTTGTGACCCGTGAGAAAGTCGGTGACCTTGTTGAAGGCATCATCAACCTGACCCGGCACCTTGAGCTCCATTTCCGTAACTTTAATTTTCTTGTATTCGCTCATTACCGCGTGGAAGCCGGCGTCGCGCTCCGCCAGAGCCGGCAACACTGTCCAGTTCAATTTCAACACCTCGCCTTCGCCGTCAATGCGAGCCGCCAAAGCCGACGCCGCGATCACTCCATCTGCGACATTGTTCGATCCGATGTCGACCGTGATGCCCGGGACCATGCCGGAGAATGTGGAGACGAACGGGATTTGTGCTTTGTTCGCGTTGGCGATGACGCCGCTCATCTGATTGTTGTCAGACGCAATGTTGATGAGCGCGTCAAACTTGCGGGTGATGTAAGTATTGACTTGGTTGTTGGTCGCGACCTGATCGCCATTGCCGTCATAGGTTTCGACGATCCAACCGCGCGCCTTGGCGGCTGCGGTGGCCGTTTCGATCATCGTATGAATAGTCGGCGATGCGCCGTTCACCGAGAAGACCACGACCTTCAGCGCGGTCTTTGATTTTTCCTGAGCTGACGCCGCGATGCTTCCAAGTGCGGCGGTGACGGCCAACGTGGCCCCGACTAACGCAATCGTTCGGTTACCTGATTTTTTCATAAGTCCCTCCTTGCATGGACGTGTTGCAGAGCTGAAAACCGGGGCATCGCGATAGGACGCGCGCATCACAACGCGTCGTTCTTCGGCAGTTCCTCGAAGGCGACACGAATCGTGTCGCTCGGAGATTTGCAGCGCGGACCCATTTCGTTTCTCCCTTTCGCCGCGGCTTGGTCGATCCCGCGATCTTATTTTCAAACAGCGTAACGACTGCGCAGCATTTGGTCAACAAGCTTGAAGAACATTATTGTCGGACAATGTGTGCGCGGCCTTTGGCGGATCATCGGAAGCCGTCCAGCACGATCTTCCCGGTCGCCCGTCCACTTTCGACGATGGCGTGAGCCTTCCGCAGGTGGCCCGCGTCGATCGGCCCTGCTATTTCGGTCAAGGCGCTCCGCAATGTTCCGCCTTCAAACAATGCCGCCGCCTCGTTCCGAATGAGATGCTGTTTCATCACGTCGGGAGTTCCGAAAAGCGCGGCCTTGGGGCGAAATGATTTGAGCAATCTGCGGAAGATGACGGTCGCTGGCGGCTAGACCGAGCACGGTGTCCACAGAGGCAATGCCGATGGCGTCGAGTTGGGGCTCGAACGGTCTGCTATGATCGATTACGTAGTGCGCGCCCTGCGACAGGCGCCAAGCGCGTGTCGAATCGCGAGACGCGGTGGCGATTACTGTCAATCCGGTCAGTCGCCGCGCGATTTGAACCGCAATTGAGCCGACGCCGCCGGCGCCGCCGATGATCACGAGCGAACGTCGATCGACCTCGACGCCCGTATCGCCCTAATGCGCTCAAACAGCAGTTCCCAAGCCGTCAGTGTCGTCAAAGGCAGCGCCGCCGCCTCGGCGAATGAGAGATTGCGCGGCTTGCGGCCGACGATCCGCTCGTCGACCAGATGGAACTGAACATTCGTTCCGCTGCGAGCGATAGATCCGGCGCAATAGACTTCGTCGCCCGGCCGGAACAGACTTGTCTGCGCTCCGCCCTCCACTACGACGCCGGCGCCGTCGTAGCCCAATATTCGCGCTTTGCCGCTTGGATCGTCGTTTGCGCGACGCTTCACATCGACCGGATTGACGGATACGGCGCGCACTTCGACCAAGAGATCCAAGCCGACCGCAGCGGGACGGTCGATCTCTATGTCGACTAGGGCGTCGTACTCCTCCGCCGGCAGGCATCGAGCGTACGCTGCCGCGCGCATCACGAACGCATGCCCATCAGCGCGCCGCGTAGCCGTCGCGCGCCACGGGCCGCCATCAAGCAGATGGCGGCGGCGCCGACCTCGCCCCCGCCGCCAGTGACCAAGGCGGTCTTGCCTTCAAGGCGGTTACTGTCGAGCATAGTAGCGCCTCCCCCCTCAGAAATTGCGCACTGCTGATTGTGTTGGCATATCTAGCGCGCGGCTTTGTCGTGGCGGCCCGCCCAATTCGACGCCCATTTGCAGGGCCCGCATTTTTGAGCCCCAAGCGCACTTTTCTCATTGTGTCATACACGATTGTCCGACAATATAGACGGGAGCCTCACCGACGTCAACGGTCGAAGAGGCAGCACGGGTCATTGGCCGGCGTGCGCCGGAAATAACGCTGATCGCAGGGAGAGGAAGAATGCTCGCTTCACAAGTTTCTATCCGCAAATCGGTGCTGGCCGGAATCATCTGGCCAGGCGCCGGCGTTGGGCGCTCTATCGCGTTGATCGTCGCGGCCAGTCTGCTGTTGACACTGTCGGCCAAGATTCAAATTCCGTTTTGGCCAGTCCCGATGACCATGCAGACACTTGCCGTTCTTGTGCTTGGCGCAGCCTATGGCGTGCGGCTC
>JBEKLU010000241.1:0-3548 GCA_050010035.1 Roseiarcus sp.
CGCTTGGCCAAGGACTGGGAAAATCTCAACCTCAGCGCCCTCATTTTCCTCCGCCTCGCCTCAATCCGCCTCATGCTCCGAAAGCTCTGTAATCCCTCATGAAGATATGGGACGGACTCTTAGGTCGGCACTCACATGAATGCGGTCACGGCCATTGCGATGATCGTCATCGCCATAACCGCGGTGGCCAGCCACCCGATTGCCTGAAGCAGGCGCGGCAGCGTGAAGCCGCCCATGATGTCGCGCCGCATCGTAAGAATCATCATCATCGCCATGATGGGCGCCGCCGCCACGCCGTTCACGACCGCGCTCCAGAACAGGGCCTTGATCGGATCGATCGGCGTGAAGTTTATGATCGCGCCGACGATCGTCGCGACGGCGATGGCGCCGAAAAACGCCTTGGCGCGACGTGGTTTGCGCGCAAGGCCGACATTCCAACCTCGGGCCTCGCCCAGGGCGTAGGCCGCGGAGCCGGCAAGGACGGGCAGCGCGAGAAGCCCGGTTCCAATGATGCCGGCGGCAAACACGCCGAAGGCGAACTCGCCGGCGATCGGCCGCAGCGCCTCTGCGGCTTGGCTCGATGTCTGGATATCGGTCACGTCGTGAGCGTTGAGCGTCGCCGCCGTGGTGATGACGATGAACAAAGCAATCAGATTGGACAGCGCCATTCCGAGGTATGTATCGATGCGGATCCGCGACAGTTCCGTCGGCGCCTGACTCGGCGCATGCTTCAGCGGCCGAGCTTCCGGGCGTTCCTGTTCATCCTCGACTTCCTCGCCGGCCTGCCAGAAGAACAGGTATGGACTGATGGTCGTGCCGAGCACGGCGACAACGGCGACGATATACTCGGTCTTGAACGACAAGGAGGGCGCCACGATCGCGCGACCGACATCGAGCCAATGCACGTCGACCACGAAGACCGTCGCCACGTAAGCGAACAACGACAGCGTGAGCCATTTAAGGACGGACACATAGCGCGCGTATTGCACAAATATTTCGAGCAGGACCGAAACGGCGGCAAAGAGCCCGACGTAAAGCAATTGCGGTCCGCCGATAAGCAACTTCAGCGCAGCGCCCATAGCCCCGAGATCCGCGCCGATGTTGATGATGTTGGCGAGGAGCAGGAGTCCGACGATGCCATTCAACAACCAGGCCGGATAGTGTTTGCGCAGGTTCCCCGCGATTCCAGAACCGGTCACGCGGCCAATTCGAGCGCTGATCTCTTGGATTGCGCACATCAGGGGGTAGCTGAAGAAGAGGGTCCAGGTCAGGCCATAGCCGAATTCGGCGCCGACCTGCGAATAGGTCGCTATGCCGCTGGGATCGTCGTCCGACGCGCCGGTGATCAGGCCCGGGCCCAAAATTTGAAGCAGCTTCGGGCGTTCTGGTCGTTTCGGGACGACTGCTGAGACCGATTTCACGACCGGACCTTTGCAAGAAAACGTCGATTAGTCGTCGCCGACGGCATGCTTCACGAAAGAGCGCGCGCGTCCCGACATAACGGACCCTTTTGGCGTTGGGCAATGCGACCAGGAGTTGTCCTTCGAAACGCAGGCCGGTAGCCTTGGTCGATCTGTTCCCCACGGCCGCAAAACGGCGATGGAGCCGGTGCCGGAACAACCTCGATTCGCGTGTCAAAGATCCGTCTGCCTCGACGCAGGGCGCGTTCCGAAGCCGACGCCAGAGCGCCGATCGTCCAACCCGGTGCGCCGGGCTCCCGATTGGCGCGCGCCCGAATTATTGTGAAGGAGAACGCCGCCAGTGCGACCAGACTGCTTCCGATCAGGTTGTACTCCAACATGATTGCCTCGCTCGGCCTCCGCCGACGTCTCTCGCGGCCTTGATACCAAGCGCAGAATACCGGCTCCCCGCCATGGCGATAGGTTCGGAATTCACCTATGAAACCGAGTGACCGGTCGGTTCAACGCGTCCGAGGCCCTTTCGAAACGCCAAACGGTCGCGCGCCGATCTGCGCGGAAAGCCCATCGGCCTCGAGCGTCTGTCCTGGAGATGGCGCTCAACAGCGCAGTCGTCAGAGCCGACTTCGACGAGGTTCCGCCTCGCCGGTCGTCGCAATGGCGCCTCGCCAGATATCGGCCTCGCTGACAATTGGCGCCATATCGCTTCGGCCCCGGCCTGATCGCTGAGGCCTTTTGTTTTCAACGCACAACTCGCCGCGCGCGAGCTTGCCGAACTCGGTCGTGCGACGATCGTTGCGGGACAGTAGGTATAATCCGAGCCTGTCGCCTGGGCTTGGAGCCGCTATTGTGCGTGTCTCGGCGCAATGCGAAGTCGCACCTGAAAGAACGACTGCATTTCGACCAAGTCCTCCCGCGGCCCTCGCGATGGAAGCCCAAAGGGAAAAAGTCATGTTTTCATTTCGCTTGAACGGCGCCTCTCGGGTCGCGCTCGCCGCCGGCGTGATGCTGGCCACGGCTACGATCGCCCAGGCTGCCCTGGCGCCGGCTCCCGCCTCCTCGTATTCGGCGCCGGACATCCATACGGTCGGGTGCGTAGTGGGCGCTCAGCTTGGGCCTCTCGGGGCGTGCATTGGCGGCTATCATCACCATCATCACCGTCATTGTTGGACCAACGATCGAGGCGAACGGGTCTGCCGTTGATCCGACATCCTAGCCACGCCCGCCTTGTCGTAAATTGACGCGACACGTGCGCCTTGGACGAAAGGGCCGCCGGGACGATTCGGCGGCCATTCTGCATTTAGCTGACCACGCGCCGTGCCGCGCGGATGGATCGCCGAGCAGCAGGAGGCTTCCATGAATTGTAATATTCTTGTTCTTTTGGCCGCCACCGCGCTCCTTTTGTCGCCTCAAATCGCCCTTGCAGACGGCGACGGCGCGACCACGGGCTTGGTTGGCGGCGCGGTAGCCGGGGTAGGTGTCGGCGACCCTGTTGGCGCGGTCGTTGGCGGCGCCGCGGACGGCGTGGCGACCGGACCGCGTCGCGAGACAGTCGTCGCACAGCCTGTCGCGCCGTGCCGTTCGGCAACGACGCAGACGACCGACAATAGCGGCGCTGGCGGCGCAGCGCAGACCACACATTGCCCGAATTGACAGAGTGCGATCCCCGCGACCGAAGTGAAAGGCAACGCCCTCTGAGGCCGACTTACGGGAACGCCAGTCCATGAGGCTCAAATACTCATTTCTCGCGCTGGCGCTGTGCGCGGTCTTATTCGGCGCCTGCGCGAGCGCGCCACGCACACCCTTCACCGAGGCCGAACAGATGGCGGCCCTTCCCGTTGGCAAGCCCAGTATTCGGTATTGGGCCGACGTGACGGCGAGCGCATTCCAGGACACAGCGCGGCACGCCGTCGTCCAGAACGGGCGACCGTTCACCTATCTCGCCCTATCCGGCGGCGGCGGGAGCGGCGCATATGGAGCGGGCCTTCTCAATGGTTGGACGGAATCGGGCGCGCGCCCCGAATTTACCATCGTCTCCGGCGTTTCCACGGGGGCGCTGATCGCCCCCTTCGCGTTCCTCGGGCCGGCCTATGACGAGACGCTCCGGCAGATGTACACAAGCGGCGATGC
>JBEKLU010000242.1:0-3535 GCA_050010035.1 Roseiarcus sp.
GCGTGGATTCAGGAGCGCATCGAGGGGCCGGACAAGGAAATCCAGTTCACCAAGGAAGGCAAGCGCGCGATCCTCGGCAAGCTGGTCGAGGCCGAGGGCTTCGAGAATTTCTTCGACATCAAGTACCCCGGCGCAAAGCGCTTCGGCCTGGACGGCGCGGAGGCGATGATCCCGGCCCTCGAACAGATCATCAAGCGCGGCGGACAACTCGGCCTCAAGGAGATCGCGCTGGGGATGGCCCACCGCGGGCGGCTCAACGTGCTCAGCCAGGTCATGGGCAAGCCGCACCGCGTCATCTTTCACGAGTTCAAGGGCGGCTCCGCCTCGCCCGACGAAGTCGAGGGATCGGGCGACGTCAAGTATCATCTGGGCGCTTCGTCCGATCGCGAGTTCGACGGCAACCAGGTGCACCTGTCGCTGACCGCCAACCCTTCCCATCTCGAGATCGTCGACCCCGTCGTGCTCGGCAAGGTGCGCGCCAAGCAGGATCAGTTCGACGACTACATCGAACGCGTCAAGGTGCTGGGGCTGTTGATCCACGGCGACGCGGCCTTCGCGGGCCAAGGGGTCGTGGCCGAGTGCTTCGGCCTGTCGGGCCTGCGCGGCCATCGCACCGGCGGTTCGCTGCACTTCATCGTCAACAACCAGATCGGCTTCACCACCTATCCGCGCTATTCGCGCTCTTCGCCGTACCCTTCCGACGTCGCCAAATTGGTCGAGGCGCCGATCTTCCACGCCAACGGCGACGATCCCGAGGCGGTCGTGTTCTGCGCCAAGGTCGCCACCGAATATCGGCAGAAGTTCCACAAGCCCGTCGTCATCGACATGTTCTGCTACCGTCGCTTCGGCCACAACGAAGGCGACGAGCCGGGGTTCACCCAGCCGCTGATGTATCGCAACATCCGCGCGCATCCCACGACGCTGCAGATCTACGCCGAGAAACTCGTCGCGCAGGGAATCGTCACCCAGGGCGAGGTCGACAAGATGCGCGCCGATTGGCGCCATCGCCTGGAAGCCGAATACGAAGCGGGCCAAGCCTATATCGCCAACAAGGCCGATTGGCTCGACGGACGCTGGGCGGGCTTCAAGGCGGCGCAGGATCTGGCCGACGACGACCGGCGCGGGGAGACCGGCGTCGACGTCGCGCGCCTCAGGCACATCGCCGAGCGCCTCACCTCGGCGCCCGCGGGATTCAGCGTTCACAAGACGATCCAGCGCTTTCTCGCCAGCCGCCGCGCGGCGATCGAGGCCGGCGAAGGGATCGACTGGGCGACCGGCGAAGCGCTCGCCTTCGGTTCGCTGCTCGACGAAGGCTTTCCCGTGCGCCTCTCCGGCCAGGACAGCGAGCGCGGCACGTTCTCGCAGCGCCATTCCGTGCTCATCGACCAGCAGAGCGAAGCGCGCTATATCCCGCTCAACCACATCCGCGACGGTCAGGCGCGGTTCGAGGTCATCAACTCGATGCTCTCGGAAGAAGCCGTGCTCGGTTTCGAATACGGCTATTCGCTCGCCGAGCCGAACGCGCTGACGCTGTGGGAGGCGCAATTCGGCGATTTCGCCAACGGCGCCCAGGTCGTCTTCGATCAGTTCATCTCTTCGGGCGAGCGCAAGTGGCTGCGCATGTCGGGCCTGGTCTGCCTGCTGCCGCACGGCTACGAAGGGCAGGGGCCGGAGCATTCCTCCGCGCGTCTGGAGCGCTTTCTCCAGCTCTGCGCCGAGGACAACATGCAGATCGTCGCCCCCTCGACGCCGGCCAATTTCTTCCACGCGCTGCGACGGCAATTGAAGCGGAACATCCGCAAGCCGCTGATCGTCATGACGCCGAAGTCGATGCTGCGCAACAAGCGCGCGGTGTCCAACCTCGCGGCCTTCGGGCCCGGCTCGAGCTTCCATCGCCTGCTGTGGGACAGCGCCGAAACGCACAAGGGCGAGAAGATCAAGCTGGCGCGCGACGACAAGATCCGCCGCGTCGTCCTCTGCTCGGGCAAGGTCTATTGGGACATTTACGAAGAGCGCGAGAAGCGCGGGATCGACGACGTCTACATCCTGCGCGTCGAGCAGCTCTATCCCTTCCCGCTCAAGAGCCTGGTCAAGGAGCTCACGCGGTTCAAGAAGGCCGATCTGATCTGGTGCCAGGAGGAGCCCAAGAACATGGGCGCGTGGACCTTCGTCGAGCCCTATCTCGAATGGGTGCTCGGCCAGGTCGGCGGCAAGTCCAAGCGCGCGCGCTACGCCGGCCGTCCGGCCGCCGCCGCGACCGCGACAGGCCTGATGTCCAAGCATCTGGCCCAGCTCAAGGCCTTCCTCGAGGAGTGCTTCGCATGAGGGGGGACGAGCCGCGCTCCGTGCCGCCGCCCGCCGCCCGAGCGAGGTGACCCGCGATGGCCTATTATCTCAGCCGCCTGTCGCCGCCGCGCCCCAGCTTTCTGGCCGACATGACGCCGGACGAGCAGGCGCTGATGCGCGCCCATCAGGAATACTGGCGCTCCTACGTCGAAGTGGGGCGGGTGGCGGCGATCGGCGCGGTCGCCGATCCCGCCGGCGCCTGGGGCGTGGCGATCATCGAGGCGGAGTCGGTCGCCGAGGTCGAATCGCTGCAGGCGCGCGATCCCGTTCTTGTCGCCGGGCGCGGCTTCGCCTACCAGAACTTCGTGATGCCGACCATTGCCCTGCGTCCCGCCGAATCGCGCGCGGCGGTCTCCTCCGTCACCCCTTGAGAGAAGGGCGCCGCTCGCGGCGCATTGCATCATGGCCATAGACATTCGCGTTCCGACCCTCGGCGAATCGATCTCCGAGGCGACCGTCGGCAAGTGGTTCAAGCAGCGCGGCGACGCGGTGAAGGCGGACGAGCCGCTGGTCGAACTGGAGACCGACAAGGTGACCCTGGAGGTCAACGCGCCGGCGGCGGGCGTGCTCACCGAAATCGCCGCCGAGACCGGACAGACGGTGGCGATCGGCGCGCTGCTGGGCAGCCTCGCCGCCGCCGCGCCCGCGATCCCCGCGCCGGCGCCCGCCGCCAAGGCGGAGGGGGCCCCGGCGACGGCGATGCCGCCCGCGCCCGCGGCGGCTAAAATCGCGGCCGAGAAGGCGCTCGATCTTTCCCTCGTCGCCGGCAGCGGCAAACGCGGGCAGGTTCTCAAGGGCGACGCGCTCGACGCGCTCGCCAAGGCGCCGGCGCCAAAGCCCGCGCCGCCCGCCGCCGCGCCGGCGCCGGTCGCGACGCCCGCGCCGATCGCGGTTCGCGCCCCCGCCGCGCCCGACGATTCGGCGCGCGAGGAGCGCGTGCGCCTGACCAAGCTGCGCCAGACCATCGCGCGCCGGCTGAAAGACGCGCAGAACACCGCGGCGATGCTGACGACCTTCAACGAGGTCGACATGAGCGAAGTGATGGCGATGCGCGCGCGCTACAAGGACGCCTTCGAGAAGAAGCACGGCGCCAAGCTCGGCTTCATGGGATTCTTCGTCAAGGCCTGCGTGCAGGCGCTGAAGGAAATCCCGGCCGTCAACGCCGAGATCGACGGCGCCGATCTCGTCT
>JBEKLU010000243.1:0-3511 GCA_050010035.1 Roseiarcus sp.
CGTGAGCCTCTGGCAATTTCGGAGCGACGCCAGCATGTCTCTTATCGAATACGCTCGCGAACGGCTGTCCCGGCAACTCGCCGCGTCGGGCGCGTCGCCCGAGGCCGTTGAGGGCGCCAAGCCGACTTCCCGGAAGCTTTCACCGTCGTCGGATAGATGCACCGAGAACACGGTTCCAAAGGTCTCGCCCCATTCAATTAAGGCCCCGAGAGGATATCGCATAGAGCCGAAATCGATCGTGACGCTCTCGCCGGCCGCGAGGTTGACCGGAGCGTGGCCGAGCGCCGCCACGCGACCCGCCTCCACCACAGACGTCGCATCGGTGGGCGCGTAAAGGTTGATTTCGACTATCTCCTGTCCCCCTTCGGGATCAGGATTGTCGAAAACCCAGCGCACAAAACGGGCCGCGACTGAAGGGAACGCAAAGACATCTAGCCCGCCTTCGCCATGGCGCGTGCTGCAAAGATGCGCCCATACTTCGCCCTCCAACGAAGACTCGAACCCATACACAGCCGCTGCCCGCGTACCCCAATAAACCTCCAGTCCGCCGAGCGTCGCGATCTCGCCAAGGTCGATTTCCAGCCATGGCTTCTTTGATGGTTCCGATATCCACGTCGTTGCGTACTTGTCGTCTATGGCGAACCGCGGCTTCCCGCTACTGGCGCGTATTTTCCAGAGTTTCTTGTCAGTGAGGGTCACCGAAATCTCCGCCTATGTAAGGCTCAACCAACCGACGCCGTTGTTGATCGCGGTGGAAAAGCATGACTGCGGCGCCCAGAGGCGCCGCTCCTCGCAGGGGGCGCGAACCGCCAAAATCGAAGACGAAATCGCTTTGCCGACAGGGCCTTTATCGCCCCAATCGCGACCTCACCTGCACCTACGCCTCCGATGCCATAACAAAGCTTAAGAAGCAGCGCACCCCGCTTTATAGATTCTGAAACACTGACGCTGGCGGACGGGCAGTTGACGTGAAACTCGACCGCGGCGCGCACGTTGTCGCGTCGCCTCTCAATCCAGCGTCCCTCTGAATCTCTATAGCGCCAACTCCGAAAGCTCCGTGGTCTCACACCGTCAAGCTCGAAAAGATCGTGCCGATGATCGAGGGCGAGCCAAGTCTGCTCCTCCTCGAAGCTGTTGGCCGCTGCCCGCCTGAAGACTGCGGCGGCTCGCCAGGTTACGAAAGACTGCTGGAAATCCTCGCCGATCCCGACGACGAGGAACACGACGAAACGCTCACTTGGTGCGGCGGCCCGTTCGATCCAACTCGCGCCGACGTCTCGGCGCTCGAAGCCGACATCGATCGTCTCGCTCGCCGCTGGAGCCCGCGTCCGCGCGCCGCAGCCAAGCCGCAAGCCTGATCCGCGGTCATAACCGGGCGCTTACCGCGGAACGAGAGATGCTCTCTGTCTGTCGCCCCGTATGTCGGCTTGGACGCTCTCTCGGCCTTGGCGAGCCTCCTGGCCGACGTGTCGAAGGCGCGAGCCGCAGCCGCTTCGTTGAACGTCTCGCTTTCCGGCACATCCGGCGCATCAAAGGTCTCTCACGACCAGAATCGGGGAGAGACCCATGCCGGAGAGGACAGCAGCGAGCGCCGCCGCGGCGCCACGGAGGAACGCTTTGCTGAGTGGGCTGATCCGCTGTCGCCGATGCGGCCGTAAGCTGACGATCCGATACACGGGCGCGCAGCACCATATTTCACCCTAAAAACCGCAGTTGAGATTTTGCGGAACGGCTGGGATCGCGCATTCTGCGGTGCATGACGCGCGATTCCTCTGCTTTGTCCGCTCACCCATCGGGTGAACAATCCTCGGTTGTGGTGAACGAGCCGGCGGCCGGCGTCGATCTCGACAGCTTCTTCGGTCCGGTCCATGTCGAATGGGACCAGGATGCGGCGATGACGCCGCTCGGGCAGCTCCCGTTCTTCATCGACTTCCTCAAGGCGCGCGGGCTGTTCGACGCCTTCGTCGCCGACTGTCCGCTGCGCTACGCGAGCCCCAACGCGCCCAAGAAGCGCGACGTTCTCGGGACGGCGATGCTCTCCATGCTCGCCGGCCACAAGCGCTACGCCCATATCGCGGCGCTGCGCTGCGACGCCGTGCTGCCGGAGCTGCTCGGTATGAAGAAGGTCGTGAGCGAGGATGCGGTGAGGCGCGCCTTCAAGGCGATCGACGAAGCGGAAGGCGCCGTCTGGCTGCGCAGCCATCTGCAATATTGCGTGGAGCCGCTGCTTTCCGAGCCGTGGATCCTCGACGTCGACACCACGATCAAGCCGCTTTACGGCCATCAGGAGGGAGCGGTCTTGGGCTACAATCCCAAGAAGCCCGGGCGTCCGAGCCATTGCTACCACACCTACTCCATGGCGTTGACGCGCCTCGTTCTCGATGTCGACGTGTGTCCTGGCGACGAGCATACGTCGAAGCACGGCGCGCCGAGCCTGCGGGCTTTGCTCGACCGCCTGCCGCGCGATGGCTGGCCGACGCTTTTGCGCGGCGACAGCGGCTTCGGCAATGAGGGAATCATGCGCGAGGCCGAGGCGCGCGGGCTGCCCTATCTCTTCAAGTTGCGTCTGACCGCGAACGTGAAGCGCATGATCGAGAAGCTTTCCTCGGCGCGCGAATGGGTCTGCGCGGGCCAAGGCTTTCAGGCGAAAGAAAGCGCGGTTCGCTTGACGGGCTGGAGCCGGGAGCGACGTGTGATCGTGCTGCGCCGGCGCCTGAAGGGCGTTCTGGGGCTTTCGCACGACGACGGCGACGCGCCGCCGCTTTCCTTCGCCGAGATCGGCGAGGCGAGCGAAGTCTACGAATATTCGGTTCTGGTCACCTCGCTCGACGAAGAAACGGAAGCGTTCGGCCAGCTCTATCGCGATCGGGGCGACGGAGAAAACATCTTCGACGAGACGAAAAACCAATGGGGTTGGGGCGGCTTCACGACGCATGATCTTGCGCGCTGTCGCCTGGCGGCGCGGCTCGTTGTGCTATTCTACAATTGGTGGAACATTTTCGTGCGTCTCGCCGAGCCGAGCTTTCATCGGGAGGCGATCACGAGCCGGCCGCTGTTTCTCTCCGCCATCGCGACGCGCACGCGTCACGCGCGGCAAACGACGATCCGCGTGACGAGCGCGCACGCCGAGGCGAAGCCCGCGGCCAAGGCGCTCGCGGCGGTCGCCGCGTTCAATCAACACCGCAACCCATCTGTCGTCGAGTTGGGAGGAAGCATGCCGAACGTCGCAATGGCGCGGAGCTGTGGCCTCTCAACGAGCCTGCGGAGACCCGTGGCGGGCGTCCCGGCTCTACCCGACGGCTGGTGCCTTCGCCAAGCCGACAGAGGACGCGGGCCGGCGCTGCGCAGCGCATTCGCCAACAGCCTGGACGCCCATGGCGGTATGTTGATGTCCGCCTCGGCCCCCCTTGCAACCGGAGCGAACCGAGCGCCATCTAGAGAGTATGAGCGCTCAACCAAATTGGCCCCGCAATCGGCTTTTGCTCGCCCTGCCATCCTCCAATCTCAAGCA
>JBEKLU010000244.1:0-3433 GCA_050010035.1 Roseiarcus sp.
CGAACTGTCGCAGGACTCGAGCAAGTTGCAGGAATGGCGCGAGTCGGCGGCGACGCACCTCGCGGGTCTGACGCCGCGACAGCGCGAGGTGATGGAAAGGGTGCTCGCCGGCCACCCCAGCAAGAACATCGCGGCCGACCTCGGCATCAGCCAACGCACCGTCGAGAACCATCGCGCGTCCATCATGAAGAGAACGGGGTCGAAGTCGCTTCCCGCGCTGGCCCGACTGGCGCTCGTTGCGGCCGGCGGGGCGGCGCCGAGCCAAGTCTCGTAAGCCTCTAAAATGCGTCCCGCGGCGGCGGCGGATTTACGTCCGCCAAGCCAGCGCTCCACGCGACGCGCATCGTCGCACGGTCTATGCGCAGCCCAAGACGCGTTGGCGCTCGCCCGAGATCGCGCTTACCGGCGCCAGCCCCAGCGGCCTCCCCATCCGCTTCTCCAGCGGCCCCCGCCGCGAACGAGTCGGAGAACCAAGAGCAGCAACAGGGCGCCGACAGTGGCGTTGATGATGGCGGCGATAATGCCCTCGCCGAGGTGGACGCCCAGTCGGGGCAGCAACCAGCCGCCGATGAAGGCTCCTACGACGCCGATGATGAGGTCGTTGATGACGCCGTATCCGGTGCCTCGGACGATCTGGCCAGCGAGCCATCCTGCGATGAGGCCGACCGCAAGAATGACGATTAGACTTTCACTCGACATGGCGCCCTCTCAAAGTTCTCGACGGCGCGAACCGCCGCCAATTTTATACCCGCTACCCTAGAGCCACCCGACGCCGTCGGGCGCCCTCGGAATCTACTCACTCACGCGCCGCGGCGCTTTCGCGGTCGCGTACTCTGGCTCATGCGTCGGAACTCATCGCCCGCCGTGCGCGGTCCGCTCCGCCGTTTTGAAAGGCTTGGCCGGCTCTTCATCCGCAAAGCGAGGCCGGCCAAGTTACTTCAGCCGCTAGTCGACGATCTGAACGATTTCATGCGTTCTCGGGTCTACGAGGACCGTCTCATTGTTGACGACCGCGTAACGCTACGCCCCGACGCCGTATTCGGGAGGCACGTCGTAATAGACGACGCCGTCCATCGGCAGGACGGCGCCGGTTCGCACCGCTTCGCTATACTGGTAAGACGGATGATGCTCGCGGACGACGTAATCGCGAAAACGCGGACGTTGATCGATGCCGAGCAGACCGTCGACGCCGCCCGTCACCCCGCCGACGACGGCGCCAACCGGGCCGGCGACGGCATTTCCTTGATCCGCGCCATTGGCCGCGCCGCCGACGACGCCTTGCGCTTGAGCGCCGATCGGCGCCAAGAGCGAAAGCGAAAGCAGCACGGCGCCGAATTTGAGCATGTTGATTATCATGATTTCACGTCCATTGTTGTCGATGGATTGAGTTACCGTCCGCTGTGTCGATTGTCATTTGTAATATAGATTACAGCGATTGCCGGACGTTATCAGCGTGACGAAGGAGGCATAGGGTCGGATATTACCTACGGATGCACATGAAGACATCGCGCGACAATTGCGTTATATTGCCGTGTGGTTCGACGAGGCGGGAGACCGGCAAGAAGCCAACGCCGCGAAGCGCGTTTACGTCCGGGACCTTCCATTCGACGCCAACGATGTTCCCGAACGCGCGCTTAGGCGCCGTCCGCCGCGCGGGAAGCGTGCGCCGCTTCGGAGCGCGTCTCTTTGATGGCGTCGATCACCGATTGCGGGTCCGCCGGTCGAGCCATGACATCGGCCAGTTTATCGACGCGATCGCGAACCGCCGGACTGTCTCGGCGAAGCTCCTCGAGAAGCGCGACCACCTTCGCGGTCTTTTGCTCGCTCAAAATCGCCAGCTCCAGATTCAACAGCTCGCGACGTTGCGTGAGACGATCGTCGCGCCTCTGAGTGGTTAGGATCAGCACGACAAGATAAAGGGACGCCACCGACGCCGCGCCCGCCAGCCACGGGAAGGGGGGCGGGTCGAGCGGACGATAGCCCAGCGCCACGGCGAGCCCATTCAGGCTCACCCAGCCGACGACGACAACCGTCAGGGCCGCGATGAAGACGGGGCGCCCCAACAAGGACGTGATGCGGTCGACGACGCGCTGATGCTGCGTGGCGTTGGCGTGGTGCTCGGCGTGGAGCCGGGCGATCGACTGGATCGTCTCTTCGATATGGATCGGCAGGATCGAAGGCGCGGCGTCCGGTTCAGGCACTGAGGATCCTTTACAAGGGACGTCGCGCGTCGCCGCGCCGCAAACAGGCCGGCGCCGCTGGAAAGCGGCGCCGTGCGCTTGCGATTGACTAGCGGCCGACGAGCCACAGCACGAGAAGCACGATCAGGACGACGCCGAGAACGCCGCCGAGTCCGGGGCCGCCATAGTAACTATGCGCGTAATATCCGCCGCCGCCGCCGAAGAGAATAACCAACAATATGATGATGAGAATCAGGCTCATGATCCAGCCTCCTGGTTGATAGGGTTCGCCCCGGCGGAGGCGGCGGCCTTCACGGCTTCTTCAGCGCGTCCCGCACCGCGTCGTTCACGCCGCCGACGGCGTTCTGAATCTTGCCGACGGCCTTTTCGGCCTTGCCGTCGCTCTGCAATTTGGCGTCGCCGATCACCTTGCCGACCGCTTCCTTCGCGGCGCCCGTGGCTTCCTTGACCGAGCCGGCGATTCTGTTCTTGTCCATGGCTGTGCTCTCCCAGTGTTTCGTGGCGACGCGCGACGGCGCCTGGAATTGCGCCGTCCGCATCTCGCATCGAGACCGTAGCGGGATCATTCGAGCGGCGGCAGCGTCGGAAAACACCTAGGTTTGGCGAGGCCTCGAACTTCGGCGGCGCCGAATGGAAATTTCGTTTCGCGTGACGACAACGCGTCGGGCGACCGTCTCCCAGGCCTCTCGCGCCAATGATCGGACGCGGTCCGCTGCGCCAGCGGTTCAAAGGGCGAACGCCAATTGTCTCTGCGGTTCGCTGAGGCGGCGCAAGGCCGGCGCGACGCTCGCGCAGGATTGGACAATCGCTCCGCGCTCGGTTTGCGCTTCGTGCATCGCAGCAGCGTCAATCGGCTCGTGCGTCGTCCAACACATCGCCGGGGCGCCAACGGAAATTGCTTTCGCATGAATGGGCGGCGGGATGCGCATCTTCGCGTTGGCGAGCTGATCCCGATCGCCATGGGCTCCCAGATTCGCGGCCAAAGCAACGGCGCCAATCACAGCGCCCGAGACGGCCAGCCGTATGAGGTCGACGGAAATCTTTCGCATGCGATTCCCCTTTCGAACGGTCGCGACAACCTTTGGCGCATGAGCGACAAGGCGTGAGAGGCTAAGGCGACGCCGCGGAATAAGTGCTTCAAGTTGCGGCTTCGCGACGGCGTGGCTTTATGGTGTAATTCCATTCGGGATGGAACGCGCCCCCTTCGATGTTCAGAGCGGTCATTTCCGCGT
>JBEKLU010000245.1:0-4356 GCA_050010035.1 Roseiarcus sp.
GTGCTCGAGCTGGCGCTCGGCAAATACACCGAAGCTTCGGTCATCGCCGTTCTTCTCGTTTTCAACGCCGCTCTGGGATATTTTCAGGAAAGTCACGCGCAGGCGACTCTCGCCGCGCTGAAGTCGCGGCTGGCGATGAACGCGTCCGTCCACCGCGACGGGGCATGGACGAACGCGCCCGCCGCCGAGCTTGCGCCGGGCGACGTCGTGAAGTTGTCGCTGGGCGGCGTTGTTCCCGCGGATGCGCTCATCGCAGGCGGAGAGATCCTGCTCGATCAATCCATGCTGACGGGCGAGTCCGTTCCCATCGAGGCCGGCGCGGGCCGCCAAGCCTATGCGGGGTCGCTGGTGCGGCGCGGCGAGGCGGTGGCGGAAGTCACGGCGACGGGAGCGCGCACCAAATTCGGGAAAACCGCCGAACTCGTTCTTTCCGCTCATGTCGTCAGCTCGCAGCAGAAGGCGGTCATGCGCGTGGTCGGCAATCTGGCTGTGTTCAATGGCGTCTTCATCGTGGGGCTCACGGTCTACGCCGCTCTTCTCAAAATGCCGATCGCCGAGATTGTTCCGCTCATTCTCACCGCGGTTCTGGCGTCGATACCGGTCGCGTTGCCCGCAACCTTCACGCTCGCGGCGGCGCTGGGCGCCCGCAACCTCGCCAAGCTCGGCGTCCTGCCGACACGGCTCTCCGCGGTGGATGAAGCGGCGACGATGGACGTCCTGTGCGCGGACAAGACAGGCACCTTGACGCAGAACGCTCTGAGCGTGGCCCAGATTCGTCCGATGCCCAATTTCGACGAAGCGCATGTTCTGGCGTTGGCGGCGTTGGCCAGTTCAGAGGGCGGCCAAGATCCAGTCGATGAGGCCATCAGGTCGGCCGCCCTGGGCAAGGACGCAGCCGATACGCCGAAGTTGACCGCTTTCACGCCGTTCGACCCCGCCACCAAAATGTCCGAGGCGACCGCTGTGGATTCGGGCGGCGTGACGCAACGTGTGGTGAAGGGCGCCTACGCCGTCGTGATCGCGCTCGCGGAGACTTCGCCGACCGCCGAAGCGATCGCCAAGGAGCTCGAGGGGCAAGGCTTTCGCGTGCTGGCGGTCGCGGCCGGAGCGCCCCAGGCGATGAAGTTGGTCGGCCTCATCGCGTTGAGCGACCCGCCGCGCGCGGATTCGGCGGCCCTCGTCAAGGAACTGCACGCGTTGGGCGTGCGCACGGTGATGGTGACGGGCGACGCGCCGACGACGGCCGCCATCGTGGCGCGGTCGGTCGGGCTCGACGGCGCTCTCTGTCCGCCCGGGCCGATCCCCGAAACGGTCCATCCCGAAGACTACGCCGTCTTCGCCGGCGTCCTGCCGGAGGACAAGTTCAAGCTCGTCAAGGCCTATCAAAGCGGCGGGCACACCGTCGGCATGTGCGGCGACGGCGCCAACGACGCGCCGGCGTTGCGCCAGGCGCAGATCGGGATTGCTGTTTCCACGGCGACCGAGGTCGCCAAAGCGGCCGCCGGCATGGTGCTCACCGAACCCGGTCTGGCCGGCATTGTCGCATCGGTCAAGCAAGGTCGCGTCATTTTTCAGCGAATCCTGACGTATACGCTCAACTCCATCAACAAGAAGATCGTGCAGGTGCTTTTCATCGCGGTCGGGCTCGTCATGACAGGGCAAGCGATCCTGACGCCGCTGCTGATGGCGCTCATCATGATCATCGGCGACATTCTCGGGATGTCGCTGACGACGGACAACGTGCGGCCCTCGCCGCTGCCCAATGCTTGGCGAATCGGCAATCTGACGATCGCCGGCGCCGTGATGGGGCTCGGCGAACTGGCGTTTTGCGTGTCCGCCCTCGCCGTGGGGGCGTATCTCGCCGGATTCGACATCGACAGGCTGAGGACGCTGGCCTTCGTCATCATCGTCTTCGGCAATCAAGCGACGACGTACAACAATCGCGAACGCCGGCGAATCTGGTCCTCGCGTCCCAGCTCATGGCTCGTTGCGTCGTCATTCGTCGACGTTCTGATCGCCGCGGCGCTCGCCCTGACCGGAATCGCCATGGCGCCTTTGCCGCTCGTCGCGGTCGCCGGGACGCTCGTCGCGGCCGCCGCCTTCGCCTTCGTCATGGACTTTGTGAAGGTCCCCGTTTTCCGCCGTCTCGCCATCGGATAGCAGGAGTGAAAATGCCGATCGAGTCGAGCGACTTTCGCGTCAGAGAAGGCGACGCGGTCAATCTGCGGAAATGGCCGACCCGGGTGAAGCCCGCATACGATTCAAAGGAGAATTATCGCAATCTCCTGGAAGACCACGTCGCCCGCTTGAGCGCGCTCCAGCAGCTTCTCTATGCATCCGACCGCTATGCCGTCCTTTTGATTTTTCAGGCGTTGGACGCGGCGGGAAAGGACGGGGCGATCAGGCACGTGATGTCCGGGGTGAACCCCCAGGGTTGCCAAGTCTTCAGCTTCAAACATCCCAGCGCCGCCGAAGCGCAGCATGATTTTCTCTGGCGAACCACTCGCGATCTGCCGGAGCGCGGTCGGATCGGCATCTTCAACCGTTCCTATTATGAAGAGGTCCTGATCGTCCGCGTCCACCCCGAGATTCTCGAGTCCGAGGGATTGCCGGATACGCCGAGCGATGGCGCGACGATCTGGCGGGATCGCTATCGCTCGATTGCGGATACGGAGAGACATCTCCACGCCAACGGAACTCGGATCGTCAAGTTTTTCCTGCACCTTTCCAAGGACGAGCAGCGCAAGCGGTTTCTCTCGCGCATCGACGAGCCGGAAAAGAACTGGAAATTCAGCCTCGCCGACGTCGAGGAGCGAAAATTCTGGAAGCGTTACATGAAGGCGTTCGAGGAATGTCTCGGGGCGACCAGCACGGCCGACGCGCCCTGGTACGTGGTTCCCGCCGACGACAAGGAAAACGCACGGCTGATCGTATCGCAAATCATTCTCGACACGCTCGAGCGACTGAAATTGAGCTATCCCGAAACGAGCGCCGAGCGCCGCGGTGAGCTGCTCGCCATACGCAAGCGCCTCGCCAAGTGACGACGCGGCTTTTCCTGCGAGGCAAGGCCAAACATTCCCGTAGCCGATCTCGGGAAAATCGGTCGCGAGGAAATAACGATCGCGCAAGATGGGCTTGCCGCGTCGGGAGCGCCAATCGTCGAACGACTTCGCTTAAGCGCCGGACCCCGGCCAACCGTAGTGGCTGTGGAGCCGCTTGGCGTAGTCTCGATTGAAAGCCTCCAGGGGATCCCACGGCGGGCTCGATTTGACCTTCTCGCGCGACACGTCGAGCGCGACGCGGCGGTCGAACCAATCGATCGATTTCACCGCCAGCGGCGAAATCAGCACGCGCTTGCCAAACCACCAATTCCGGGTGTCGACGATGAAATAATGGATGCTCCAGTCGGCGTCGTCGATCATGGGGCGGCGCCATATAGGGCCAAGCCATCGCGCCGGGCGCCGCGCCGAGATAGGGACCGCCCCAAAGCGGGTCCCACCCATAGTAAGTGTAGAGCTGGTTCTCCATCTGCTGCGACACCGGCTGGTCCTCGGCCAATTCCGGACTTTTCTCGACCTGAGCCTTCGTCAGCGACACAAAGAACTGTTGCTGTTCCAAGTCGGCCCGCGAAATGGCCGAAGGATGGATCAGCACCTTGCGCCCCGTCAGCCAAGTTCCGCAATCGACGACCAGCCAGCGCACTCTCCACGACGCGTCGTCGAACAGGAAATCGGCGACAGTTCCCATCCCGCCGTCGCTCGCCTCGATCGCATAGCCCTTCAGGGCTGAAATGACCTGCATCATGGTTTGACGACCTTATCCGCGCCGACGCCGGCGCCGCTCAACCTCGTCCTCGTTGGCGAACAGGCCATGAGACTCAGCGCGGCCAAGCCGACCAAGATCATATTCAGTAGGGATATCGACATATTGCGACTCCTCGTTCTCGGCTGAATCGCCGGCCGCCCCGACGCGGCCGACCTAAGAGCGTTGGCGGCGGCGAGGGGGGAGATCGCCGCCGCCAGATCTTGGAGCCGAACGCACCGCTTTCGTCTGCGTGCTGGACCGCTCCTAGGGTCACTGTAAGAGGCGACCCGGCGGCAGCGATAGGTTCGGAAACTACCTAGCCAGGCGGCATCGGCTTCGACAGATGAAGCGGCGCCGACCTCACCAGCTTCGACGATCGAATCGAGGTGAGTAGACTCCGAGTCTGACGTCGCAGTCGCGATATGACTACCTCTTAGCTCGACTTTGCGCATTTCATGCTGCGTAACAGAGCGCTTCGGTGAGTCTTTGCAACAAAGCGGCGGGAATTTCCACGTTGTCTGGGTTTTGCCGAGACATCGGTAAATTCGGGAG
>JBEKLU010000246.1:0-3369 GCA_050010035.1 Roseiarcus sp.
TGTCGGAGTTTGCAGCTGCAAACTCCGACAGCCGCCGGAAGGATGGTGATCCGAGATGATGCAGGAATCGACTTACGGCGACGTTGGCGCGACGGGCGTTGTTGCGCGGGTGGCGCGACGTCTGGCGTTTGAACACGGACAGGCGGCAGAAGGCTGGTCCGTGGAGTTTGCCGACTGCGTTTTCTTCTGATGCCGAACAAACACAACGCGGATCGCCAGCATCATTTTCGGGGGCCTTCTCAAACTCTGTGAGATCAGTGGGCAGAAGGAGAGGCAACATCCGGGCGCACAGGGGTTCGGTGCTCGCTCCCCCGCTCGACCGTACATCGCGCGCTTGAGCGGTTTCAATCGATTGATTTGCCCTTCGGTTTGGCCGTTGCTCCGGCCCTCGGTTAGCGGTTTCTGACGGCGCCGATATCTCGCCGGATCGTGCGAGCGAAGCAGTGGATCGCGCAAATCCCGGATTGCTGCGCGTCGTCGAGCCAGACGTCGAATTTCTGGAGGTTTTGCTTCAAAGAATACCCCGGCCGCCGCGGGCCTCTTTTCCCGCTTCACCCCTCCCAGCGCGAGGGGCGGAGCCCGTCCATGTCCTTTTTCAAGAGAAAAGACGTGCGAACACTTCGACGCGCCGAAGGCCTGTCGACAGGCAGGTGAAATACTGTCGGGTCGGGAGCAGAACGGCGATGGCGACGGTCGATCAATCTTCCATTCCCGGATCGAAACCGCATGAACGCTTCTCGTCGCGGGCCTACCTCGGACTTAGCACGGGCGTCGGCTTGGATCCGGCCCAAAGGGGCTCGCGAGGATTGCCCTGACCGTTCGTCCTGCTCCCGGCCGAACAGACCGGGATGAGGGCGCCTATGGCGCCGGCGGGTTCACCTCCTGGCCGATTGCCACACAAAGCCGGAAAGCTCACGCGCGATTGCCGCGACGACCACAGTCGGTCTCTTCCCGCTGGCGCTCAGCGCGCGGAAGCGCCGGCAGAGACGCACCTGTGCTTTCCAGGCGATTGCTCGGATTGATTTCGGTTGCCGGACGATAATCTCGGCGTTCTCTTTCGCGGCTCGCGCTGGATAGCGATAACTCCGCGCCGCCTCAACCCGAACAGGCGTGAGATCTCCGGTGCGGTGAAGAATGGCGAGCTTTTGTGAATCGCGTCGATCTGTTTTGACGCGTTCGCCGGGCTTGCGAGGAATCTTTGATGTAGCAACCACGGCGCAGGCGTGACCGAGTTTGGTCAGTTGGCGATAGATGCCGTAGCCGCACCCGCCCACCTCGTAGCAGAATTCGAGGCGACAATTACCCCTGGCCAACTGCCTCGCAAGTTTCGATAGCGCGATCGGCGTGTTCGGGATCGCTCCGATAAACCTGACAGGGCCATCACAACCGTCTTCGGCCACGCTCACCGAAAGGCTGGCTTTGTGAATGTCGAGACCGACACAGATTGTCTTCTGCATATTTCTCCCCGGGTTCGCGACGCCGCGCGCCCAAATGGCGCGGCATCGCGACTATGGCCGAGCAACAAAAGCCGCCGACCTTCGGCCTCAGGCATCGCCGCTAGGTGCTTCTTCGTGAGGTCGATCTGATAGATTTCCGTCATTGGCCAATTCGTGGAATCCGCAGGCGCGCGCATTCTTGCGCCCCGCCGAGACCCCGTCTCGCGCCTCCGGCCGGCGCGCCAGCGCAGCCCGCACGGCAGGGTGGGGGCGCGGGTCGCGCGGCAGCGCGATGGGGCGCGCAAAGGAATGTTGTCGCCGCAGGCGACGCCTCGGCCGGTCCCGTCGAGCGCGCGCAAAAAGTCGTCGAGGATCTCCGACGGCGTTCGCGCGCTTGACAGAACCGGCAGATATTCCCTTTATGTTCTCATTCCGATCGAGACTCTGAAAGACGCCCTGTCGGCCGGCTGGCGCGTGCACGCGCGCTGCATCGACGGCCGCGTGGATAACACGCGATCGACGGCCAAGTGCCGCTATCCCGCCGAGCTGGACGTCGAGACGTTGGTGTGGACGCGCGGCGCGACATCTCGCTCGCCGCGCTCAACGATCGGACGCTGTGCCCGCGCTGCGGCAGCCGCCGCGTCAATCTGATTTTCGAGCCGCCGACGATCGCAGGCAGGGCAGGGGGGTATCGTCTCGTCACGGATCCATGATCGCGCAGGTCCAAGCCGACGACACCATGCGTCAAGAAACGATATCGGTCGTCCATGGGTTCGGGGCCCCGGCATCCTTTGCAACTGACGACGACGAGCGTTCGCTTGGATCTATTTCGAGGTTGCTCGGTTTGGATGAGCGCGACCCAATTACTGGCATTCCCCGCATGAGCGCCGTGCCGGTCGCGATCCGGCGTGGCGGCCGCTTGGTTAAATTCGTCGACCCAAAAGTTCACCGTCCGAGATGCGCGTGGGGCCCGAAGGCGATCGAGGCGACGGTGCAAGGGTGCGCGAACATCGCCGAAAGAATCCGTCGGCGACACGTGGCAACCCGGTGAGCGGCGTTCTCGGGTGTGTTTGGCGCTCGCCCTGGGAGGCCGACCGGCGGCGAGTTTCGCGCGCCGCTTGAGCATGCCGGTCAGCAACGACACCCTGTTGCGCGCCATGCGCAGGCGTGGCAGCCCGAGCTTCGCGCCTCCGGCGATCATCGGGATCGACGACTGGGCTTGGCGCCGCAACCATCGCTATGGAACGCTGATCTGTGATCTCGAACGCCGAAAGACGATCGCATTGCTGCCGGATCGAGAACCGGCGACCGCCGAGGCGTGGCTGACGAACCAGCCGCAGATCGCCGTCGTGGCTCGGGATCGAGGCGGCGGCTACGCGCTGGCGACGCAGAAGGCGCTCCCCAACACGGTGCAGGTCGCCGACCGCTGGCATCTGATGGAGAACGCAAGCCACGCTTTCCTCGACGCCGTACGCAAATCAATGCGTCAGATTCGGACCGCGATCGGCGCGACCACGATCAATCCGGCCCTGCTCACCGCCGCCGAGAAGCTGCAATATGAGGGCTATCTGCGCCGCGAGGAAACCAACGCCGCCATCCTCGCGATGGCCAAGGACGGCGCGACGATCAAGGAGATCGTGCGAGGCGCCGGCTACGGTCGCGGCCTCGTGCGAAAGGTGCTTCGCGGGCAGCGGTCGGACATCTTCCGCGTTCGCAGCAGCTCGCTCGAAGCTTACCTTCCCTGGCTTGACGAACAATGGGCGGCAGGCCGTCGCAACGGCTCTGAGTTACGGCGCTCTCTGAAGCGGCAGGGGTTTCGCGGATGCCTTCGCGTCGTCAGCGAGTGGAGCGGACGGCGCCGGCGATCGGAAAAGATGGATGCGAGCGCGATAAGCCGCACTCCCTCCGCCCGAACCATCGCCCGGTTGATGAC
>JBEKLU010000247.1:0-3254 GCA_050010035.1 Roseiarcus sp.
CTCCAGCCCGCCCAGTCACCCGGACGAACCGCTCGTCAGCTTCCAGACTTACCGACATCTATCTTCGGTGGAATCTTCCTCCACTGGCTCTACGCGCCCTCAGGGCGCACTACGGTTTCCGGCTGATTGACTCGACGGGGGGTTGGATTCCCATTGGGGTTTTCCGCTGGTAGATAGGACGGCCATGAATCGCGGGAGGCGGGCATGGCTCACGTTGCCGGTCATCTGAGCGTTGCGGCGTTGGAGGCGCGGTACGAGGCGTGCGAGGACGCGATGTCTTCGCGGCATTTCCAGACGATCTGGCTATTGGCGAAGGGTCATTCGACCGGCGAGGTGGCGGCGATGACCTCGTCGGCCAGCGCTGGATCGAACAGCTGGTGGAGCGTTACAACGCGTTTGGACCTTCGGCGTTGGGCGATCTGCGTCGGGGCAACGGCGCGGCGGCGAAAATTCTGAGGCCGGAACTGTTGGAGCGTCTGCGCGTGCGCGTGAGCGAGCCGCCGCCCGACGGCGGGGTTTGGACGAGCGGCAAGGTCGCGCGCTGGATGGCTGGAGAGCTGGGGCTGGCCTCGCTCGCGCCGCAGCGCGGCTGGGAGGCGTTGCGGGCGATCGGCTGGTCGATCCAGAAACCGCGGCCGCGCAACCCGAAAGCGGCGACGCCCGAAGAGCAAGAGGCCTTCAAAAAAAACTCGCCGAAGTCGTCGCCGAGGAAGCGGCGCGCCATCGTTGACGACCTCGTGCCAACGGTCCACGGGAAGTTGGGAGGTGATGACGGTTGAGCGTCGCCCGTATCGTTCTTCGAGGATTTCGAGGAGATCATGCCGGGCGCCGGCGTCGAGCGGCTCCAACCCCCAATCATCGAGGATGAGCAGGTCGGCGCGGCCGAGGTTGCGGAGGATGCGCGGATGACGCCCCTCGCCGCGCGCCAGCGCCAGTTCTTCGAAGAGCTTGGGCACGCGGTGGTAGAGCACCGATCGATTGTCGCGACAGGCCTTGTGGCGGAGCGCGCGTAGGCGTAGCGGCGATAGGCGATGAGATCGCCGCAGGCGAGCGCGTCCTTCGTCAACGCTTCTTGCGCCGAAGGGTGTCGAAATAGACGACGATGATGATCAGGAAGCCGGTGATGATGCGCTGCCAGAACGAATTGAGGTTCAAAAGGTTCGCGCCGTTGTTGATCGTCGTCAGGATGAACGAGCCGATCAGCGGCCCGTGCACCGAGCCGAACCCGCCGAAGAGGCTGGTGCCGCCGATGACCGACGAGGCGATCGCCTGCAATTCCCACCCGTCGGCCTGGCCCGGGTTGCCGATGCCGATCCGCATCGCGAGCAGAATGCCGACGACGGCGGCGCAGAAGCCCGATATAATGTAGGCAAGATAGATCATCCCCGTGACGTTGATGCCGGAGAGAACCGCGGCCTCCTTGTTCGAACCGATGACGAGGAGATAGCGGCCCCAGCGGTACTCGGTGAGGAGGATGTAAAGAGGGACTGCGACGACGATCACCATCCAGAACAGCATCGGGATTGCGAACCACGACCCGTCGGTCCAGGGAAAGCCGAGGAAGCTCGCGCGCGAGAAGCCGGTGAAGGCGTCGTCGGTAATCGAAATCGTCGCGCCGTTGGTGATGAGAAAGCCGATGCCGCGCAGCGAGTACATCGTCGCCAGCGTCATGATGAACGGCGGCAGGCCCATCTGCACGACGCCGAAGGCGTGGAAGAGGCCGATGAAGACGCCGATGGCGAGCGAGATCGCCACCGCCCCGGCGACCGAGGACGCGAAGCCGAGATCGTGGGCCATTAGCCAGGCCACCATCATCGAGACGAAGCCGGCGATCGCGCCGACCGAAAGGTCGATGCCGCCGGTGATGATCGTGAAGGTCTCGCCGATGGCGAGGATCGCGATCATCGCCCCCTGGCGCAGGAGATTGGCGATGTTGTTCGAGGTCCAGAAGGTCGTGGTCTCGAACGACAGCGCGAGCCATATGATGAGCAGCAGGCCGAGAAGAGTGAGGCCGAGAAGCGCGTTCAGCCGAGCGCCGCTCCGCGCCTGAGAGGTGATGGCTTGATCCGTCGTCGTCATTCTTGTCCCGTTCCCTTGCCCTAAACCCCGATGGCCTCAGTGAGGGTCGCTTCGCGCGAAGCATCCTTGTGCCCGTGGCCCGCCACGATCCCGCCGCGGCGGAAGACGTGCAGCGTGTCGGCCAGCTCGTAGACTTCCGGAAGATAGGACGAGATCATGATGACGCCCGCGCCCTTCTGGAGCAGGGAGCGAGAAGCCGATAGATTTCCGCCTTGGCGCCGACGTCGACGCCGACGGTCGGCTCGACGTCGCCAGCGTGACCGGCGTCCCGCGCCAGAAGACTTCGCCCGACGAGCGGGGATAAACGCCGGTCAGGAGTTTGATGAGCGTCGACTTGCCGGCGCCATTCTCACCGACGATCGCGTGAATTTCGCCCTGCTCGAAGGTCAGATCGACGGCTATGAGGGCGTGAGTCGCGCCGAAACGCTTGTCCAGCTTGTGTAATGCGAGCAGCGGCGCGCCATCGGTCGGGGCGGCGGTGACAACTGACGCCATGGTCGCGCTCTTGGGCGAATCTTTCTTGATTCAGGCGTACATCATCCGCCGCGCTCCGGCGTCGCGCAAGACATTCTGTCGTGCGCCTGCTCGTGAATACGGCTTCTTGGAGGTACGAGGGCGCGCCGACGCCGCAGCGCCAGCGCGCCCCTCGATGCTTACTTCACTTTCGGATAGAGCAGCGCGTGCTGCTTCTCGCCGTCCATGTTGGCCTTGGTGATGAGGTTCGCGCCGGTGTCGACGAAGGCCGGAACCTTTTCGCCCTTGGAGGCCGCGAGCGCGGTCTTCACGCCGTCGTAGCCCATTCGATAGGGGTCTTGCAGTAAGAGGGCGGCGATCGTACCGTCTTTGAGATACCCGATGAGCTTGTCGTCCGCGTCGAAGCACACGAGCTTGATCGTGTCGGCCTTCTTGTTCTCGGCGATCGCCTGGCTCGCGCCCTGACACTGGATGAGATTGTCGGCGAACACGCCGCGCAGGTTCGGGTTGGCGGTGATGAGGTCGGTCATGATGTTGAGGCCGGTCGTCGCATTGCCATCGGACACCTTGTCCGCGGTCAGCTTCAGGCCGGGATATTTTTCGGCCAGCTCTTCCTTGTAGCCCTTGTTGCGAGCTTCAAGCGAGCCGACGCCGGGCAGATGCGTGATGAGCGCAACCTCGCCCTCGGCCTTCCCGTATTT
>JBEKLU010000248.1:0-4290 GCA_050010035.1 Roseiarcus sp.
CGACGTCGCGGAAGCTCAATGTGAACCGAAGATAGAGCCAGATCGCCTGCTGAATGATCTCAGGCGGAAACCGGTACCCGGTGTAACTGATTTTCTTCATCCCCCTGGCTACCGAGCCGCCAATGGTCCCGCAAGCCAGAGGCGCCGTGACAACGCCTTAGCGTTGCGAGATCACAGGCGCGTCGCAACTGGATTACGACGGCCGTCAATCCACAACGCTCCTAGCCCGGAGCCCGCTGAATCGTAATAAGTTCCCCAATGCTCTAATGCTCTAACCGACGCCTACCGCGCCAGCCGCTCGCGCCCATAAAGCAGCAGCATCGCGATGATGACGACGCCGTAGATCACCTGCCGCCCGGCCTCCTGCATTTGGATCACTGACAGGATCGACTGCAGCAGCGTGATCAAAATGACGCCGGCGATGGTGCCGATATAGCTGCCGCGCCCGCCGAGGATCGAGGCGCCGCCCAGCACCACGGCGGCGATCGAGGGAAGCAGATAGGCGTCGCCCATCGCCTGGGCCGCCTTGCTCGCATAACCCGCCAGCAACACGCCGCCGAAGGCCGACAGGCCGCCGGCGATCGCAAAGGTGAAGAGAACGACGCGCTGGGTCTTAACGCCTGAGAGATAGGCGGCCCGCTCACGGTTGCCGATGCCATAGATCGCGCGCCCGAATGTCGTGCGCGACAGCAGAAACACCGTCGCGCCGCCGACCGCCGCCCAGACCAGCAGCGCGTTGGGCAGGCCAAACAGCGTATGCCCGGTAGCGAGAACCCGCATCGCGGCCGACGACGCGTCTTGCGGCGAGAAGCCGCCCGTGTGCACCACCATCAGCCCCTGGGCGACGGCGTTCACCGCCAGGGTGATGATCATCGAGGGAATGCGCAGGTAAGCCACCCCGAAGCCGTTGGCCAAGCCGAGCGCCACGCCGCAAAGCACGCCGAACGGTATGGCGAGCGCTTCTCCCGTCGGTCCCCATCCCGTCGCGGCGGTCGTCATCATGCCCCCCACCGCCACCCCCCAACGCACCCACCCATCGATCTGGCCGCGCAGGCTCACCCTCAACATGCCGGTGGCGATCACCCCAAGGAAAGAGGCGACCTTCAACTGCTGAAGCAGATATTCAGGCGACAGGAAACTGCTGGAATAGAGGCTGCCCAGAAACAACAGCAGGATGATGCATCCGAAGGCGGTCGCCACCGCCGGATCGACCTTGCGCCACAAAGCGCCGCCGCGCGTCGTCATCGGAACAAGCCTCATTCGAATAGATCGAGACGGTTGCGGATCTGAAACAGCCGGACCGAGCCAAGACATACCGCCGCCAGCAGCACGACGCCCTGGAACAGCGGCTGCCAAAGGGGATCGAAATCGAAGACGAACATGAGATCGCCGATGGTGCGAAACATCAGCGCGCCGAAAATCGCGCCGATCGCGCTGCCCGAGCCGCCGAACAAGGACACGCCGCCAAGGCGAAGAATTTTGCCGCCTGGACTGGCACGCCCGACATATAGGCGGCGAGTTCCGACGAGCCGACCGCGTAAGCCGCGCGCCCGATCACCGACCGCCTGTACGGCAGCCAGATCACAACGACGACGGCCGCCAGCGCCACCAAGCTGGCGGGGATCACGCCGAGAACGCGACCGGTGAACGCGTCGGCAAGGTCCGAATTGACGTCGCCGCCCGGAACGGGCCGCAACGCCAGCGCAATGCCGAAATAGACGGCGCCGGTGGCGATGGTCGTCACGATCGGCTGCAGGCGCCCATAGATGACGATCGCGCCGTTGATCGCGCCGCACAGCAATCCCGTCAGCAGAACGCCGACGACGCCCAGGCCAACCATCGCGGGCGAGCCGACCACGATCCATGACGCAAGGCAATTGGTCAGAACGAACACCATACCGACGGAAAGGTCGATGCCGGCGGTCAAAACGACGAAGGTCTGCGCCATTGCGACAAGCGCCAGCAGCGCCCCTTTGTTGGCCGCCGTCTGAACGACATTCGCCGTAAACCCCGCGGGGTGGTTGCTGGCGTAAATGGCGAACATGAGGATGAAAAAGGCCAGGGCGAGCAGCGTCCCCCTATGCTCGCTCAATCGATATCGCCAGTCGCTCACGCGCTCATCGCCGACGCCATGTCAGCCCCCTCGCCCGGCGTTGATATGTTGAGCGCGCTGCTGATCAACGCGCGCTCGGTGATCTCGTCGCCGACAAGGACCCGTTTGACGCCGCCGTCATAGAGAACGAGCACGCGGTCGCAACAGCCGATCAGCTCGTCATAGTCGGTCGAATAGAAAACAATCGCGGCGCCCGTTGCGGCGAGCTTGCGTAAGAGCTGGTAGATCTCCGCTTTGGTGCCCACATCGATGCCACGGGTGGGATCATTGAGCAGGATGATGCGCGGCTTGACCATGAGCCATTTGGCGATGACCACCTTTTGCTGATTGCCGCCCGAAAGCGATCCGACGGGGATGTCGACTCCGTCGGTGCGGATGGCGAGCAGCTCGATCATTTCATCGATCAACTGGCGCTCCCTGGCGCGATCGATGACGCCACGACTCGAGATGCGATCGAGCGCGGCGAACGAAAGGTTGACCCCGACGGACATCGGCAACATCAATCCTTCGGTCTTGCGGTCCTCCGGGATGAGCGCCATGCCGATCTTGCGCGCTTTGGCGGCGCTCGGGCTCGAAACCGATGCAGGCGCTCCGTCGACCAAAATCTCGCCCGAGACGCCGCGCAGCACGCCGAACAGCGCGAGCAAGAACTCCCGCTGTCCTTGCCCGTCGAGACCGCCCAGACCGACGACTTCGCCCGCGCGAACGCCAAGCGAAATGTCCTTGAGACGATCGGACCAGGACAGATTGCGCACCTCGAGCATCGGCGGCCTATCGCTTGGGGCGAGCGGCGGTTTGGCCGGAAAGACATGGCTGTATTCGCGCCCGATCATCAGTTCCACGACTTCATTGTCGCTCTTTTCGCCAGCGCGGTAAGACGCGACATTGCGCCCGTTGCGGAACACCGTGCACTGGTCCGCCAGTTCGGCGATCTCGTGCATGCGGTGCGAGATGTAGAGCAGCGCCAGACCTTCGGCGCGCAGGCGCTTGAGCACCGCGAACACCTTGGCCACGTCGGCCGCCGTCAGCGCCGAAGTCGCCTCGTCGAGAATGAGCACGCGCGGATTGCGCGCCAGCGCCTTGGCGATTTCGACCATTTGGCGGCGCGACAGCGGCAGGTCCTTGACGGGAGTCAGAGGGTGGAGGTCCTCGGCGCCAGCCTTGGCGAGCGCTTCCTCCGCGATTCTTCGCTGCGCGCGCCTGTCGATGAGGCCGAACCGTTTGGGCGGATTGCTAATCGAGATATTGTCGGCCACCGACAGATCGGGAATCAGCGACAGTTCCTGAAAGATGCAGACGATGCCGGCCTGATTGGCCGCCGCCGGGGCGGCGAACTTGACCTCGCGGCCGTCGAGCAGCATGCGCCCTTCGTTCGGCTCGACGACGCCGGACATGACTTTGATGAGCGTGGACTTGCCAGCGCCGTTCTCGCCAAGAATGGCGTGAATCTTCCCGGCTTCGACGGTCAGATCCGCCTTCTCCAACGCCTTGACGCCGCCATACCGCTTGGAAACGCCCTCCATGCGGAACAACGGGATTGCGGCCGGCTCCATCTCTTCCCCCCAAAAGACGGGCGTCGCGGGAAAAGTCCGCCGCGACGCCCGCTCCGCCCGATATCGTTACTTGTTCTCTTTTGTCTGGCCCATGATTTCCTGGGCGGTGAAGTTGATGTGGCAGGTCGGGAAGGAATTGCCGACAAAGAAATTGTCGGACTGGGCCGAGTAATAATTCTCCCCGTCCTTGAAGTTGGGATCCTGCACCTCGGCCAGCGGCAGCTTGATCGCCTGCGGGACTACCTGACCTTCAAGCGCCGCGATCGCTGTGTGGATCGCGACCGCGACCTGCGCAGGCCCCGTGCCGCCCGAAGCGCATTTCAGGCCGTCGGCTGAGTATTTTGCGCAGAACTTACGAAAGCCGTTCTCCGTCTCGCCGCCGAAGGGAACCATCGGATGCTTGGCGTCGATCATCGCCTGCACGACGCCGGTGTCGCCGCCCTGCGCGGTGAAGCCGTCGAAATGCTTTTGTATGGCGATCGCATCCGCCGTCACCTTCTGCGCGGTCGGATCGTCCCACTTGCCCATTACTTCAATGATCTCCCACTTCTTGCCCGACTTGTCGAGCGTCTCATGGATGCCGTCATGGCGATCGCGATCGACTGACGTGCCCGACACGCCGCG
>JBEKLU010000249.1:0-3046 GCA_050010035.1 Roseiarcus sp.
GCTGGAAGGCGAGCCGCCACGCGGTCCATTCCGTCGCCGCCCAGACGAAGGCGAGCACGACGGCGCTGACGAGGAGCACTTGGCCCCAGAGGATCTTGGTCGCGTTCATGACGACGGAAGATGAGCAGGCCCTTTGGTGCTGGCCTCAAGCGCGAATTGATGATGCGGAGGCTTGGGGATACAGCAGCGAAGAAATCGGATTGGTTACGCGCGAGGTCTCGCCGATTTCTGCGACGGCTCACGTAAGCCGCGATCGGCGAGACCTCTGTCGGTTCATTCCGGCGTGACGTCGGTGCCGAGGTATTCCTTCAGGCGTTCCGGATGGGCGTCGAAGTCGGCGTGCTCGATTGCTGCGACCGAGAGCACTTCAAGCGCAAAGGATCCGCAATTGCGCCAGGTCCGCTCCACTGTCGGTGAAGCGGCGGCATCGAAGATCACCCGCAACATGCCGCAAAAAAATCTGAGCGCTTCCGTTTCAGGTGCGACGCGGGGGTGGCTGCGGAGTTCGATCGCTCTGGCCTGCGCCGTCTCAGCAAGAGCCTCTCGCGCCTGCTGGTCACCAGCGAGCACGGCCCGTGCGAGGGGCTGTAGCCGACCGTGCGTTGTGTAGTCGATGCCGTACCGATCATCGACGAGCCGTTCGATTGCCGCATCGTAAGAGCGGCCGGGACGAGACAGTTTCCCCAAGGCGGCCAGGGTCGTCCCGGTCGTCGTGTCGCGGCTGCCGCCCTGGGTGGCGTTGAAACAAGCAATCGCGTGCGCGACCACAGTGGCGATCTCCGGCGATATCCTCACTAGGCCAAGGGGCCTAGCGATACGCGCTTGGTCCGTCGGGTTCAGGTCGAATGGGACGACGGTCGGAATGGAGAGCAGCGGCGGCGGATATGGTCTGGTCATAGGTTCCTCGGTGCTATGGTATCATGAATGCGGCGGCAGGACTCGAACCTGCAACCTTCCCGCCCACGCCGCCATCGGCATGTAGGAAACGGGACGCTCTTTCCATTGAGCTACGCCGCACGAGGAACTCTGCTTGACGGAGAAACAGAGGTCTCTCCATCGAAGGTACAAAAGCGGTCCGGACGTGGCGATCTGATGATTTTGACATAGGCCCTACTGCCTCCAGATCACTTAGATGCCCAACCCGCGCTTGCGCCCGAAACTCCAGTCAACCGCGCCGCCGGGGGACATGACGCCAGAGACTTGTTTTCCGAGCTGCTGCTCCAGCGCCGGCCGCCACGGCACAAGCTGGAAACCGAGACCATCATCGATCATGGCGAACCGACCCGACGCCAGCGTGACGCGCTGGCGATAGACGCCGGCGACGTGCTCGCCTTCGGCGGACGGGCGATGCGCGAGGCCAGTCTCAGCGGCCAGTTTTGAGGACACCCCGTCAAGCTCGCGCCGCCTCAACGTGTCGAGCAGATCGCGTGCGAAGACGACCCTCTGGCCCTGCCGCCGCGCCAGACCTTCCTCGACGAGGTGATCGACACGATGGTCCATCGCCTCGCGCACTTCGGCGCCGAATCCACCTCCGCCGGTCGCCGGCTCACGGGCGAGAAGCTGCCGGTCGATCCAGGTCGCCCCCGGCGCGGTGACCTGCGCCTCAATGGTGAAGTCGGAGCGGGTGGCGAGAGACAGGCGCTTGCGTCCGCCCGCGTCCTCATAGGCGCGAGCTTCGACAATCGCGCCGGGCCTGGCGTCGCCGGTCATTTCCAAGTCGGAGAAGCGGAGATGATGGGTGCGTCCATCGACGCCCTCGACGATCGCGTACGCCGATCCTTTCAGCTCGTCATGCAGCCCGCGCGCGACCAGCCGGCCGAGCACCGGCTCGGCGACCGCATCGCCATGCAGGGCGAAGCTGGTCACGTCAGGCTCATGGCCCGCGCCGGTCATGGCGCGGTGCATGGTCTTGATGATGTCGCCGCGGACGCCGAGATCGCGCAACGCCGGCTCGAAGCCTGGCTTCAGAGTCCAGCGCGCCGGTCCGACCTCTTCGGCGAGCCCGAGGCGTTCGAGCTTGGCGGCGCGGCCAAGCATCAGCCGGCGCAGTTCCGGGTCTTCGTCGGCCCCTCCGGGACGCAGGTCGGCGACACCGCCGCCCTCGTCGGAGATATCGCGAAGGGAGCGGTCGAGACTGGTCCAGCGCTCGGCCTCGACCTCTTTTTGCAAGGCGGTCCGGATCTCCTGCTCGCTGCGCGGCCCCAGCTCCAGGGTGACGCGCTCGGCTGCGCGGCCGCGGAACCCCTGGCTGATGTAGTCGCGGCTGATGACCAGGTCCCGCCCGTCATCGGCCCGGCCGCGCACGAGGACATGGACGTGCGGATTGTCGGTGTTCCAATGATCGACCGCCACCCAATCGAGCTTTGTGCCCAAATCCTTCTCGGCGTCGGCCATCAGTTCCCGCGTGAAGGTCCGAAGATCGGCCATCTCCGCCGCATCCTCGGGGGACACCGTGAACCGGAAATGATGCCGGTCATCTTCGCACCGCTCGGCGAAAGCTTTCGTCTCGGCCTCGTCCGACCGGCCGTCGAACATTCGGGCGTCTGTTCCGTCGCGGGTGACGCCTTCGCGCTTGAGATAGGCGATGTGTTTTGCGAGCGGCGCCGAACGGAAACGCTTGCCCTGGTGGCGGACGATCCGGGTCATGACTACCACCCGCCGACCAGGCGAGCGCGAGGACAGAGACAGGGCGGCCCGCCGGCCTCGCCCGAAGGTCGATCGGCCCGTGGTTCCGCCGGTCCGCCCGAAGGTCCTGCCGGTGTGGCCGGCCTTCTTCGCGGCGCGCATCACCTCGCCGACAAAGCTCTTCGGACGCTTGGCGCCCTGGTTGCCGTGGCGGATGCGGCCTGGGCGCAGATGGATGTCGTCGTCGCGTGTGCTCATGGCAGCCAGAGCCCTCCGAACGGGGGGCGATGGCGCTCTGAGCGTTGAATTCCTTGGACTTTGCGGCGCAAGCGCCAGCTGGACCTGTTGGTCCAATGCCCAAATAATCCAACCCAACCAACCACATGCGCCCGACAACGGTCGGCGCTTTTATCTTGCCGTC
>JBEKLU010000250.1:0-3026 GCA_050010035.1 Roseiarcus sp.
GCGCGTTGCTCATTGAGGCGATGGAAAGCCGTGATCGTCGTGCCGAATCGGCGGGGATCGCCACCGACCTCATTGAGTGATAGAAGCCGCGTGTAGCGATAGAAGGCGGTGTCCTCCAATGCCTTGGCGGTGACCGGACCGGTGAATTGCTGGAATTTCATGGCGAAGCCCACGACGGCTCGGCGATTGAACGCTCGCTGGCGCTTGCGCACGATATCCGTCGTCAGCGCGCCGTGGATGAAATCAAAAATTGTTGTCTCTAGACTCGTGTGGCGCTTACGCGCGAGCCCCACGGCCCAGTCGATATCGCGCCGATCTTCCAAGCTCGGTCCACGCTCGGCTATGTAGGTGCGATAGACGGGGAAACAGGCGGCAACCTCCCGGATCGCCGCCCTCAAGCCTGCCAAGGTGAAATCCCGTGTGTTCCAGTTCTCTTCCGAGATGCGATCGAGCTCGACGGCGAGCATCTCCAGCTCGCTCGCGACTGCGGTATCCATGACGTGTTTCTTGCACTCGTGGAGAACCGTGTCGAAATCGAGATGTCGGCCGATGAAGCGTCGATAGACGCGGTCGATTGCCCGCTCGGCGCGCCCGTCGACAAAAACCCCGTTGATCAGATTGAGCGCGTCGTAACCGGTGCTGCCGGCGACCGGCCAGTCGCGGCGCAGCGGCTCGTGCTGGGCGAGGATTTTTTCGACCACCACATAGGGTCTCGCGTCGCCGCCCGAGTCGTCGGCGATTCGCGCCAGCAGCCGCTCATAGTACTGCAACGGATCGTACAGACCGTCGACGTGATCGATCCTGACCCCGTCAATCTTGCCTTCGGCAAGGAGACGCAAAACCAGCCGGTGCGCTGCTTCGAACGCCTCGGCCTGCTCGATGCGAATGCCGGCAAGCTCGTCGATGTCGAAAAAGCGTCGATAGTTGATCTCATCGGCTGCGACACGCCAGCAGGCGAGCCGGTAATGTTGTCGTTCCAGCAGCCGGTGCAGCGGTAAGAAGCTCGCCGGATCGCCTTTTGCGCCGCTTAGAGTTCGGATGGCCCGGTCAACGCCCGCGCGCAGTTCGAGATCGCCCGCCGCCAATCGCGCGAGCTCCCTCTTGAGCGCTCCGGCGCGGGCGCGCGTTGCCACGCGAGCTCGTCCGGGCGCCGTCGCCGGCTTGAGCTTGCGGAACTCAGCGGTGAGATCGTCGAGCGTTTTGCCGCCGCCGTTCGCCGCCGCAAGAACCATCGCATACGTGTGCGGTGCGAGCGGAAACTTGTGCTCGTCGCTCCAGACGCTGAAGCTGCCCTCGCGCTCATTGAAGCAGGGGACGAGTTCGCCCGCCTCGAGCACGGCCCCGTAGTGATCGCCGAGAAAGGGCAGCAGAACCTTGCCGCGCAAATCCGGCTTCGGCGCGTTCCAGCAGATGTCGAAAAAGTCAGCATAGGGCGAGGCTTGGCCCCACTCCAGGACGTCGAGCCACCAGACGTTGTCGGCTCCTCCGACGCCCATGTGATTCGGCACGATGTCCAGGATCTGCCCCATGCCGTTGCGTGCGAGCGCGGCGACCATCGCATCGAAATCGGTCTCGCTCCCGACTTCCGGATTGAGCGCGTTGTAGTCCGTCACGTCATAGCCGTGGCTGCTTCCAGCCCGCGCCTTGAGGTACGGCGAAGCGTAGATGTGGCTCACTCCGAGCGCATGCAGATAGGGGACTAACCGTTCGGCGTCGCGAAAGGTAAAGTCGCGGCTGAACTGCAACCGGTAAGTTGCGCAACGGGGCGAGGGAGCGGGCATCAGCCGCCGTCCGCCTGCGGGCCGATGATGAGCTCAACCGTGCGGGCGGCTGGCGCCCAAAGACGGAAGCAGGCGTCGCCCGATTCGCCGGTCGCGGCATAGAACGGCATGCGATGGCGCCGGAGCAGCGGCATTTAGTTCATCCCTTGGCGGCCTCTGACTTTTGGCGGGAAAGAAGCAGGAACGAGCGCGGCGTTACCGCATACGTATCGCCCGGCTTGAGTTGCCGACCCCCGCCATCGAGGCCGTCCGCCACAGATGTATCGAACGCCAATTCCCATACCACCGAAGTATCGAAGCTCGGCATTCGACAACTGATCGGCTCGTGGTGTGCATTCATGATCACGAGAAACGTGTCGTCGGTTTCCGGCTCGCCGGCGGCGGTCAGGTGATAATGGCCGGCCTCGCCACTGAGCATGAAGCTGAGAAAATGCGCGGATGGGCGTTCCCAATCCTGCGGTTCCGTTTCTTTTCCGTCTGGACGTAGCCAGGTGATATCCTTGATCTTCATTCCAGGTATCGGCGAGCCATGAAAGAAGCGGCCGCGACGGAAAACGGAGTGCTCGCGCCGCAGCTTGACGAGCTTTCGGACGAAATCGCGCAGTTTCACTGTCTCCGCGCCAAGATCCTGCCAATCGATCCAAATGGCCTCTTTGTCCTGGCAATAGGCATTGTTGTTGCCCCTCTGCGTGCGACCGGTTTCGTCGCCGGCGAGCAGCATGGGCGTGCCCTGGGACAGAAGTAATGTCGCCAAAATGTTCCGACTTTGCCGTGCACGCAACTCGCGGATCGCCGGATCGTCCGTCGGGCCCTCTACTCCACAGTTCCAGCTGTGGTTTTGATCGGTTCCGTCCCGGTTGTTCTCGTGGTTCTCCTTATTATGCTTGTCGTTGTAGCTGACGAGGTCGCGCAGCGTGAATCCATCGTGGGCGGTAATGAAATTAACGCTCGCCGAGGTGCGCCGCCCCTTATGATAAAAAATGTCGCTCGACCCGGTGATACGCAGCGCAAGCTCTCCGATGACGCCGTCATCGCCCTTCCAGAAGCGCCGCACGGCGTCACGATAGCGGTCGTTCCATTCCGCCCAGTCGGGCGGGAAGTTTCCCAACTGATAGCCATCGGGGCCCACGTCCCACGGTTCGGCGATGAGTTTCACCTGCGAGAGGACCGGATCCTGCCCGATGGCGTCGAGAAATCCGGAGAACAGGTCGAAACGGCTGTCCTGCTCGCGCGCGATCGTCGTGG
>JBEKLU010000251.1:0-2994 GCA_050010035.1 Roseiarcus sp.
GATGGGGAGGCTGTGATCAATTGACTGCCTTCGGCCTTTCCGGGAACGCGCTCAACCGCACGGTGAGACGGTTGGAGGCGTCGAGCGCGTGGAGGAAATGCACCATAGAGTCGACTTGATCGGCGAATTTGCTGAGCGGAAATGCCGCGATCTCCGCTTCGAAAGTTTCGAGCCAGTCCGCCTCCACCGGCAGATAGACATACTTGCGTTCGATCTTCGGCGTCTGGGCCAACGCGCGCTCGACCTTGCCCAACCGAGGTTCGGTCCAGAGAAACCACTCATGAATGCCCTGGCGCTTCAACAAGGAATTCCCAATCGCTTTGCCTACGCCGGAGACTTCGAGGATGACGAAACCCGCGTTGTATTTCTGCTTCATGGAAAGCATCGCCGGCTCAATTTTGTAGAAATCGAGCCGTTTGCGAAATACGTTCACGAGGTAGAGCCTGCGCCCGACGATTCCCCAGGTCGTACAAACGGTGAAGGCCGCCGTTTCGTTATCGACGATCGCCGGATCCCAACTCTGAACGATAGCCTCGAAGCGGGCGGGCAAAGTCTCATAGCGCGGAAAATGCTTGAGCTTGAACAGCGTCCCGCCAGACGCCCCAGGGCGCTGCAGGATTTGCGCGTTGTAGGCGGCCTCGCCGAGATCCCAGGACATTTGCTTCAGCGCGGCCCTGTCGAAGCGTTCGGGGAAGAGCAGGTCCCCGGGTTCAAAATCCCAGGTCTCGCCATCGCCAAGGTCGAACGTCTGGCGCTGCATGCATTCGCCGGGCATTTCCAGAAATTCCCAGCCCCCTTCATCGCGCAGCCGGCCAATAAGGTCGTCCTGGTGGAGCCGTTGCTGGACCACGACCATCGCGCCCTCGGCCGGTTTGTCGAAACGGGTCATGAGCGAGCCCTTGAACCAGTCGTAAACGGAGTTGCGCACCACTTCGGACGTCGCTTCGGCCGCCTTGATCGGATCGTCGACGAAGGCGAAGTGCGCCCCCTTGCCGGTCGCCGGCCCGTCGACCGTCGTCGCCAGCCGGTAGCCCTTGGCCGAGGTGCGCACTTCGGACAGCGAGGCACCGCCGGCGTCGATCCGCGTGTCGGGGAAGAGCGACTGGAATTGGGGCGACCACAACAGGTCGCGGAAGCGATTGGAAAAGTCCTTGGACAATTGCTCCCCATAGGACGCGCAGATGATTTTGCGCGTGGGATCGCGTCCTAGAATCCAAGCGGGCAGCGCCACCGAGGCGAGGATGCTCTTGCCATGACGCGGCGGCACCGCGATCAGCAGGCGGCGGGTCTCGCCCGTGGCCACTTTCTCGAGCGCCTGCGCGAGAACGCGATAATGCGGCGAGGAGGAAAAGCTCGCTTCCGGCGCCAAGGCGGGGAAGCCGAGGCGGTAGAAGGCATAGAAATTGCGGCGCGCATGAGCGTAGGCGGCTTCGCGGAAGTAGCGGCGGGTTTCGTTGACGTCGTGCTTCACGGCGCTAGCTCCCGGGTTGCTTGGCTATCATTTTCAGGACGTCGAGTTCCTCCTCGGTCAACGGCGCCACGACATCCGGAGCGGCATCCATTTCGGCTTGGGCGCGGTCCAGGCGCGAGAGAATCAGGCGAGCGGCGCCGATGTTCCCCATGATCGACATATCGATCAGCTTGCGCTGCAGGGCCCGATCCTTGTCCATCGGGACGATCTGGTCCCCGATTTTGACCTTGACGACGCGCGCGATCTCTTCGAGGAGCAGCTCATCGAGGGTCCGCCGACCTTTCGGCCTTCCCTTGAGGTTGCCCGACTTCTTGGGCTGAAACTGATATGCCGTAGGCGGCTTGGCGTAGCCGACCGGATATCCGCCAGCCGGCTTCTTCTTGGGCGAGCTATTTCCGGTCATCGTCGCGCGCTCCCGTGTTCGGATCGCGATCCCGATCGGTCGGCGTCGCGGCCAGGGGTTCGGATACGTTCTCACTGGCTCGCTGAACCGCGACTTCGGCGAAGGTCTCGCCGGTCGCTTCGAGGACCGCCTCGCGCCCGGTCATCTCTTGCCAGCGGCGAATGATGACGTCGCAATAGGGACCGTCGATCTCGATGGCGCGGCAGCGCCGCCCGACCGCCTCGGCGGCCAGCAGCGTCGAGCCAGAGCCCGCGAAGCAGTCGATGACGATGTCGCCGCGGTTCGTCACATCGAGCAGCGCGTCCTCGAGCAGGGCGCGCGGCTTGACGGTCGGATGGACGCTGAGCCCGTCGCGAGCGTCCGATCCGAGGCTCGACGCGCCCGGGTACGTCCAAACGTTGGAGCGCCACCGCCCGTGCCGGCCGAGCTCGACGTTGTTGGTGTGCGGGGCGCCGCCTTTCTTGAAGACCGGCAGCATTTCGTGCTGCGAGCGCCACAAGCTGCCCTGGCCGCCATTCGTTTTGACCCAGATCACGATGTTCAAGAGCGTGAAGCCGAGATCGCGCCCACAGTTGAGCACGATCTCCACCGAGCGCCAGTCGATGAACGTGGCGATGAGGCCGCCGTCGACAATGTGGGTCGCGGCGGCCGACATCCAGTCGCTATTGAATCCCCCGAACTGCTCGGGGTTCATTTCGCCGTTGGCCATGGCGAACTCGCGATGGCCCGCATTGCTGGTGACGTGGCCAAGGTTCGGCACGTTGAAGGGCGGGTCGGTCAGGGCGAGCACTGCCGTTTCCCCTTCGACCATCAGCCGCGCGTAGACACTGGTGTCGCGCGCGTCGCCCTGGATCAGGCGGTGATCGTCTAGGATCCAGACATCACCGGCCCGGGACGTCGCCACGCTCGACGGCAGGGTCAGCGCTTCCGCCTCCAAATCGTCCGGGTCCTCGTCGTCCTCCAACAGCACCGAGTCGATTTCGGCCATTGCGAAGCCGGTCACGACAACGTCCTCGCCCAGCATCGTCAGCTCCTCGAACTCGAAGCGGAGGGCCTCGACATCCCAAGCGCCGGTTTCGGCGATGCGGTTGAGCGCGATGGGCAAGAGGCGCCGCTCATT
>JBEKLU010000252.1:0-2876 GCA_050010035.1 Roseiarcus sp.
GCCATCACCGCCATCATGCGAAAGCTCGTCGTCCTCGCCAACGTCCTCATCAAAGAAGATCGCCCTTGGAGGCCAGTCCAGCCTTGACTTCCAACACAGATGCTCACCCTGCCTCTCCCCGCTTTGCGGGGACAGGGGAAGAACGGCGCGCCGCGCTCGGGTCAAATCAGGCGCCCGGCCCGTCGCTCCTTCTTCTCGATCGGCGCCGCCCCTTACTTGTCGGGCGGGTCCCTGGGAGGCGGGCCGTAGACGGGCGCGGGCGGAGGCGGCCGCTGGGGATCGAGGGTGGGATATGGGCTCGGCGGCGGGCCGTAGACGGGCGCCGGCGGAGGCGGCCGCCGAGGATGGTGGGTCGGAAACGGGCTCGGGGGCGGGCCGTAAACGGTTTTATCGAGCAGGCTCTTGTCTCCGAGATCGTTGATCGCGTTCGCGTCGCCCTCCGCCGCCCTCGCGCCGTTCGGCGCCATCGCCGCCAGCGCCATCGCGGCGTAGCGCATCAGGAATTTGCGCCGGCTCTCTTCCTTCATGGCGGCTACTCCCAGTATTCGCCGATCCGTTTCAGGCTGCACGTCTCGATCGTGGCGTCGGCCGGATCGAAGAGATGGCAGCCGCCGCCTTCGCATAAGTCCCAATGACGGCACGCCGCGCACGACGCGGCGGCCAGACGGCGCCGCCCCTCGCGGAATCTTGAAAAGCGGTGCTCCCAGATGTCGAGAAACGAGGATTCGCGCAAGGTTCCCTCGATGAAACGGCGCGACACGCTGGGGCATCCGGTGACGGCGCCGTCGTGCAGGATCGAGCCGATGCCGACGCCGGAGCCGCAATAGTGAAATCCGTCGCGCACCTTGCATTCCCAGTTGGGGCCCCAATAGCCCTCTTCGCTCAGCGTCACGACGATGTCGCTGCGGGTTTGGCGCTGATGCGCGACGAAGGCCAGCAGCCGGCGCAATTGCGCTCCCGTCAGCATCAGTCCCGAGTTCGCGTCGGCGCGCCCGCGGGAGAAGACCGGCGTGAAGCGCGCCTGCGGAACCCCGAGGGCGGCGAGATAATCGGTGAACGGCTCGAGGCTGTCGATGTTCAGCGCGTTGACGCAGCAGATGACGTCGAAGCGCTGGTAGAAGGGGTCGTCGACGAGGCGCCGGATCGCCGCGCTCACCGTCCGGAACGCGCCGGGGCGCCGGCGCAGCGCGTCGTGCTCTTTCTCCAATCCGTCCAGGCTGACCGAGATGGTGCGCAAGCCGGCGGCCTTGAGCGAGGCCAGGCGCGCCGGTTTCAGCAGCATCGCGTTGGTCGTGACGCCCCAGGCGTAGCCCAGCGCCGCGGCGTGGGCGCCGACCGTCTCGACGTCGCGACGGATCAGCGGTTCGCCGCCGATGATCGCGAAGGTCACGCCGCTGGCGTCGTAGCGGCGGGCGATGGCGGAGAGCTCCCGGCAAACGCGCTCGGCCGGCAATTCCGAGGCCTTGGTCGAGGCGTCGCGCAGGCAATCGCTGCCGCAATGGCGGCATTCGAGATTGCAGCGCAGCGTGCATTCCCAGAATAGGTAGGCGAGGTCGTGGCGGGCGCGGGCGCCAGCCTTGGCGGCGACGAACGATTCGAGCGCGCCGACGTAATCGCCGACTTCGGCCGCGTGCGCGTCGAGCTTTTCCGTCTCTTCGCTCATGCCCGTCGCGATCCCTCGCCGCAGGGGCGCGGAAGGCAGCATAGCCCGCGGCGCCCCTGGCGCCCTGCGACGGAATGCCGCAGCCGCGGCGCGCGGCTTCAGTAGCGATAGATCTCCGCCTTGAACGGGCCGTTCTCGGGGACGCCTAGGTAGTTCGCCTGCTCAGGCGTCAGCTTGGTCAATTTCACGCCGATCTTGGCGAGGTGCAGCGCGGCGACCTTTTCGTCCAGGTGCTTGGGCAGCGTGTAGACTTTTTTCTCGTACTGGCCGGGCTTGGTGAAGAGCTCGATCTGCGCCAGCGTCTGGTTGGTGAACGAGGCCGACATGACGAACGAGGGGTGGCCCGTGGCGTTGCCGAGATTGACGAGGCGCCCTTCCGACAACAGGATGATGCGCTTGCCGTCGGGAAACTCGATCTCGTCGACCTGCGGCTTGACGTTGCTCCACTTGAAGTTGCGCAGCGTGGCGACCTGGATCTCCGAGTCGAAGTGGCCGATGTTGCAGACGATGGCGCGGTCGTGCATCGCGCGCATGTGGTCCAGCGTGATGACGTCGACGTTGCCGGTGGCGGTGACGAAGATGTCGGCGCGCGGCGCGGCGTCCTCCATCGTCGTCACTTCGTAGCCTTCCATCGCCGCCTGCAACGCGCAGATCGGATCGACCTCGGAGACCATCACGCGGCAGCCGGCGTTGCGCAACGATGCGGCCGAGCCCTTGCCGACGTCGCCGAAGCCCGCCACCATCGCCACCTTGCCCGCCATCATCACGTCGGTGCCGCGGCGAATGCCGTCGACCAGCGATTCGCGGCAGCCGTAGAGATTGTCGAATTTCGACTTGGTGACGCTGTCGTTGACGTTGATCGCCGGCCACAGCAGCCGGCCCTCCTTGGCCATCACATAGAGGCGATGCACGCCGGTGGTCGTCTCCTCGGTGACGCCGCGAATCGCGGCGGCGTTCTTCGCATACCAGCCGGGCTTGGTCGCCAGGCGCTGCTTGATCGCCGCGTAGAGGACTTCCTCTTCCTCGTTGGTCGGCTTTTCCAGGAACGCCGCGTCGCCCTTCTCGGCGCGCAAGCCGAGGTGAACGAGCAGCGTCGCGTCGCCGCCGTCGTCGAGGATCATGTTGGGGCAGCCGCCGTCGCTCCATTCGAAGATGCGATGGGTGTAGTCCCAATAGTCTTTCAGGCTCTCGCCCTTGATCGCGAACACCGGCG
>JBEKLU010000253.1:0-2869 GCA_050010035.1 Roseiarcus sp.
CGTTTACAAACACAGACGCTCGGCCGCGCTGGCCGAGTGGCGCACTCTCGCCGCCTAATCGGCGCTTGGGTTTGGGCAAACTACGGAACCCGCAGGCGGCCTGCCGTTACTCTGACATTGCCGCTAATCTGTCATCCGGCGGTCAGCGAAATCGCGGTCGTTGGCCGGCCTCACGACGACTGGGGCGAAGAGGTGGTCGCTTTCATTGTGCCCCGCTCGGGTACGACAGTCTCACCGCAAGAGCTCGATAGGTTCTGCGTTGAACACATGTCCCGATTCAAACGCCCGAAGGATTACATCTTCGCCGAAAGCCTGCCGAAGAACAACTACGGAAAGGTATTGAAGACGGAGCTGCGAAACAAGCTTGGCGGACGCAAATTGTTCACCTGAGGTCGCAAGCGGTTGGAGAATATGCGTCACGTCTCGCGGGCTTGAGCAGTCGAGGGGTGATACGGTTTCCGGCTGATTGGACACTTCGAAGAACCGCCAATTGGAACGCTTTGAGGCGAGGACGCGGCGCGTCTGCGGGTTGTGACCCGAAATTCGTGGCGTTGATCGAGGCCCTTCGGAGCGTCGGTGCCGGTTATGGCGGCGATCCCCGTTGTGAAGCGGCTCCACATGCTGACCCGACCCAACGCAATTTCGTCAGACGCTTAATTCTACTGCCTCACGACGACCCTCGATAGAACGGCGGTGGTCGCGTGGCATGGAACACGGGCAGCTTATGAGGGCTCGGACCAGCGACTGAAAGCCGTCGTCGGACCGTCGCGATCGAGTTTTCGACGTGTCGTTCGGGCCGGATCGGCGGCGCCTCGGGGTCTGGGACGCTGGGACAGGCGAGACGTTTCGCGCCGCCCGGGGCCTGAGGGGGGAATCGCCGTTCGTTCGCGGATGAGGAAACCATAAGCGGCGAGTACAGGGTTGCGTGATGGTGGAAGCCGCGCCAGCTTCAACGCGAGCTCGTCAGAGGCTTAGCGCGCCGATCCGCGTTCGGGCCCCGTGCCGGACCATGCCGAGGGGGGTCGTCGCCGACGAACTTTCCCCGCGCACCAAAGGAGTAAAGAGAATGCCAATGATGACCCCGGAGCAATACGAAGCAAGCCTCCGCAAGATGAATTTCAAGGTCTATCTGCAGGGCGAACGCGTAGAGAATACCGTCGATCACCCAATCATCCGACCGTCGATGAATTCGGTCAAAGCCACGTACGCGATGGCGCAGGCTCCCGAGCACGAAGTTCTGATGACCGCAACGTCGCACCTGACCGGCAGGAAGATCAATCGCTTCTGCCATCTGCACCGTAGCACCGAGGACCTCATCAATAAGGTGAAGATGCAGCGCCTGCTTGGCCGGGCGACAGCATCTTGCTTCCAACGCTGCGTCGGGATGGACGCCTTCAATGCGCTCGACACCACCACATTCGAAATGGACCGCGACCTCGGCACGAAGTACCATGAGCGTTTCGAGACGTTCCTGCTCGCCGTCCAGGAGAACGACTGGACGGTGGACGGCGCCATGACGGACGTCAAGGGCGATCGCGGACTGCCTCCATCAAAACAGGTGGATCCCGACATGTTCGTTCATGTCGTCGAACGGCGCGCCGACGGAATCGTGGTGAAGGGCGCCAAGGCCCACCAGACCGGCGCCATCAACTCCCACTGGATCATCGTCATGCCGACGGCGAGCATGGGGCCGGACGACGCTGACTATGCGGTCTCCTTCGCAATTCCGGCTGACGCGCAGGGCATCCTCTATATCTATGGCCGCCAGTCCTGCGACACCCGCAAGCTCGAAGGCGGCGAAATCGACGTTGGCAACCACCGGTTCGGCGGCCATGAGGCGCTGATGGTGTTCGACAACGTTTTCGTGCCCTGGGAAAACGTCTTCATGTGCGGCGAGCACGCATTCTCCGGCATGTTGGTCGAGCGTTTCGCGGGCTACCACCGTCAGAGCTACGGCGGCTGCAAGGTCGGCGTGGGCGATGTGCTGATCGGCGCTGCGGCGCTGGCAGCCGATTATAATGGCGCAGCCAAAGCTTCGCACGTCAAGGACAAGCTCATCGAGATGACGCATCTCAACGAGACTCTCTACGCGTGCGGGATCTCTTGCTCGTGCGAGGGCCAGAAGATGGCGTCGGGCACTTTCCAAATCGATCTTCTGCTCGCCAATGTCTGCAAGCAGAATGTCACTCGCTTCCCGTACGAGATCGCCCGTCTCGCCGAGGACATCGCCGGCGGCCTCATGGTGACCATGCCATCGGAGAAGGATCTCCGCAATCCCGAGACCAAACCGGTGATCGAGAAATACCTGAAGGGTGTGAACGCAATTCCGGCCGAGCATCGCATGCGCGTTCTGCGCCTCATCGAGAACATCACACTGGGCACGGCGGCTGTTGGCTATCGCACCGAATCGATGCACGGCGCCGGCAGCCCGCAGGCCCAGCGCATCATGATTGCGCGCCAGGGAAATCTTGCGCACAAGAAGGAGTTGGCGAAGAGGGTCGCCGGAATCCCTTCCGCGCCGAAGGATGCCGACAAGATGAAGGAACCAACGATCGCGAAGTAGGAACCGGCCGGCGCAGTGTGAGAGCGTCCGCTTTCGAGAACCGCCTCATTGGCCGGGACCGGCCGTAGTGGGCGCCAAGCGGCCTTTCGGATCAGCGCAACCGATGGGCGCATCCCGGTCATCGGCTCGGTCGATCCGAAGGTCGGCCCTCCACCGTATCAGTCGGTCGGGCGTTGTCACGGCACCTCTGGCTTGCGGTCCCACTGGCGGCTCGGTAGCCAGGGGGATGAAGAAAATCAGTTACACCGGGTACCGGTTTCCGCCTGAGATCATTCAGCAGGCGATCTGGCTCTATCTTCGGTTCAC
>JBEKLU010000254.1:0-2791 GCA_050010035.1 Roseiarcus sp.
ATACTTTAGCGGAATGGCGGCTTCCGAGCGATAGGGAGTAAAAGCGGACGTTCGACGTGTGAATCGGATCCGAACATTCACCCCGCCAAGTGGATCTGGAGACAAGCAATTCAATACTTTAGTTCGGAGGCCCTTTGCCGATCGGCGTCGTGACCCCCCGCCGGTTCGCACCGCGATAAGGCTGATGTTCACGATTGGATTGCGCCAGCGCGCGCAGGCGAGCGCCTCGTTGATGACGGTGCGGGCCAGCCAGGTGCCGAACCGCGCCTCGCGGCGAAATCCGTCGAGACCCTGTGCCGAACCGCGCCTCGCGGCGAAATCCGTCGAGACCCTTGAAAGCCCGAACATAAGCCCCCCGCAGCACGTTGTCGGCATCGGCGTCGTACCTGACGATGCCGCGCGCGATACGAGAGCCGGCGGTTCTGAAGTTTGATGATCGGCGCGACGGCCCCGCGATCCCTGTAGCGCCCGTTCAGCACGTTGGGTTTCATCGGCTTCGGGTCGATTGTGAGCGTGCTCTGCCAAGGTGACTCCGAAGAAACTCGACCTGCCTCTCAGCGCCTCTCTCCAGACCCTGTCGGACAGCCCCGTTCCGTTCCCGAAGTAAGGCGAACGGGCGGTCTGCCCACGGGCGGAGCCGTCGGCGGCGGCGGCGCGATCAGGGGATCTCGAACACCGCAAACCGTTCGGCGATGCCGCGCAGCTTTTGGTCGTTCGGCAGCGGCGTGATCCCGCTGCTCTCGAGCACGCGCGCCGATTCGTTGTGGCCGAGCACCTGGCCGGTCGCGAATATCGAGCTCGAGGTGGCGAGGCCCTGAACGCGCGAAGCGATGTTGACCGTCTGGCCGAAATAGTCCTGCCGCTCGTTGAGCATCACGGCGAGGCATGGGCCCGCGTGGATGCCGATCTTAAGGATGAGGTCGCCGGAGAGGCCGCGCATCGCTTCGCGCATGCGCAGCGCCGCGGCGACCGCGCGGTCCGGCGTCGCGAAAGTCGCCATGACCGCGTCGCCGATGGTCTTCACGACGGCGCCGGCCTCGGCGAAGACAATTTCCTGCAGCGCGCGAAAGTGCGCGCGAACCAGATCATAGGCGGCGAGATCGCCGACCCGGTCGTAGAGTTCGGTCGAGCCTTTCAGATCGGTGAACAAGAATGTCAGGCTGGTGATCTTCAGCCGTTGATCGACGCTGATCGTGTCGGTGCGATAGAGGTCGCGGAAGGTCTGGTTGGTGAGAAGCCGCTTGGCGGTGACGAACGGACGGCGCTTTCGCAACAGGGCGTGGAGCTGCTCGCCGCCGACCCACACGCTGGGCAGCGCGCGCGCGTCCGTCCGGTTCTCGAACAGGATGCGCAGCGGGCCGGGATGGATCGTCGCCATGTCGGCCGGCGCGTGCTGTTTGTTGATCAGGACGGTGAGCGTCTGGCGATCGCGCGTCGGCTCGCCCTTGACGTCGATGAATTGCGCCGTGTGGGTGACCGGATCCATGACGATGAGGAACGCTGCGGGCGCCTGCAGCGAGACGCTGGCCTTCTCGCCCGCCGGCAATTCGAGCGAGTCGAGCGTGATCTCCTGGAGGGCGCGCTCGAGCGTCTCGTCGTCGGGCAGATCGACGCCGGAGCCCCAGAAGACCTGGCGATAGTATTCGAGCACCGGCAAACTGTGCGGATCATGCGCCGCGATGCGACGCACGTTGGGGCTCACCGTGAAGGTCACCTCGACCATTTCGTCGAGCGTCGGTTCGTAGCCCGCGGCACAGAGCGAGCAGGAATAGGTTTCGCGATCGACGGTCTTCAGCGTGGCGCCGCTCTCTAGCACGCCGCCGCAGCCGGGACACAGCACGTTCCAGGCCTGATCGAACAGCCCGACCTGCGTCGCGTAGAGGAAGGCCGCGACCGCCTCTTCCTCGTCGAGGCCCCGCTTGGCCGCGAAATCCAGCGCGTTGACGCGACAGAGATTCCGGTCGCTCCCCTCGCGCACCAAATTCTCCACGGCGCTCGCCGACGCCGGCGTAGCCGATCGTCTGAGAATAGTGAACAGGGCTTCGGTTTCGCTGTGCGAACGCATCGCGCACCTCCGACTAGCCGCCCCGCCGTCGCCGCATCTTAGAACATGATCGCTTCAGATTGAAGCGTAGCCCGAATTTGCGAGAGACCTTCCGCATTCATCGTTTTGGACCAGCATCCGCCGGATGGCCGCTGGTTCAAGCCAAATCTGCGACCGCTTCTGGCTCCGGGCAAGCCGGGACCGTCCTCCTGACCGCCGCCCGCTCGTCGGCGGATGACGCCAAGGGCCGAAGATAACGACTCGTCTTGGTCGGGCTTGTGCCGGCCATCCACGCGGCAACGCCGCCGCCACGCCTGAAGAAGACGCTAAGAAGATGGCGATACCCGCGAAAATCGAAGGGTCGCGCTGGTCGATCTGCGCGAGCGTAGCGAGCGGGAGAAACACGGCGTCATCCCGGGCTCGCTCCACGCGCCGTTTCCAGACGTACAGGAGAACCTCCGGCCGGGCGGCATGTTGCACGAACTGACCGCTGCGACCGGCAGGCGCCTACTGTTCTACTGCGCATTCGGCGAGCGTAGCGCCATGGCGGTGCAGGCGGCTCAAGACGCCGGCCTATCCTCGGCTTGCCATATCGAGGGCGGCATGAGGGCATTGTCACGTCGAGCCGATGTTGCGATCGCTTCGCCAGCGCGGTAGCCAAAGAGAATGACGAAAATCAGCTACGCTGGGTACCGGTTCCCGCCCGAGATCATTCAGCAGGCGATTTGGCTCTATCTTCGGTTCACG
>JBEKLU010000255.1:0-2758 GCA_050010035.1 Roseiarcus sp.
GGTGATGTCGATCGCGATCAGCACACCGGCGAGCCAGCGCACATCGCCTTGCACGAGCCCGAAGCCGGAATCGATGTACTGGGTGAAGATCCCCAGGAAGCGGTCGATGACGCCGGTGCCGCTCATCGTTCATTGATCCTGGGATGTAGGCGCAAGGCGCGGGTTGGCCGGTGGCGTGGACGCGGCGGATGGCGCCGGGCGATAGGTGAAAAAACGACGCCGGTTCTCCGCCCAGGCGGCTTCGCAGGAACCGTCATTCTGCGCGGCCATGCCGATCGTCTGGCAACGCGCCAGTTCGCGTGCGAGCGGATCGCTCTGGATCGCCGGTGAGCTCACAGGCGCATTCCGGCCTGCGTCGTCGCGGTGGAAACTGATGGCGGTCGCCACGATCGCCCCGGCGACCAGGACGAACCCGGCGGCGCGGCCGATCATGGCGATATTGAGCGGGCGGCCGCGCATCAGTGGAACATCTGCGCGGAGCCGGGTTGGTAGCCCGAGCCGTAGTTGAGGAAGTTGGTGAGCTGCTGCTGGGCCTGGGCCTGGTTCGCAACGGTACGCGCGCCTTCCAGGCTCTGGGCGCGGGCGATCGAGGCCATGACGGCGGTGAGGTCGGCGAGCTGCTTGGTCTGGAGCGCCACGAGCTGGTTTCCAGACTGGGCGGCCTGGAGAGCGCCGGAGGCCGACTGGCTCGACGAGACCAGGGCGCTGATCTGCGTGCGCGTGCTGTCGAGATTCTGCACCACGCCGGCCTGCACGCGCATGGCGTCCTGAAATCCGGCGAGCGAGTTCTGCCAGCGCGTCTGCGCGCCGGCGACGAGCTGCTGGCTCGACGTCGAGCTGGAATAGGCCTGCGGATAGGTGCTGGTGAACGCCTGATTGATGGTCGTGACGTTGTAGGCGATCCGTTGCGCCTGGATGAGCAACTGCTCGGTCTGATTGATCGACTGCTCAAGTTGCGCCAGCGAGGAGTACGGCAGGCTCGCCAAATTCTTGGCCTGATTGATCAGCATGTTGGCCTGGTTCTCCAGGCTCTGGATCGAGTTGTTGACCTGCTGCAGCTCGCGCGCCGCCGTGAGGACGTTCTGCGAGAAATTGGTCGGATCGTAGACGATCCATTGGGCGTGGGCGGGAACGCCGGCGGTCACGAGCGTGAGCGCGGTGACGCTGGCGGCGAGCGCCGCGCGGAAACGACGAGGGGTCATCGGGAAACCTCCTGGATACGGGTGGTGAGCATGTCCGCCGCCCAGTCGAGGCCCTTGCCGCGCAGCCAGGCGGCGGCGAATCCATCGCGACCATGGGTGGCGACAATCTTGGCGATGGCGGCCTGATCGGTCTTGGACGACGCGGCGGCGAAGGCGAGCGCGACCTCGCTCAGGCCCAACTCGAACAGGCGGTTGCCGCGGCGGGATTGGCAGTAATAGTCGTGCTTCGGCGTCGCACGGCTGAGGATCTCGATCTGGCGATCGTTCAGCCCGAAGCGGCGATAGATGGTTGCGATCTGCGGTTCGAGCGCGCGCTCATTGGGCAGGAACACGCGCGTTGGGCAGCTCTCGATAATCGCGGGCGCAATGGCGCTGCCGTCGATGTCGGCGAGCGATTGGGTGGCGAAAATGACGCTGGCGTTCTTCTTTCGCAGCGTCTTCAGCCATTCCCGCAGCTGGCCGGCAAAGCCGTGGTCGTCGAGGGCGAGCCAACCCTCGTCGATGATAAGCAGCGTGGGGCGCCCGTCGAACCGGTCTTCGATACGGTGGAACAGATAGGACAGGACCGCCGGTCCGGCGCCCGCGCCGATCAGCCCTTCGGTCTCGAATGCCTGGATTTCGGCCTCACCGAGGCGCTCGGTCTCCGCGTCGAGCAACCGTCCCCAGGGACCGCCGACGGTGTAAGGCTGCAAAGCCTGTTTCAGAGCGTTCGATTGCAGAAGGACGGAGAGCCCGGTGATCGTCCTCTCCGTCAATGGGGCGGAAGCGAGTGAGGTCAGCGCGGACCAGAGGTGTTCCTTGAGGTCCGGGTTGATGGTCACGCCCTCACGGCCAAGCAACGTCGCCACCCATTCGGCCGCCCAGGCGCGTTCGCCGGCGTCGTCGATCCGTGCGAGGGGCTGCAAGGCGACAGGCTCGGCGATGGCGTCGGCCAGCGCGCCGCCCAGATCGTGCCAGTCGCCGCCCATGGCGAGCGTGGCCGCGCGGATCGAACCGCCGAAATCGAAGGCGAAGACCTGCGCGCCCGCGTAGCGGCGAAACTGGAGCGCCATCAGCGCCAGCAGCACGGACTTGCCGGCGCCGGTTGGCCCCACGATCAGCGTGTGGCCGACATCGCCGACATGGAGCGAAAACCGGAACGGTGTCGATCCCTCTGTCCGCGCGAAGAACAGCGGCGGCGCCTGGAAATGCTCGTCCCGTTCCGGCCCGGCCCAAACCGCCGAGAACGGCATCATGTGCGCCAGGTTGAGGGTCGAGATCGGCGGCTGGCGGACATTGGCGTAGACGTGGCCCGGCAGGCTGCCCAGCCACGCCTCGATCGCGTTGACGCTCTCGCGCATGCAGGTGAAATCGCGGCCCTGGACGGTCTTCTCGACCAGACGCAGCCGATCCTCGGCGATGCGGGGATCATCATCCCAGACGGTGACGGTCGCGGTGACATAGGCCTGGCCGACGAGATCGGAACCGAGCTCCTGGAGCGCCATGTCCGCGTCGAGCGCCTTGTTGGCGGCGTCGCTGTCCATCAGCACCGACGCCTCGTTGGTCATCACCTCCTT
>JBEKLU010000256.1:0-2736 GCA_050010035.1 Roseiarcus sp.
AGCCTTCATCGCATACTTCAACCGTACTCTCGCCAAACCCTTCAAGTGGACCATGACTGGCAAGCCGCTTGCCGCATGAACGCGAAACGGAGTTCGATCTTCCGGCGGCGTGTACTAGCGCGTCGACGTCCCGCCGTCGATCAACCGTGTCGGACGATTCGGGGTCGCGCGAAGCGTTGGGGAATGGCCGAGGCCGCCGCCGGCGCATCCGCCGTGACGCTCACTTCAACCTCCATGCCGAGATTGTCAGACGCGAAGCCGGTGAAGGTGCCGTGCAGCGGGATCGCGTGGTGCGGATCGCGCACGACCGCGACGGTGACGAGGCCGGCCGCGCCGACGCCGCCGTGCGTGGGATCGAAATCGATCCAGCCGGCGTCCGGCAAATAAACTTGCGCCCAGGCATGGGTCGCCCCGTGCCCCGAGCGGCCCCAGGGCGCGTCGGGATCGCCGAGCGGGACGGCGAGATAGCCCGACGCGAATCGAGCCGCAAGGCCGAACGAACGCGCCGCCTCGATCATCAGCATGGCGAAATCGCGGCAGCTGCCGTGACCGTGCCGGAGCGTCTCCAGCGGCGGCTGGATTCCCTTGGCGTCTCGCCGCCTGTAGTGGAAATCGCGATGGATGCCCCGCGAGAGCCGGTTAAGCAGATCGAAGGCGCCGATCGACCCATCCGCGGGTAGGAACCGACGCGCCCAGCGGCCAATTTCGTCGTCGGGATCGGCTTGATGGCGTTGGATGTAGTGAGCGAGGTCCGGCGTCTCGTCGGCGCCATAGTCGATGGGGAAGGCCCCGGCGTCTTCGAGATCGAGGCTCACGGCGTCCGGCGGCGAATGCTCCAGGCGCACGACGCTCTCGAAGCGAAGATTCTTCGCGCGCCCCGAAAACCGTGCGATGCCGACATGATTGCCAAACGCGTCCTGAACGAAGCGCAAGCTCTTTGGCTCCGGGCTGATGCGAAGACGCGCCTCGATCACCCTCTGGTGGTGCGAGTCGCGCGGTCGGAGCATCATCCGGTGTTCGCCAAAGGCGACCGGCCGCCGGTAGCGATAGGTCGTGACGTGCCGAATGGTCAGCGACGACATTGCGCCTCCGCGCTGCATATCATGCGCGCCGACATCACGCATGATTCGGGCCACTCGAACCATGCCAGCGGTTTGCAAAATCCGCAACGGAGCGCAAATCAGTCGGCTCGCGACGCCGGCCCATGCGAACGGCCATTTTGCATGGATTGTGGTCGCCGACGGCGAGGGATCTCACGCCCCGCAATTTTTTGCGCGAACCCGGCGGAGGGCGCCGTCGAGCGAAAGCGGCGCGAGCGCTGCTTTTGGTGCAACAAAGCCAACGTGTTAATCGGCTCCGAACTTTAGCCCGTTCATTCCATTTGCGATCAGCAATTTACGACGCCGATCGGCGTCTGGACCCCGCGTCGAATGACATTGGGGACCAGCAGCGCGTTGCGCGGGGTCAATGCGTGCAACTACCGGGTCGCCGACACTTCTTGGGAAGATTGGTTCACCGAGGACGGCGTTGTGGGCGAAGCCGAAATCAAGCCAATCGCCGTCGTTGAAAAGATGATGGAGCCGCGGAATTGCAGCGCTTTGTGGAGATCATGATGCGTGTGCTCTTCATATCTTCCGAGATCTACCCTCTCATCAAAACCGGCGGCCTCGCCGATGTAAGCGCGGCGCTTCCAAAGGCGCTGACCGCGCTCGGCGCCGAGATGCGGCTGCTGCTCCCGGGCTATCCGAAAGCCATCGAGTCCGCAGCCAACAAGTCGGTAGAGGTCGAACTCGCGGATTTCACGGGCGAAGGTCCGATGCGGCTGATCCTCGCGCGCACACCTGATACAGCCCTCCCCCTCTGGCTCGTCGACTGCCCTTCGCTGTTTCGGCGTTCCGGCGGCCCTTACCAGGACGAGAATGGGCAAGACTGGCCCGACAATGCGCAACGCTTCGCAATGTTCAACCATGTCGCTGCTCGCCTTTCGCTCGGCTTGCTAGCGCCGGATTGGCGGGCCGACGTTGTCCATGCCAACGATTGGCATGCCGGGCTCCTGCCGGCGATCTTGGCCGGAACCTCCGGCCAAAGGCCGGCGACAGTGTTCACGATACACAACCTCGCCTTTCAGGGTCTGTTTCCCGCTGATCTCTTTCCCCTGCTCGGCCTACCTGGCGACAACCGTATCCCGGACGGGCTCGAGTTCTATGGCAAGATATCGTTTCTCAAAGCCGGCATCAGCTACAGCGATCGTCTGACAACCGTGAGCCCCACATATGCGCGGGAGATCCTCACTGCCGAATATGGCTGCGGGCTCGAAGGCTTGCTGCAACTTCGCGCGAAAGATCTGGTCGGCATCCTCAATGGCGCAGATTACCGGATTTGGGATCCCGCGACCGACGCCCATCTCTCCGCTAACTTCAATTTGCAAAACATCGCCGGCAAGCGGGTGTGCAAGACGGCGCTGCAAGCGGAACTCGGTCTCAATGTGGATTCGGAGGCCGCGCTCGTCGTTTTTCTGGATAGGATCACGGAACAGAAGATGGCGGACGTGGTTGCCGTTGCGTTGCCCGGGATCATCGAGAGTGGCGCTCAATGCGCGCTGGTCGGGGACGGAGATCGCCTCCTCGAAGAACGCTTAGACCTGGCGGCGCGCCAGTACCCGGGTCGGATTGCGGTCCGCATCGGCTACGAGGAGCCGCTTGCACACCGGGTTCTCGCGGGCGGCGACATCTTGCT
>JBEKLU010000257.1:0-3097 GCA_050010035.1 Roseiarcus sp.
GCTTCGTGCTATCCATTGTCATGGCGTGATCTCCATCGGCGCGCTAACGCCGATTCTGGTTTGTTTTCACAAGCTGGAGATTACGCCACCTTCAAATTCCAACCACCTCCGCGACGGCACCACAGGCTGTGCGACGACTGTCTCGCGATGCGATCCGGTCGTCACGCCGCCCGCGGCGCCGCCAACGACCGCGCCCACAGGGTCGCCGACGCCTACGCCGGCTACCGCGCCGCCAACCAAACCCATGGTCGCGCCGTCGCCGTCCGCAAGTGCGATTTGAAGTGACAAAAGGAGCGCCGTGGCGGCCAAGAGAACAAGAATATTGCAATGCATGGAAGCCTCCTGCTGCTCGGCAATCCATCCGCGCGACACGGCGCGTGCTCACGTAAATACACAATGGCCGCCGAATCGTCCCGGCGGCCTTTTCGTCCAAGGCGCACGTCTCGCGTCAAATTGCGACGAGGCGGGCGTCGATAGGATGTCGGATCAACGGCAGACCCGTTCGCCTTGATCGTCGGTCCAGCAATGACGGTGATGATCGTGATGATAGCCGCCGATGCAGGCCCCGAGAGGCCCAATGTGAGCGCCCATCACGCACCCGACCGTATGGATGTCCGGCGCCGAATACGAGGAGGCGGGCGCCGGCGCCAGGGCAGCCTGGGCGATCGTAACCGTGGCCAGCATCATGCCGGCGGCGAGCGCGACCCGAGGGCCGCCATTCAAGCGAAATGAAAACATAACTTTTTCCTTTGGGCTTCCATCGCGAGGAGCGCGGGAGGACTTGGTCGAAATGCAGTCGTTTCAGGTGCGACTTCGCATTGCGCCGGGACACGCACAATACCGGCTCCGAGCCCCGGCGACAGGCTCGGATTATACCTACTGCCACGCGGGGAACGGCGCTCGGCCGACTTCGGCAAGCTCGCGCGCGGCGAGTTGTTCGTTGAAAACAAAAGGCCTCAGCGATCAGGCCGGGGCCGAAGCGATATGGCGCCAATTGTCAGCGAGGCCGATATCTGGCGAGGCGCCATCGTGACGACCGGCGAGGCGGCGCCCCTCGGCGCCGGCTCTGACGACAATTATGGGGAGTTTCACGCTGCCGCCCCTGCTTCAGGCAATCGGGTGGTGGGCCACTTTGGTTATGGCGATGACAATCTTCGCAATGGCCGTGACCGCATTCATGTGAGTGCCGACTCAAGGCTGCGAAGTCTCCTGATAGAGAAGATCGGGAGGATTAGCCCTTCTTCGCTTGCTCATCGGTCACCACTTCAAAGCGCACGAGCTTGGCCACGCCGAAGGCCGTTGAGAGCGGAACGTCTGCTGCGTCACGACCGCGCCCCATGACAATACGGCCGATGCGGGGATGGTTGTGACGCGCGTCCATCGTGTACCAACGCCCATCGAGGAAGACTTCGAACCAGGCGCTGAAATCCATCGGGTTGATATCGACCGGCGCCCCTATGTCGCCGAGATAGCCTGTACAATAGCGTGCGGGGATGTTCATGCAGCGGCAAAGCGCGACTGCGAGATGGGCGAAGTCGCGGCACACGCCGATGCCTTCTTGCATCGAATCGCTGGCGCAACGAGTCGGGCGCGCGTCGGGGTAACTGAACCGGATTTTCGAGTGAACAAAGTCGCAAATAGCCTGCACGCGCCTGTACCCGCCGGATATCCCTCCGAACATCGACCAGGCGAAATCGGCGAGTTTGTCGCTATCGCAATAACGGCTCGAAACAAGGAACAACAGCACTTCATCGGGAAGGCCGCCGATCGGCGTCAATTCCGTGTCGGGCGGCATTTCATCTGGTTCGCCCGAGTCATGAATCACGAAGCGATTGGAGAATGTGACAACGCCTGGTGGAACGTCGACACGCGTGACGCGATTGCCGAAAAGATCGAGATAGGCGCGCATCGCGAGACGGGGATCGGAGTTGATGATATCCGGCGAACGCAAGTCGGCCTCACGCGACGGATGGACGTTGAGCTGAAGCAGCATCGGCGTCTGCGCCGGACATTCAAATGCGATGTCATAGCCTGCTTGGATGAGCATCTGGCAACTCTCGTGAATGCGCGTCCAAGGCGCGCGGCCCGGAACAACGCGATAAGTGTGAGCGATGCGTGGTGCGCTAGAACACCTTATTTTTTCGAACCATTGCGATCATGGGTGGTCACAAGTTCCCTTTCCGGGAGCCGTCGAACATTGACGGAGACCACCATTCCCTCTTCGTCCGCGGCGTCGCCGAAATACGACCCATGAAGGGGAATGGCCTGTCGAGCCTCCCGCGCGACCGCGACGCGAATGAGATCTCGATTGCCGACAATGCCATTGGTAGGATCGAATTCAACCCAGCCGGCGCCGGGCAAGTAGATTTGGCACCACGCGTGCGTTGACCCGCTGCCGAGATAGCGCTCTCCTGAGTCACGTTCGGGGACGTAGAGATAAGGACAGCGGCAACATTAACTGAATCCTCTCTCGATCATCCGGCCGTGCAGGCGGCTCGCCAAGGCAACGAATGTGACGCAGTTATTGTTGTGGCTGTCCTAACCGGAGACAAAGCGGGCGGCGAACCCCAGGGCCCGCGCCGCCTCCATCATCAACGTCGCGAAATCGCGGCACGAACCGCGCCGGGAAGCAAGCGTCTGCAAGGGGCTCTGCGTTCCCCTCAGCGCCCCGGTCTCTGTGGGACGCCCTTGGTGGAGAAAGCGCCGGACCCAACGATTTAGCTCGCCAGAAGGGTCGGCGTAATGCCGCTCGATCGATCGAGCAAGGTCGGGCATTTCTTCTGCGTCGTATGAGAACGGGAAATATCGTGCTCGTTCCTCCAGCAGAACTTCGGGTTCCTCGAACGGGGTGTGTTCCAACGTGATATTGCTCTCGACCCGAAGGCTTCGTGTATTTCCCGCGAAGTTCGCAATCGCAACGCAATTGTCGAAGACGTCGTGAATCCAGCGCAGGCTTTGGGGCCGGGGTTCAATAGCGAGGGTTGCGTCGAGAAGCCGCTGATCATTGCTGTCGCGCGGGCGGAGCATCATCCGATGTTCTCCCAAGCGAACCGGCGCGGCATAGGAGTAGGTCGTGACATGTTTCACAGTCAGAATT
>JBEKLU010000258.1:0-3324 GCA_050010035.1 Roseiarcus sp.
CCAGATCGCCTGCTGAATGATCTCAGGCGGAAACCGGTACCCGGTGTAACTGATTTTCTTCATCCCCCTGGCTACCGAGCCGCCAGTGGGACCGCAAGCCAGAGGCGCCGTGACAACGCCAGTTGCGCTCATAAGCGCGAAAGGCGTGCCGCCGAAAACCTTTCTCGAGATCATGACGTCGACGCTTTTCGACGCGCCGGCCTACAAGGGCTACGCGAAAATCATCGGCGATCAGTTGTTCGAGCCGGCGGGCTTCCGGCTGGCGCTCGGCCTCAAGGATGTTCGTCTCGCTCTGTCCGCCAGCGAGGCGTCGCACGTTCCTTTGCCCTTCGCCAGCGTGATGCGCGACGTTTTCCTCGAAGCGATCGCGCATGGTCTGGCCGACTCGGACTGGTCGGCGATCAGCCAAGTCGCCCTGCGGCGCTCAAACCTCGCTCGGGGCGCTGCGGCCGGGGCCAAGGATTCTCAATCATAGGACAAGGCGACATGGCGCATGTCTCCCGGCGGCGCCGGGCAGGAAGGAGGCTCTCATGAACGTGATGACCGCAAACAATGCTCTCAGTCCGCGCATTCTGCGCCCGGCCGACATTGAGCCGAACTGGCGCTGGGACAAGCGCACCCCCGCGCTCGGCCACACCGCGGTGGATTTCGAACGCCGCGTCGATCACGATCGGCTGCGCCGCTACCGCCTTAGCCGCGCCAAGGCCGCTCTGAAGGGCGTTGTCACGTTGACACTTGTTACTTGTCAATAGCGGTGGCAGCCCCTCGACCCACATGAGCAAAATCAATGGCTTGCGTTTCTCGCCGTCGAGCCAAAACAGCCAAAGAGCGCCTATACGGGCTGGCGGCTCCGATTTCGACATATTCGGCCGAACGACTCGTCGAGTAGCTACCGACGCTCAGGGGCAGCCTTCTCGCTTGGCGACGCGTCCCTTCCCACTATTCGGTGCTCTCCGCCGTCCGCAGCAGGCGGCAGGCCGGGCGCGAAGGCTCCCTGCTTGCGCCCGCGATGGTCAGGGCGCTGAGTGGAGTGTGACCCTATCCTTATCCTTGCTTGCACCACAGGGCCTGGAAGCCATCCTCGCCGCGCCATCATCTCGGCGGCGTCGTGCTTGCGCCTGCGGCCATCGAAGCGCGTCGGTCATATCTGGGAACCCTGGCGCGAACCGGGGAACAAGACAAGAACGCGCTGAGTGGCGAGTCGATCGGTTCGCCAGCGAGTTGGCGGCGCTGACCGTGAAAATCTCGCGCTTGTTTTCCGGGCCGGCTCGTCGGCTATGGGTCGGGATGCGTCGGTCGCGATGATCATACGCTGGCGATCGCCTCGACCGTCTCGACGGAGTCGCAAGCGGGTGTACACTGAATCAGGAAGTCATGAATTCGACTGGCCAGAGGTAGAGAGGCTGGTCCTTGCGGCCCGCTTCACGAGAGAGAACCGAGATGCCCTGGTACATTTACCTCGCGCAATTCGTTGGCGGATTGCTTCTTGCAAACGGCGTCCCTCACTTTGTCCAGGGCATTAGCGGCCATCGGTTTCAATCCCCGTTCGCGTCGCCGCCGGGGGTCGGCGAATCGTCCCCGGTGGTCAATGTGCTCTGGGGATTTGGCAATCTGGCGATGGGCTTCGCCATTCTCTGGCTCTTCGCGCCCAAGGGTTCCGAAGTGGTTCTGGAATGGGCCGCGGTGGGCCTCGGCGTGCTGGTCGCCGCCGTGCTGCTCGCCAAGCATTTCGGACGGGTCAGGTCGGAAGGCCCTTAGCGCAATCCAGTGGCGCTCATAATTGGCGGCCGCTTTGGTGATGGGTTTCGGACGCCGGCCTCTGGCGCAGGCGCGGCGTCGGGCAGCATGATCGTGAGAACGCGCACCGTCCTTGCGGGGTTGGTGGGGTCTTCCGAGCCCCTTTGCTGGCGGCGTCGATCATGCGCGCACTGCCCTTCGTCCTTGTCGCCTCCGCCGTGCTTGCCGCTGATCGCGTCGCTCTCGAAGCACGACATGGCGCACGTGATTGGCAAGCCCGATGTCGCGGTGCCGAAGGTGCCGGAACAAGAAGCGCTTTCCGTTGCGCCCGCGCCGACGACACGCCCCGCGCGCCGTGATCGCCGACATTGCCCTCGCTCCGCCGCCGGTCCCTCACCCGGCGGTCACAGTTGTGCGCAGCTTCAGAGGTGAATCGATCATTCTAAGTTTCTCGAAACTGCTCCCCGTACCGCGGATCGTGACGTTGCCGTAGTTGAATAGCCGGCCGATCAGCGTCTGATCAACGTCGACGCTTTCAACCTTCTGCATATTCATTTCGACTGTATGCCGGCGTATCAGGCCGCGCTTGATTATGATGCGGCGGTCGGTAACGGCGATTTCCGTCGTCCAGCGGCGAAACCAGGCGGGAAGAAACGCTACGATGGCCGCGACGGCGAAGGCTATCGCGGCGAACCAGCTGATATTCACCACTTCGGCATAGCTCGCGCCGGCGAGCAGCGACGCTAGCGCGCAAATCGCCAGTAAAATCGCCGCCTTGTAAGTCGTCCAGCTGACGGTGGTGCGGTAGCGGACCTTCTCGCCCGGTTCGAGGATGCTGTCGATATAAGTCATCGCGGGCGCTTTCTTAGCGGACATCCCTCGGAGTGATCTGCGCGAGGCATAATCGAGCTGGTAAATTGGCGCGCTCGCCTTCGTGCAGACGAGCCGCCGAGTTCCCCGGCGGCGGTCTCGCGATCAACCACGTTCGGTCATGCTGCGGTAGGCCCTTGCCGGCCACGCGAGCGCATTGGGCAGAGCCTGCGCGACGCTCGTGGCGAGCTCGGAAGCTGAACCGCTATTCCACTTGTCCTTGATCGTGGGCGCTAGCGCGACGCCAACGCCGACAAGATAGATGATCACCAGCAAAGCGATGAGTAAACGCATCGACCCGTTCTCCGAATGCCCTGCTGCGGGAGGCAGAATATCGCAACGACGGCGACGCGACAGAATCGGAATCTACTCATTCGGCAGCTTAACTGTGACCATGGCGCACGGGGGCATTGTCACGTTGGGCCGGTATAGGCGCTTTTTGGCTGTTTTGGCTCGACGGCGAGAAACGCAAGCCATTGATTTTGCTCATGTGGGTCGAGGGGCTGTCACCGCTATTGACAAGTAACAAGCGTCAACGTGACAACGCCATTCGACCTCTTTGGAGGCGGTGTAGAGGCGGGTTTCGATGCGGCCGTGGCCTTTCTCCACGGCGGTCTTCGAGACGAGTTCGCCCTCCGGCGCGGTGTCGAAATAGGCGCCGACCTCCGCTTCCATCGTCGGCTGATTGCCCTTCAGCGGCAGCAGAAAATCGGCTTT
>JBEKLU010000259.1:0-2572 GCA_050010035.1 Roseiarcus sp.
GACAGGAGCAGCCCATGACCGAAGAAAGCATCAGCCCGCTTCGCCGGCGCATGATCGAGGACATGAGTGTCCGCCATTTCGCGTCGAAGACCCAGCATGACTACATCCGCGCCGTTGTAAACTTGGCAAGGTTCATCGGCCGGTCGCCGGACACGGCGACCAACGAGGACCTTCGCCAATTCCAGTTGCACCTGACCGAGAACGGCGCCGGTACGCCGCTGATCAACTCCACCGTTTCGGCGCTGCGGTTCTTCTTCACCGTGACGCTCGATCGCGCCGACGCGGCCCGGCATCTGACGGTCGTGCACCAGCCGCGCAAGCTGCCGGTCGTGTTGAGTCCCGAGGAGGTCGCGCGCCTGTTGGAAGCGGCGCCCGGCATCAAATACAAGGCCGCGCTCAGCGTCGCCTATGGTGCCGGCCTGCGCGTCTCCGAGGTCGTGTCGCTGAAAGTCTCGGATATCGACAGCAAGCGGATGATGCTGCGCGTCGAGCGCGGCAAGGGCGGCAAGGATCGTCACGCGATGCTCTCCCCGGTGCTGCTCGAGCTTCTGCGCGACTGGTGGCACATCGCGCATCCTCGAGGCTGGCTGTTTCCCGGTCAAAACCCGGTCAATCCGATGACGACGCGTCAGCTCACTCGCGCCTGCCACGCCGCCGCCCAGATGGCCGAGATCACCAAGCGTGTCTCCCCGCATACATTGCGGCACAGTTTTGCGACGCACCTGCTGGAGCAGAACATCGATATCCGCGTGATCCAGGTTCTCTTGGGCCACGCCAAGCTCGATACCACGGCGCTCTATACGCGCGTCGCCACCAATACCATCAGGGAGGTCATGAGCCCGCTGGACCGCCTGACCCCGCTGAAGTCCGGAGATGACAAGCCGCCCGCATAACGACCGGCGGTCATGGTGCGTCCTGTTCTGGAGGTCGCGGATATTTTTCGCGACCACGGGCCGGCGTGGCGCAAGGCCAACGCCGGCCACGTGAGCCTCGCCCAATTGAAGGTGATGTCGGCGATCGAGAGCTGCCGCACGGCAGCGCTGGGCGGCCATGTCGCGCGCTGCCAGGACTGCGCCCACGAAGTCATCGCCTACAACAGCTGCCGCAACCGGCATTGCCCGAAGTGCCAGGGCGCGGCGGCACGGGCGTGGCTGGCCGAGCGCGCGGCCGAGTTGCTGCCCGTCCCGTATTACCATGTGGTCTTCACGCTGCCGGCGGCGATCGGCGACATCGCCTACCACAACAAGTCCGTCATCTACGACCTCCTGTTCAAGACTTCTGCCGAGACGATGATCACCATCGCCGCCGATCCCAAGCATCTGGGCGCGCGGATCGGCATGACCTCGGTGCTGCATACGTGGGGATCGGCGCTCACCCACCACCCCCACGTCCACATGATCGTGCCGGGCGGCGGCATTTCCCTGGATGGCGAGACGTGGGTGTCCTGCCGCCCCGGATACTTCCTGCCGGTCCCCGTCCTCTCGCGGCTGTTCCGCCGGCTGTTTCTGGAAAGGCTCGTCGAGGCTCACCAGGCCGGCCGCCTGAAGTTCTTCGGCGTCCACGCCAACCTCGAGGACGCGCGTGCCTTCGCGGCCTATCTGGCACCGCTGCGCAAGACCAAGTGGTACCTCTATGGCAAGCCGCCCTTCGGCGGACCCGAGACCGTTCTGGCCTATCTGGCGCGCTACACCCACCGCGTCGCCATCTCCAACAGCCGCCTGATCGCCTGCGACGGCGACGGCGTCACCTTCAAGTACAAAGATTACCGCGCAGATGGCCAGGCGCGGCAGAAGGTCATGCGGCTCACCACCGGCGAGTTCATTCGCCGCTTTCTCATTCACGTGCTGCCGTCCGGCTTTCACCGCATTCGCCATTACGGCCTGTTCGCCAGCAGCGTCCGCGCCGACAATATCGCACGCGCCCGCGCATTGCTCGCCGCTTCGCCGCCACACGATCAAGATAAGCGCGCCACTGAGGGTGATGAAGCCGAGCCGCGCGCACTCGACCATCCATGCCCATGCTGCGGCGGCCGCATGATCATCGTCGAGCGGTTCCAACGCGGATGCGAGCCGCGCCGCTCTTCGGCCGGCCAGATCAGGATAGACACGTCATGATCGACATCGCATCAACCGCCGCGCCGCGCCGCCTTCCATTCCCGCCGCCGGTCGTTCGCCGGCGTCGATGGCGCTCGCCCGATGATGCATTGGGCACTACTCGCGAACATGGCCACCACGAAAAATATGATCGCATAGCCGACCACCAACGGCCCTTCGCCACGCTCTGTCCGTCGCAATTATCGTCGATCACCAGTCCGATCACTCGACAACGGACGCCAGCGGCCCTCAAATCCCCATAGGGGCAGGCGGACACATCGACGCCCTTCCGACTCGCGGTTTCGTTCCTTGGAGGCTTTCGGACGCCGGACTTGTCCCGGCGCGACACCAACGGTCGTTGCTCCGCCGGCATCCGAAACCCTTCACATGGGCGGACGAAAACCCCTGTCGTTCAACTCGGACGCAGTTTCCCAGATAGCCGACATTGCGGCGGGGTCACGAAAAGCAAGAAACGGCGA
>JBEKLU010000260.1:0-2569 GCA_050010035.1 Roseiarcus sp.
CGATCAAGTCGACTCTATGGTGCATTTCCTCCACGCGCTCGACGCCTCCAACCGTCTCACCGTGCGGTTGAGCGCGTTCCCGGAAAGGCCGAAGGCAGTCAATTGATCACAGCCTCCCCATCGTCCCGGATCTGAATCGGCACGAATGTGGGACCCCAACCCGGCGCAATGTAATAGATTGATATATGCGACTAATTTAGCCAGGAGCTCACTTGAGGCCGCGGTCCTCGCCGAGACCGGGGAAACTTTCCACGATATCGCGTCGCGCAGGGCGGCGGAGCCGACGCGGCCCGAGGCAGAGGCGGCTCGGTCTTCGCCTTGAGGCTCGAAGCTTGTTAGAGGTGCGCCGGGCGCCCTGTCACCGCTCGAACATACCGAGCCACCGCCTCGCCCGACGCGAAGCCGCTTCGATCGTCGCTCGTCGTTCACGCGCTCTTTTCAGCCGGCCCCGCCCTGAGCTTCTCCACCACCCAGTCCATGACCTCGAGGAAACTTGCGCCCTGATCAGCGGACAACGATGCGAGGCGAATCGTCGACTGTTTCTCGATCGCGTCGGGCTGGATTGTCACCCCTGGGATCGCGTTGAGCCTGTCCATCAGTTCCTGCCGGGCGGCGGGAGCGGCAAATCCCGGCGTTCGCTTCAATTGGCTGAAGGAAATGGGGATGCCACCGTCGGTCCACACCCGGACGGGCGTGCAAGCCTCAGAACCGACATTGAATTCCGCGGCGATTGATCCGTAGGTCGGCGCGTCGTTGAAGATCACGCGATCAGCCTTCGCCCGGATCCAGGCTAGCAGCGCCATCGCCATCGCCGTCGCCGCCACCGCCGGATCGCCGGCGGCCGACAAGGCTTCGAGTATGCGCGGCTCATCCCAAAGGCGTCGCGGCTTGGCGCTCGCGCCCGCCTTTTGCTCGATCGCCTCCTGGGTCTGGCCGAGCACGATCGGCGCCAGCGTGCGCAGGCCCCCGCCCTGGTACTGGCGCAGCTCGACGGCAAGGACTTCCGCCGGGCGCATCTGGACGTTCATGAACTCGACGACCTTGCGCAGTTCCGGGGGAATGTGGTCGGCGACAAACAGCATGCGAATGCGCCCGGCCTGCAAGTTGCTCTTCACCTTCGCCCAGAAGGCGTCGCAATCCGGATCGACGCCAAGCTCGTCGCGCAAGACGTCGGCCGCGTTCTTACCCGCTCACTCGCAACGACGCTCGAAGCGCCCGCGCAATTCCTCGGCGGGCCAGTGCAGGATCGCGTTTGCGGCGTAGTCGAGCATCTGCCCGACCACTTCCCGGCGGATCCGCGTGTCGGTCCCCCGTTTAACTTCGACCAGCGTCGGGACGCCGTCCTGATCCAAGAAAAGGTGATCGAGCGACCAGCGCCCTGCCCCGCCCGGCTCGCATGCGATCGGTTGCTCGCGATCGACCAGCATGAACCGGCGCGGGTTGGCGCTATCCATCTGATCGCCCGCAAGAAGCGCGGGAAAACGCGCCAAGAGGTCCTGGAAGTCGTCTTCCGAGGCGAAGCTCGCCGCCTGCATGGGTACGAGGGCGCTCGCCTCGGTCAACACGAATACTCCGGTTCCCACGTTCATGTCCGTCAATCCCTGTTCCGCATTCGCGGCGCTCGCATTCTCGCGTTTCGAAACCTGCGTCCGCGCCGTCGGCGACCCAAATCGCTCCGCTCGGCGTGGAAGTCGAGGACAAGAGGAGGCCTCCGCCTGCGGCGAGAATGGAGATCGACAGCCAATAATCCTTTTATGGGAGAATCCTGAATCCGGATTATTTCGTCCTGCGTCGCCTCCGACCCGTCCGACGCATGCCCAAGACCCTCCGGTCGTCCGAACAATATCTGTTCCTCGAGCTCCTGCGCAGGGCGCGCAAGGACGCTGGCCTGACCCAGCAAGCGCTGGCCGACAAGCTGCGCCGACCGCAGTCTTTCGTCGCCAAATACGAGAACGGCGAGCGGCGCATCGACGTCATTGAATTTGTCGCCCTGGCCCGTGCGTTCGGCGTGGCCCCCATGGCGTTGCTTCGGCGGTTTGTCGAGGCCATGGGGCCTGGCAAGGAGGCAAAGTCCGGCCGGACCCCGCGGTGCCGACGCCCCGCCAAGAAATCGGAGATCTAGCGATCGCGTAGCGTGCGATGACGATCCAGCAAGGCCGTGCGCAACACGCGGTCGATCCGTTTGCAGCCGGCTGCCTGGGGCCGTTATCGCCCGAAGCAGGCGGACCAACGGCTCCACCCCCTAGGCAAGGCGCCGCGGCGTGGTTTTGTCTTTCAAATTGGCGCCGACCAAGTCCTGCTCCTCGGCTTGTTCCCATCCGAAAACGCTCCGGCCGCCATACGCATGCGAGTTTCGCCGCTCTTGCGCGATGAACGTCTCCACTGAGGGACCGGAGACGTGGTTCTCGAGCCGGCGCGCTTGATCGTCGAGGCGCTTCAGCGCTCCCGCTTCCTCGTCACGACCCAGCTTGGCCTTTCGAACCGCCGACTTCAGCGCCTGGATGGTCTGATCGTAGACGCGGATCGGAACGGGAAAGGGATGACGGTCCTTGCCTCCGTGCGCCAAGGA
>JBEKLU010000261.1:0-2500 GCA_050010035.1 Roseiarcus sp.
CATTTCATCAAGTCCGTCGAAGACATCCACGAGACCCTGGTCGGCGCCGTGCCGGGAATCAAGTTTGGGCTCGCCTTCTGCGAGGCGTCCGGCAAATGCCTGGTGCGGAGCTCCGGCACCGATGCCGCGATGGTTCAGCTTGCTCAGAAGAACGCGATGGCGCTCGGCGCTGGGCATTGCTTCATCGTGTTCCTTGGCGAAGGCTATTACCCGGTCAACGTCCTGAACGCGATTAAGATGGTTCCGGAGGTATGCCGGATCTTCTGCGCGACTGCGAATCCGGTCGAGGTGGTCGTGGCCGAGACCGACCAGGGAAGAGGATTGCTGGGCGTAATCGACGGGCTTTCTCCGAAGGGGATCGAGGGCGAGGACGACGTCGCGTGGCGGAAGAATCTGCTGCGGCAGTTTGGCTACAAGCTGTGAGCAGCGAACGCTGCGTTTAAGGGACGGTAGGATTGAGGCCTTAAGCGAAACGGCAACCCTAACGTGAAGTTGGTAGGTTCCGAGCCTTTCACGCGAATTCAGTTTGTTGTATTCAATGACCTACCGAGCGCCGGTCCCTTTCCTCCCCCAGCCCGACCGGCTCTCGCGTCTCGGCGGTCGCGGGGTCCCCATCTTTGCGACCGCCTTTTTTGTCGAATGACGGCAACGCAAGAACGGCCGCCGAGTCTCCCCGGCGGCCGGTCTGCATCGGGCGGGCCCGCCATCCAAGGCGTCCATGCTCGCCGCGTCGCGGCGATCGCTCACTACAGCCCGATCGAAACGTCAGGAAGGAATGCTTTTCAAAGTGGCATACCACATGGACGTATCGGTGGAAGAACTCCGGGAACTGCGCTAGCGTGACTTGGATATGCGATGCGACGACGGGTAAGGAGATCAGCGTCCTGCACGGCCACGACGATGTGGTTCTAAGCGCGGCTTTCTCGCCGGACGGGACGCGCGTCGTCACCGCCTCACGCGACAATACCGCCCGCATCTGGGACATCTCCTCCATCCCCAAAGGCAACATCTTCCGGATCGCCTGCGCTTGGCTGCCCGATCACGATCTCACCGACATCGCGCGCGACTATGGCCTGACCAATCTCGAACCGATATGCGAAGGCGATCCGCTGCTCCCTGATTTGCCGGCGCGTTGATCGGCCATTTCAGGTTCTATCGCCGCCAAACGAGCGAGATCAGGACGTCGACCCTGTTCACACTGGGAACAGAATCGCGTCATGGAATTTTGCAGATGCGCGAGCGGCGCGGAGGCTGCTTGACCTGCGCTGTCGGTCTCGCGAACACGGGGCGGCCGCGGCGTGCGCGTTCTGCGCGCCGGGCGATTGGGAGCATAGCCATGAGGACGAAGAACGCTAGGCGGACGCTCGCCGCGGTGGTGGCGCTGATCGCCTTGCATTCGGGTTCGGCGCTCGCCCAACAGGACGCGCTGGACCGCCTCGTCAGGTCCTATCCGGCCTTTCTCGCCAGCCACGACGCGTCGTCCATCCGCTGGAAGGACGGCGCGGTCATGACGGTCTCGGACCGCAAGCCCGACAAAAGTTTTGAAGAGAAGCTGCGTCACGCCTCGATTCTCGACCAGCTGGAGTTGCCCTATCTGAAGGGCCCGTTGATGTCGCCACCGGGTCCGCAAGACGATCCGGGACGTTTCCGCAACGTCGCGTTCTTCAACAAGATGTACGGCGACTGCTCGAAGGGCGAGGTGGCTAAGAAACTAGTCAAGGTGGCGTGGCTGCCGAACTCCGGCGGCGGAAGCGTCATGATCACTTCGGTCAATGACGTCGCCGACAAACTGCGCGCCGTTTCCGAGGAGATCGACGCCCTGAGGCCCGAACTGAAGAAATACGCCTTCCCTAGCGCCGGGACTTACAACTGCCGCGCCGTTCAGGACACGGGAACCCGCAGCATGCACGCCTGGGGCGCGGCGATCGACCTCAACACCAAGTACGCCGACTACTGGCTGTGGAGCAAAGGCGGCTATCGCAACCGGATCCCAGCCGAGATCGTCGCGATTTTCGAGAAGCACGGCTTCATTTGGGGCGGCAAGTGGGGCCATTTCGACACGATGCATTTCGAGTATCGCCCCGAGCTCCTTTGAGCGGATTCCCCGCGCCCCACAGCGACGAACCGTCGCCTTCCGGCCCCGGGTCGCCTGAGTTGGTTGCGCCCGGAAGAACCGGCGCGTGGCGACCTTTGAGTCTATCCCTGAGAACGACCCGCCGCTGAGGAGAGGGTGCGAACGCCTATGTCGTTGGAATAGCCTTGCAAGCTCGACGGAACAGCGTCGCCCGCGGCCGCCGGCGCGGAAGCCGACTCGCGTGGAAAAGTCCGCTTCAGGCGAATGGCGGACTCTTGGACACCGCGCGCGGAACGGCCGCCTCGCGCCCAAGCACGAACCCGCTTCGCGGGATTGCCCCTGTGGGCAGGGTAGCTTGTTTTCCCTAGCGTCTTGAGCGAGGCGCGGCTGCGCCTTGAGCATGGAGTTCCCTTCAACTTGAAAGGA
>JBEKLU010000262.1:0-3185 GCA_050010035.1 Roseiarcus sp.
CAGTCGAGCGCCGAGCCTTGCGGATCGGCGTCGATCAGGGTGACTCTTTTCCCTTTCCGGGCCCATTCGCCGGCGAGATGCAGGGCGAGAGTCGTCTTGCCGACGCCGCCCTTCTGGTTGAGGAGCGCCATGATCATCGGGCGCTCCTGCCAGTTTTCCACCGATCACGGCGATGGCCAACAATAGAAGAGTTAGATTCTTGTAGGTTAGACTCTAAGTTAGGCGGCTCGGAACCGATTGATCTGCCAAGTGAATTTGCCTGTTTGGGTTCCTGATAGCACGTGGGTCCGGTTCCTGATGGCACGTGCCCATTGGTTCCCGATAGCACGTGTGCTTCCACAGGTTGTCCACAGGGGTCTGTGGATAACTTCGTCTGCGTGAACGCCAGCAATTCGCGTCCGCCGGCCTCGCGTTCGACGACGAGGCGATAGCCCGGTAGCGGTTGCCTGCGTGCGATGTCGCGCAGTTCGAACGCGAACCGCTTGAACGGCGACAGACTCGCGGACTTGACGTGGAGGTGGCGAAAATCGAACCGCCAGCCGCCCCGCTGGCGGCCGGCGTGCTTGCGGACCAGACGATAGAGCCAGCGTTCCAGGCCGCCGGTCAGGCTGAAATACGCAGGGTCGATGGTGAGCACGAGCGCGTCGTCGAGGACCGCTCGATAGAACCAATCCGGCACGATGAGATCGATGCCATCGGCATTGCCGTGCGCATCGGCGCGCTCGGTCCATTCGTTGATCCAGGAAAAGCGGTGCATGCGCCGCTCGCTGACCTGGCGCAGCGAGGTCGCCACCGTCGTCGATTGCAATCGATCCAGCGCCGCCTTCAGCCGGTGATAGTCACGCGCACCCGTGCCGCGCCCGGTGAAGGTCAGGATTTCGCGCGGCGTCGCCGCCATCAGGCGCGAGGTGCGCAGGCCGGCGTCGCGCGCTTCGACGATCTGGCTGGCGGCCCAGATCAGCACGTCAGCGTCCCAGATGGTGATCAGCACGTCGGCATCCCAGATGGTCGCCATGCCGTGTTCGGGCACGGCCTCGACGCGGATGGCGATCTCGTTCATGCGGAAATCGATCGGCGTCGTGCGATGGGTCTTTGCGAGGCTGAAGAACGGATAGGCCATGAGATCCTGCGCGTCCCTCGGCGCAAGGTCGCCGGGTAGAGCCCGGAAGAGTTCCAGTTGCTCGCGTTCGGAGCGGGTGCGATGGCGCACGGACATGACCGGCGGGGCTCAGCGTCGGGCTTGGCCGGCGGGGGCCGGCGTGATGGAAGAGTGGCGCTTGGCGGGAAGCACTTGGCCGACGCCCGGATCAGAGGTCGATGCTCTGGCGCCGAGTTCGACCCATGCCTGCAGGTCGTCGAGCCGGTAGACGACGCGGCCTCCGAGCTTGGAGTAGCGCGGGCCGGTGCCATAGATGCGGTGCTTCTCGAGCGTGCGCCCAGAGAGGCCAAGGAATCGGGCGGCTTCTGGCGTGCGAAGATAGCGCGGCGGGAGTTGGGAGAGTGCGGCGGACATGAGCGACCTCCGTGATGCCGAGGATGGCTGCCGGGTATCGGCGGCCGTTGGCGATCACGGTGGCGAAGCAGAACGGCGTAGGGGGATGGTGAAGTTGGGGGGCGCCGAATTCGCCACCCCGCATGGTGACGCCGATCTAGGGCGTCGCCGGATCAATCCGGCCGGCGCGGACCGAGAAGGTTGCGGTAGCCGCCGCGCGTCATGGCCTGGCCGGTGCGCGCCAGGCGGATGACCGTGTCGCGTAGGGACGAGGTCTTCCACGGTTCGGAGGTGAGACGGCCTGGGCCGAAGAGTGCTTCGGCGATGGCGCGGTAGCTGGCGCCGGCGAGCCGAGCGTCAAGCGCGCGAAGAGCGAAGACCAAGCGGTCGATGCGATGAGGTGGGCTTGGCGGTGTTCGGGGTCGCCCATGCGCGACGTGCCTCCAAAAGCGCAAGGTCGCGTCGGCGCGCTGCGGCGCGGTGACGTCGAGCGCGATGAGCGCCACCACCGGCGTCGCACCGCTCGGCGGATCGATCAGCCACAGCTGGTGGCTGATCGCGTCGCCTCTGAGCAGCAGATGCGCACCATCCTCGGCATCCCGCCGGATGAGCTCGCCCGGCAAATCCGCGAGCAAGATCGACGGCGTTCCCGTGACGGCCGGTGCCGCAGTCAGAACGATGACCGACGCCAGTTCGTCGGCGCGCCAGAAGACCGGGGCGTCAGCGGCGCGCCGGTTTGGGTCGGCCAGGAAATCGTAACCCCCAGCGCCGGGCGGGGCCATCGGTCCCGTGATCGGCTTGGGCTGAGGCGGTGTCGTAGGCGGTCCGGTAGTCAGGGTTGCGGCGCAGAAACTCCCAGGCGAGGCCGGCGGGATCCATGGCGGCTGCGTCTTGATAGGCGGCTCGCGACCGCCAATCCTCCTTCGACATGGACCTGTCTCCTCTCAAGGAATCACGGGGTGCCTGGGGTTGTAGACGTTTGACCTGGGTACTTCGTTGCGCGATTCACAGGCCGCGAACCGGCATCGCGCCATGCCGAAACCGGATCGGCGGCTTTCAGGATCGGCGTAAAGCCGGGAACGTGGGTCTGGTGGGAGACTGACGCCAGAGCCGCCGCTCGCCGCCGTCAGAGCGGCGAGCGAAGCAGATCGCGGTAGCCGTGCTCGGTGAGCCAACGGGCGCGCGCCAGATGCGTCTCGTGGGTGCGGCGCGCGCGGTCGGGTTCCAGCGTCGGGTCGAGTTCAAGCACGATGCGCGCGACTTCCTCCCACGGCGCGCCCTCGGACGCCGCGTCGAGCAGTCGAAGATAGGTCGCCAGATGCGCCCGGTCATAGTCCGTGAGCTGGGCCTCGGTCGGGGCGATGTCGGCGATGGGAGGGGCCGGCGGCGCGGGCATGATCTTCTCGTGTCTTTCCGTGATAGAGGACCAATCCAAATCGGGAACTCGAACCTGGAACGCATGGACGGCTCCGCCGGTTAGGCGGGGCTCCGCGTATTATAATGCGTAGCGCCATAATACGCGATTGGTGTCCATCCTGTGGATGGACATTCGACATGTGTTCGGAGAAAATTTTCGCCGATTTCGCACGCAAGCCGGCCTCAGCCAAGAGGCCGTCGCTGTACGTATGGGCGTTGATCGCGCTCACGTGAGCAGTATGGAGCGCGGCCAGCAGAACGTCACGTTGTCGACGAT
>JBEKLU010000263.1:0-4047 GCA_050010035.1 Roseiarcus sp.
CTGGATCCAGCGCCTGCCGAAGGAGAGCGGGGACTTGTGGCCCGCGCTTATCGGCTTGCACGATACCCAAGAGACGGAGGCGCTCTTCGCGCATTGCGCGTCGTTGACGATCAACGTCGTCAGCCAAGCGCATGATCCCCGCAAGGGCGCGGTGGCGCATGGCGACGAACTCGCGCGCGCCGTCCAACTCGACATGTCCGTGGCGGGCTGGCGTCCCACCGCCGAGAACTATCTCGCCCGCGTGCCGAAGGTCCGGATCCTTGAAGCCGTGCGCGAAGCCAAGGGGGACCAGGGGGCCCAATTGATGGAGCATTTGAAGAAGGCGGATATGGCCCGCGAAGCCGAGCGCATGCTCGCCGATACGGGTTGGCTTCCCGAGATTCTGCGGCTGGTCGACGTCGATTCCGCGCCGCAATCCCAGGCCGATGCGGCTGAGACCGACGAGCTGCCCGCCTTCCTCGCCGGCGATGCGGCCGAGGCCGTCAACTTCGAGCCCGATGAGCCCAAGCCCGACGAGCAGCAGCGCTTCGCCGCCGCGGCCGAGTAGTCCACGCCCGGGCGGCATGAGCCGCCCGGCTCTTTCGCTTCGACCCATCCCGATCCCCGCCCGGCGCTCGCGTCGGGTTTTCGCGTTTTAAGGAGAAGTATCATGTCCTCTCAATCCACCGAGGCCTCGTTCCATCGCACCCATGAGGGAAGATTGGCGGGCCGCGTCGCCAACCTCGCCTTCCTCGCGCTCCCCGCTGGCGATCAAAGCTTTCGCGTCGCCTATTCCTCAGGTTTGGAAAAGCCCCCTGAGCGCTGGACGCGACAGGACTTCTACGGCCTCAGTCGTCTCGTCGATGGCGAGGCTGGGTTTCGCGCCTATGTGGAGGAGCGGGCGGAGCATCGCCGGCAGCTCGCCGGCCTTGCCCGCCGCGACATCAGGGGCCATGCCGAGACCCCATGGGGAACCGCGCAACATTCGCGGCTTTATGCGGATGGCGTCGTCTCGCATTCGACCGCCGACCACGGCGGCTTTCATCTCAATCCCGTGCGCAACGTCCTCGTCGATGAGGCCTGGCGCAACGCCGACGGCTGGTACGAAGAGGATTCCGAATGGGCGAAGGTCGCCGCGGCGTTTCCGGAGATGTTTACGTCCTACGAGCGCGCCTGCGCCGACGAGTCGCTGCGCCATTCCGAGCCCGACGCCTACGAGCGCATCCATGGCGTCGTACTCGGGCCCGGGCAATCCCGGGTTAAGGACGAGCGCCAGTTTCGAAGTGATCACGCCGCCGACTGGATCGTCATCTCCGCGATCAATTCCACCCAGCGTCCTGGCTTCGTCGAATGCGTCGCCACGCTCGGCGGCGATCGTAGTTCTCGAAACGAGCGGCGCTATCTCGTTCCCTCAGGAATATGAGATCGGCCCGTTCGGCTTCGTGATCGATCCCACGCGTCACGCCGCCTACGACGGCCCGAGCTCTTTTCTCGGCTGGCGCCGCGAGCATCCCCAGCGCTGAGCGGCATCGCTGACCCGGCCTTTCCGCATTGACCGCCGACGTCGCTTCGATCGGCGGTTGCTTCTCATCCCTCATCCAAGGACATCCCCAATGAATATCTCGGTTCCCCCCGGCGCCGCGCTCGCGGCGTCGGCGCCCTTCCGTACGCCCGCCAAGTCTTCAGCGATCCTCGCTGCCGCCCAACAGATCCTCCTGCATCTCGAGCGCGGCCAGCGCATCGACGCCGTCCTGTTGCGCGTTGCAATGGAGAACGCCTTCGGCGGTTCCGACGCCGATGGCGCCTGGGATTGGAAGACGGCCTACGACGTTTGCGAGGCCGCGACCGTCCTGTTCCTGCGTAAGATTGCTCCGGCGCTGCGCGCGCGCGCGCCGTCTCCCACGGCACAGCTTCCGATCCTCGCCCGGATCGCGGCGCTTCTACCGAGCCATACGCGCCGTTCCGCCGAGAGCCAGGCGTTGCAGCAATTCTCGACGCCGATCGCGCTTGGCCTCGCTGCGAGCGCCGCCGCCGCGCTGACGTCGGCCGATCTCGTCCTGGAGCCGTCGGCGGGAACCGGGCTCCTCGCCATCCTCGCCGAGCTCGTGGGAGCGTCGCTGTGCCTCAACGAATTCGCGGAGACCCGAGCCACCCTTCTCGCCTTGCTCTTTCCCAACGCGCGCGTCAGCCGTTTCGACGCCGTGCAGATCCACGATCGCCTGGATATTGCGATAGCGCCGACCGTCGTGCTGATGAACCCGCCCTTCTCGGCGCTCGCCCATGTCGATCGCGCCATGCCCGATGCGGCGCTCCGCCATATCGCCTCGGCGCTCGCGCGGTTGCGTCCCCGCGGCCGCCTCGTCGCCATCACCGGCGCCGGCTTCGCGCCTGACAATCCGACCTGGAAGAGCGCATTCGTCCGCTTGCAGGAGCAGGGCCGCCTCGTCTTCACCGCCGCGATCGATGGCGCCGTCTACGCCCGCCATGGAACCACAGTCGATACGCGCCTTACGGTGATCGACAAAGTTCCCGCCGACGACCCCAACGTTTTCGCGGCGTCATCGGGCCTCGCGGCCGACGCCGCTTCACTGCTCGCCCTGGTCGTCGCACACATGCCGCCAAGGTTGCCGCTTGCGGACCGCCCTGGAGTCATGACCTCTCGGATTGCGGCAGCGCCCCAGCGCGCGGCGTCGAGGACCTGCATTCCCGGAGCGCCAATCGGCGTCCCCGGGGCGCGAATCCGCGTCGCCACTGCGCCCGCTGTCGAACTACCCTATGAAATCATTGACTGGACGCCCGCTGCCGGGGATCTCACGGCCGCGCTCTATGACGAATACCAACTGCAATCGATCCGCATTCCCGGCGCGCTGCCCCATCCCACCCGCCTCGTGCAGTCCGCGGCCATGGCGTCCGTGGCGCCACCCAAGCCGACCTATCGCCCGCATCTGCCTGCCGATCTCGTCACGTCAGGCCTCCTCTCCGACGCTCAGATCGAGAGTGTGATCTATGCCGGCGAAGCTCATGCCTCGCACCTCCAGGGCGCGTGGATCGTCGACGAGACTTTCGACAATCTCTCCGCCGCCGCGGAGACGGCCGAAAATGCCGTCCGCTTCCGCCGCGGCTGGTTTCTGGGCGACGGCACTGGCGCCGGCAAGGGCCGTCAGGTCGCCGGGATCGTTCTCGACAACTGGCTGAAGGGTCGCCGGCGTGCGGTTTGGGTGAGCAAATCCGACAAGCTGATCGAGGACGCCCAGCGCGATTGGTCCGCCCTCGGCCAGGAGCGGCTCCTGGTGACGCCGCTCTCCCGCTTTCGGCCGGGAACGCCTGTCCGTCTCCAAGAGGGCATTCTCTTCACGACCTATGCGACGCTTCGCTCGGAAGCGCGCGGCGATCAGGGCTCGCGCGTGAGCCAAATCGTCGACTGGCTCGGCGCCGACTTCGATGGCGTGATCGTCTTCGACGAAAGCCACGCCATGCAGAACGCGGCGGGGGGCAAGGGCGAGCGCGGCGACCAGGAGGCTTCCCAACAGGGCAGGCTTCCCAACAGGGCAGGGCGGGTCTGCGGCTCCAGCACGCTCTCGCCGACGCCCGCATCCTCTATGTCTCGGCGACGGGCGCCACGACCGTCGAGAATCTCGCCTATGCCCAGCGACTCGGCCTCTGGGGCGATGATACCTTCCCCTTCGCCAATCGCGCCGAGTTCGTCGAGGCGATCGAGGCGGGCGGCGTCGCCGCCATGGAGGTCCTCGCGCGCGATCTGAAGGCGCTGGGCCTCTACACCGCCCGCTCGCTTTCGTATCACGGCGTCCAATACGATATGCTCGAGCATCAGCTCACGGACGAGCAAATCGGGATCTACGACGCCTATGCCGGCGCCTTCGCCGTCATTCACAACAATCTCAACGCCGCCTTGGAGGCCGCAAACGTCACGGGCGAATCGGGCACGTTGAACCGGCAGGCCAAGTCGGCGGCGCGCTCAAGCTTCGAGAGCGCCAAGCAGCGCTTCTTCAATCACCTCATCACGGCGATGAAGGCGCCGACGCTGATCGGCGCCATCCAGGCCGATCT